>PNAP01000108.1 GCA_003169735.1 Chloroflexota bacterium | reverse complement strand
CGCCGGTGCCGCCGGTGTTGCCGGTGACGGTCGAGTTCGTCAGGATCAAGGTGCCGGCGTTACTGATGCCGCCGGGCGCACCCGCGCCCGCGTTGGTTCCGTTCCCGCCGTTGCCTCCGTCGGTGGCGAATGAGCCGGGCCCTCCACAAGGAAAGTCCGCCCCGGCGTTGCAGCCGGTCGTCCCCGCGGTGCCGTCGGTGCCGGCTGACCCTGCTCCGCCCTGGCCGCCGGTGATGGTGATGGAATCGACCGTGGCCGTCACGCCACCGTTGATGCTGAGCGTCGTGCCCGCGTTTCCGCCATCAAGCGTGGCGGTGGGATCGCCCTGAAGCGTGAGGTCCCGGTCGATGGTGAACGTGCCGGTGCAGGTGCCCGAGACCTGCAGGGTGTCGCCGGGGGTCGACGCGGTGATGGCGACCTGCAGATCATCCGTCGGGCAGCTCACCGCCGTGGTCGCGGCCTGCACCGCAGCCGGAATGAGTCCCACCAAGACCAGGGTAAGGATGGTCGTGGCAGCCAGCGTTCGGGCGATGCGGCCCTTCATGGCACTTCCTCCAGTCACTGTGGTCTGCTCTCCCGGAACGGGACGACTCTCGCCTCGCCTCACAAGGTCGTACTTGGGGGGTTCGAAGCGCCTTTTGGCTCGCCTGCGTTCGCCATACTACGTTGTCGGCTACCATCCAAATCGGTGCCGGGCTAGCCGAGCACGACGCGGATGCGGTGCGTGGCACCGTCGTCGACGAGCGGGATCGCAGCGCCTTTGCCCGGCAGCACCTGTCCGTCGAGTTCCGAAGATGCCACCCCGCGGCTGACGCCGTGGGGGTTCTCGACCACGATCTCGTATCTCGCGGAGTGGTGGCGGAAATCGATCTCGAATCCTGGCCAGGCGTGGGGGATGCAGGGATCGAGCAGCAGTATCGCTCCGCGTAAGCGGAATCCCAGGATCCACTCGATGCCCGCCTGGTACATCCACCCCGCCGACCCCGTGTACCAGGTCCAGCCGCCTCGCCCGACGTGCGGCGGTTCGGCGTATACGTCGGCAGCCATGACGTACGGCTCGACCTTGTAGCGGTCGACCCCCGCCTGGGTGCTGGCGTGGTTGATGGGATTCAGGATGGAGAAGAGCTCGCTCGCCTTGTCACCGTCTCCCAGCGCGGCGAAAGCGAGTACCGACCAGATGGCCCCATGGGTGTATTGGCCGCCATTCTCCCTGACGCCCGGCAGATATCCCTTGACGTAACCCGGATCGACGTCGGAATGGTCGAACGGCGGCGTGAATAGGAGCACGAGACCGTCACCGCGTCGGACGAGGTACTCATCCACCGCCGCCATCGCCCGCTCCGCGTGGGGAGTGCTGGCGGCGCCGGACAGGACGCTCCAGGATTGGGCGATCGAGTCGATCCGACACTCGGCATTCACAGCGGAGCCAAGCGGGGTGCCATCGTCGAAGAAGGCTCGGCGATACCAGTCACCGTCCCAGCCGCTTCGCTCGAGTGCCCGCTGGAGCGCCTTCATGCGGGCTCGCCAGCTCTCCGCGCGAGGGCGCTGACCGCGGGCCTCCGCGATCGGCGCGAAGGCCGCCAGGACCGTGTAGAGGAACCAGCCCAGCCAGACGCTCTCGCCCCGGCCCTCGTGACCCACTCGGTTCATGCCGTCGTTCCAGTCGCCCGACCCCATGAGCGGGAGCCCGTGCACGCCGACCGCGAGGCTCCGGTCGAGAGCCGCCGCGCAATGGTCGAACAGCGAAGCCGACTCCGGCGAGCGCTCCGGCTGGAAATAGGCGTCCGTCTGGTCCGGCCGCAGCGTCGGTCCATCAAGGTAGGGGATGGGCTCGTCGAGGACCGCTGTGTCGTCGGTGACTGCGAGGTAGCGAGCGACCGCATATGGGAGCCAGAGCCGATCGTCCGAGATCCGGGTCCGGACACCCCGGCCCGAGGGCGGATGCCACCAATGCTGCACGTCACCCTCGGTGAATTGACGTGCAGCCGCCCTCAGGAGATGCTCTCGTGCGAGGTCGGGCTTGGCGGTCAGCAGCGCGATGACGTCCTGGAGCTGGTCTCTGAACCCGTACGCGCCGCCTGCCTGGTAGAAGGCGGTCCTCGCCCAAAGGCGACAGGCGAGGGTCTGGTAGATGAGCCAGCGGTTGAGCAGGATGTCCATCGAGCGGTCGGGCGTCCGCACCTGGACGGCCCGCTGGACATCGTCCCATTGGCGCGCGACCTCCCGCAGCGTCGCCTCCTGGTCGGCCGACCGCGCACGCCGGATCAGGTCGGCCGCCGCGGTGGCCTCGGCAGCCTCCCCAAGCAGCACGAGGACCTGGGTCCGCGCCCCATCGGCGAGCTCCAAAGAGGTCTGAAGAGCGGCGCACGGATCCATGCCAGCACCGACGCTTCCGAGCAGCCGGTAGCCGCGGTCCAAGCCGGCGGGGCGGTCTGGAGCGCCATTGCGTCCGAGGAACTCGGTCCGATCAGCCGTCCACGATGTCTGCCGGCCACCGAGGTCAAGAAAGGCGACGCGGCCGCCGAACTCGGTATTCCACGGGTTGCGCACGAAGATCGCCTGCGTCTCCGGGTCCAGCGCCGTGACGATCCATGGGGCACTCGACGCGCGCGAAGTGCCCAGCGCCCATTCGGCATAGGCGGTCACGGACAGGCGCCGTGAGCGCCCGGATCGGTTCTCGATGGTCAGAACCGAGATCTTCACGGGGTCGTCGACCGGGACGAACTGGACGAGGTCGAGCTTGATGCCGTCGCGCAGATGCTCGAACCGGCTGTATCCCGCCCCATGACGCGCCATGTACGTCGACGCCTCGGATCTGGTCGGCTGGGCTGTCGGACCCCATAGCTCGTCGCTGTCGTCATCCCGTACGTAGATCGCCTCGCTCACCGGATCAGCGACCGGGTCATTGGACCACGGGGTGAGCTGGTTCTCGCGACTGTTCCCGGACCACGTGTAGCCCGACCCGGACTCGGAGACCTGGAACCCGAACGAGGCGTTGGCGATGACGTTCAACCACGGCGCCGGCGTGGTCTGTCCGGGGCCGAGGACGACGACGTACTCGCCGCCGCCATCGGCAAAGCCGCCGAGCCCGTTGAAGAACTCGAGTTCCGGGCGCGGCGTGGCGGGCTCGCTCCTCGCCGGCAGGGACGTGGCCACAGCCGCGGGCCGAGCGATCCTCCCAGGACGCTCCAGACGTATGACCTGATCGGCAAGGCTGCCTCGGCGGCTCAGCAGGACGGCTCGTGCGGCCGTTTGGAGGACCGTGCGATCCTCGGCGGACAGCTGATCGCCCCTCAGGATGTACACGCCGCCGTGGCTCGGATGGCTGTCGTGCACGAGGTCGGACTGGCTCGTCCGGACGAGGCTGGCCAGCGCATCGTTGAGACCCTGGGCGTACGTGACACCCTCTTCGTTGAGGATCACGAGGTCGACATCGATGAGCTTCAGCCGCCAGTATTCGTGAGCGCGAAGCAACTGCCGAACGATGTCCAGCTCCTCGGTCGCGTCGATCCGCACGATGACGATGGGCAGGTCGCCCGAGATGCCGTGGGCCCACAGGCGGGGTGCGCCCCACTCGTTGCGGGCCAGCAGGCTCGGCTCCGGCCGCAGCGATGGGTCCGAATAGAGGATCCGATTGGCCAGGCGCTGGAAGAGATGGGCCTCGTCTCCGCCGATACCCAGGTGATGGAGCTGGACCTGGGCCTGCGTCCAGGCCAGGGTCGCGGCGCGTTCGTAGGTCGCCGACTCACGGTACTTGTCGGCCAGGTCCAGGACCTCCTCGCGTGAATCGGCGACGACCGTGGAGAAGATCGCGTGGACGGTCGCGCCGGGTGCGAGCGTGACCCGGCACCGTAGGCTGAAGATCGGGTCGAGCACGGCGCCGACCGTGTTCGAGAGTGGGCGCCCGTCGATGACCGAGACCGGCGAGCGCAGCGACCGGTCCCGACCGAGAAAGCGTGCTCGATCCGTTTCGTACTCGACGACCCCGCCGGTCGCGCCCTCGACCGCTGCGACATGGGCGGCCCAGATGGGCGCCTCGTCCTTGGATCGTGGCCGGCGCGTCGCCAGGAGGGCACCGATATCGGGGGCGAACTCGGTCTGCACGAACAGGTTCTGGAATGCCGGGTGCGCGATATCGGCCGCCTGTGGCGCGAGAACGATCTCTGCGTACGACGTCAGCTCGATCTCCCGAGCACGAGAGCCAAGATTGGTCAGCGAGACGCGGCGGATCTCAGCGTCATGCTCGGCCGACACGACGATCGTCAAGGCGGTCGCGATCGAGCCATCGCGACGGGAGAAATCAGCGTGATCCTCCGAGTAGTTGACCTCGTAGCTGTCTGCTTCGATGCCGCTTGGCTGGTGACCCGCCGACCACACGGCACCCGTGTGCACGTCGCGCAGGAAGAGATAGCTGCCCCATGAGTCGCGCGTCACATCCTCGCGCCAGCGGGTCACGGCCACGTCGCGCCAGCGGCTGTAGCCGGATCCCGCGGCCGTGACCATGACCGCATACCGCCCGTTCGACAGCACGTGCGTCCTCGGGATGGCGTCGTTGGGCGAGGTGAAATGACGGAGGACCGGTGGCACGAGATCGCGCACATCGGCCGCGCTCTTCACGTCTTCGGCACGTGGTCGAGCCACGAGCATGTCGCGCGGCATCCGCTCCTGGAGCAGCAGCTCCGTCGCCTCGACGAGCGGGTCGGCATGGAAGCGCTCGACCATCACGTGGTCATTGAGGACGTTTCCGATGGCCACGAGCGCCATCCCCTGGTGGTGGGCCATGTAGCTCTTCACGATCGCGACCGAACTCCCTTCGGGTAGCCGGCGCGCCGTGAAGTCGAGCGCCTCGCGAAAGCCGTACTGCCCGCTCGCGCCGATCTCAGTCAAGCGCGCGAAGTTCCGGACGGCGGCCTCAGGCTGGATCATCGCCCCGAGGGCGGTCGCGTATGGAGCCACCACGAGATCCTCGCCCAGCCCCCGCTGCAGGCCGAGGCCAGGGACACCGAAGCTCGAATACTGGTATGTCTGCTGGAGGTCGCGCGCGTTGAATGCCGATTCGGAGATCCCCCAGGGCACGCCGCGCTCAGCCGCATAGCTCTTCTGGCGCGCGACCACCAGTCGGTACGTGTGGTCGAGCAGGGTCAGGGTGGGCGCGCGCATCAGGAGGGCAGGCATGAGGTACTCGAACATGGACCCGGACCACGAGATCAGGGCGGAGCCGCGACCGACGGGCGTCAGTGCGCGGCCAAGCCGGAACCAGTGGTCCGCGGCGACATCCCCCTTGGCGATGGCGAGGAAACTGGCGAGGCGGGCCTCGGAGGCGAGAAGGTCGTAGTAGCTCGGATCGAGCGAGCCGTCCTGGACCCGAAACCCGATCGAGAAGAGCTTGCGGGTCGGGTCGAACAGGAACTTGAAGTCCGTTTCGCGGAACAGCTGCTGGGCCTGATCGGCGATCGCCTGGAGGCGCCGCACCAGCATCGCCGCGGCCGGCGCCTCTTCGCCCGTCTCGCGGACCGCCGGCTCTGACAGCTGGGCGATGGTCGAGAATGTGGTCGCCAGCGGCAAGGACCGCAGCAGCGCGAGGTCCTGGGCGTGGCTGTCCACAGCCAGCCGAGCGGCCGTGGCCCAGGTCGTAAGGTCATCTTCCGCGCCGTATCCGGGCGCTGCTGTGGCGGCCGCGGAGATGTCCGACAACGTCCGGACCTGGTCGGAGAGTTCGCCCAGTCGCGCCACCCAAGCCTCGGGCGTGGTGGGGACGATGGCGCCAGACTCTGCCGAGAGCTCTCGGTCGCCGATGATCGCGTCAGACGCACGACGAGCCAGTGTCACGGCGTCCTCGATCCCGGCCAATGCCGCCGCCACCGGAAGCGGCTGATCGATCATCTGGCGGCAGGCGTTGGACAGCACGAGCAGGTCCCCGGCAAGATTGCCGCTGTCGACTGACGACACGTAGGCCGGCTCGAGGCGATGCAGGTCGCGCGTGTCGTACCAGTTGTACAGATGCCCATGGAAACGCTCGAGCCGTCCGATGGTCGCAAGCGTCGCCTCCAGGCGGTCCACCATCTCGAGGGTCCCGATCCAACCAAAGTCGCGGGCGGTCACGGTCGCCAGCAGGTACATCCCGATGTTCGTGGGCGAGGTGCGGTGGGCCACGACCGGACTGGGATCGTCCTGGAAGTTGTCGGGCGGGAGCCCGTTGTCCTCCGGCCCGACGAAGGCCTCGAAGAACCGCCACGTCCGGCGAGCGGTCAGGCGAAGTGCCCGGGCGTCGCCGATCGAAAGCTGTTCAGCGGCCGATGCCGGAGGTGGCAGGCTGACCCATCGGGCGACCGCGGGCGAGAGCAACCACAGTGCGATGAATGGCGCCGCGATCAAGCCCGCGCCAGGCTTGACGATGATGACGAGGATCGCGGTGACGGCCCCGATCGCGACGCCGCCCGCCATCTGCCGGTAGAACCCCAGGAGATCGAGGTCGTGGCTGGCCTTGGCCTGCGCGGCGGTCGTCCATTCAAGGAGCCTCCGCCGAGTGACGAACAATCGTGTCAACGTCCGCACGATCGCGTCGATCATCAGCCACGCCTGGTGTGCGAGGAGCGCGACGCTTAGCCCTACCTGCGCCGCGGCGAGGGCGATGTCCGCGCCTACGGCTCGCATGTGGCTGCGCTTGGAGATGCCGCGACGTCGCGGCAGCAGTCCCGCCAGGACCGGCAGCGTCGGCGGAATGACCAATGAAGCCAGGACGAACGCGGTCCAGATGCCAGCGGAGATCGAAGAGAGCGTCCAGGCCGCGACGAGCGTGGCCAGGGTGAGCGGGGCGGACAGTGTCCGGCGCAGGTTGTCGACCATCTTCCAGCGCGCGATGCCGGGCACGGAAGGCCGCCTCCGCTGACCCGTGACGTCGCGCGCCCGGCCGAGGATCCAGGGCAGGAGCTGCCAGTCACCCCGCGCCCATCGGTGCTGGCGAGCCGCCGAAACCAGGTAGTTCGAAGGGAATTCGTCGAAGAGCTCGACGTCGGTCACCAGCCCGGCGCGCGCGAATACGCCCTCGAACAGGTCGTGACTGAGGAGTGTGTTCTCCTGTACCCGTCCGGCCATCGCCGCGCTGAACGCGTCGATGTCGTAGATCCCCTTGCCCGTGAAGCTCCCCTCCCGGAACAGATCCTGGTAGACGTCCGAGACGGCGGACGCATATGGGTCGATCCCGGCCGATCCCGAGTAGATCCCCTGGAAGATCGATGCCTCATGCTCGGCCGGGAGCGTCGACGTGATCCGTGGCTGGAGCACGCCATAGCCCTCGGTCACCCGATCCACGCTCGGATCGAACGTCGGCTGGTTCAGTGGGTGGGCCATCGTCCCGACGAGCCGCCCCACCGCTCCCCTGGGCAGCCGCGTATCAGCGTCGAGCGTGACCACGTAGCGCACGTTCACCGGTGGTGTCGAAGCAGCCCGCCCGGAGATCAGGATCTCGGTCGTCGCCGAGCCGCGCAGGAGGCCGTTGAGCTCGTGGAGCTTGCCGCGCTTGCGCTCCCAGCCCATCCAGCGCCCTTCGGCCTCGTTCCAGCGTCGCCTGCGGTGGAAGAGGAGGAACCGGGCGCCGCCCCCGGGAGCCTCACCGTGGCGCTCGTTGAGCCGGTCGATCGCCGCCGCCGCCGTCGAGAGGAGCTCGTCATCGCCGGCGACATGCTCGGTCGGGGCGTCGAGCCAATCCGACAGCAACGCGAACCGAAGATCGCCTTCGCGATTCGCCAGGTAGTGGACTTCCAGCCGGCCGACCTGGGCCTCGATATCCGCCTGGCTGTGGAAGAGCGTCGGCACGACGACCAGCGTCCGCAGCTGGGACGGCACGCCTGCGTCAAGATCAAGCCGGGGCAGCGGTCTCGGGCCCAGCACATTCGTGACGGCCCGGTTGACGAGGGCGATCGCGAGGTCGGAGGCCGGGCCGAGCGCGAGGAGCGCGACGAGGAGGATTCCGGCATCCGCGGCACCGCCATCCCCGGACAGCAGGAGCGGGACGGCGACGAGGAGCAGCGTGACCAGCGCAAGCGTTCCGAGATAGCCGCTCGTGGCGGATCGAATGTAGGCACGACGCACGCGCCCCGCCAATGGCACTCGAACGTCGAGGGCACGCTCCAACGCGGCGTGCCCATCGGAGATCAGGTAGTAGCCGGGATCTCGGCGCCGAGCCGCAGCGGACGGTTCGACATCGTCAGCCAAAGGCGCGGCTTCCGCCATCGCTGCTGCCGTCCGCGCGACATCAACCTCGGTCCGACCCGAACGCCGGGCGAGCTCTTCGATCCGATGCCGGTAGCGATCTCGAGTCGCGAAGTCCATCTTCCCGAAGCCACTTCGTGCAGCCAGGACCTCGTCGACCAGGCTGACGCTTTCGACGAACCCGGCCCAGTCGAACCACGAGATGTGGCGCATGCTCGTGATCACGTTTCGGACCGTCACGTTCATCGTCGCCTGGCGTCGTTGCTCGAGGCGGACCATCTCGTCGGCCGCGGTCCCCTGAGCCGCGAGAGGCTCCTCCAGCCACCGCAGGGCCGGCGTGACCGTCGGGTCCTGATCGCGCAGGCGCTGGAAGAGCTGGACGCGCGCCGCCGTCGGTAGCGCCGCGCGCGAGAGCCGACTCAGAGCTGCTGCCGCAGCCTCCGGGCTGTCCGTGCCCAGGCCGAGCAGGCCGTCCGCGAGCTCGTCCGCCATCTGCCGAGCTTCCCGGCTCCCCACGATCTGCTCCGCCTGGCGACGGAGATTGTCGACGAGGAGGATCCTGAGGCTGATCGCGATCGCCCATAGCTCGCCGAGCGTCAGCGGCTCCACGCCCTGGTACGCGCGCACCATGCGCCGCAGGCTCTCCGGTTCGAAGCGGCTATCCGTGTGCGCGACGTAGGCCCAGGCGAGACCAAGGACCCGCGGGTAGCCCTCCAGATGGCCTTCGGCGAGCTTGGGGAGCTCCGCGTAGTAGTGCGGGGGCAGGTCGTCGCGGATCTCGCGGAGCTGCTCGTCCACGATGTGGAAATTGTCGACAAGCCATTCGGCGGCTGGCGTGATCCATCGTTCGTCCTTGATGGCCCGGGCGAGCACGCGGTAGGACTCCAGCAGGACGCGGCCGTTCTCAGCGATGCGGGGCTGGACATCATGTCCGCGATGTGGTGTGGCGGTGACCCTCTGCGCAGCGGCAAGGGTCTGCGCGTGCTGCTCCAGCCGCTCCACGCTGAAGAGCTCGGCGAGGATCGGCTCTTCGGGCTCGGCCTGCTGGCGAGCGCGCCAGCGGATTCGACCGGGCGGGTCTCGAAAGGGCCGGTTCGAATGCATCTTCCGCCCTTCAGTGCACGGACTGACCCGGCCTACGTTGACCTCGACCTTGGGAACATGTCGATGATAACGACCGTCCCCAGGTGACCCTCCGCGGCAGCCCATGGCAGCCCATGGCAGCCCATGGCAGCCCGTGGCAGCCCATGGCAGCCCATGGCAGCCCGTGGCAGCCCGTGGCAGCCGGGCGCGGTCCCACACGATGCCGACTTCGACGGCGCCCGTTCGAATGGGCGCTGCCATCCGCCGCTTATGGTCAGATGCGAATGGACGTAGCGCTCGGCACCGTGCCCGTGGGCGTCTCGCCCGGATCGCGGCGGCATGGGCTCGTCCCGAGCTGCGCCGCGCCACCGTCACGCTCAGCCCGCTCGCGAGTTTGGAGGCTCCCCGCAAACTCACCCATCGGGTCGCGCCGAACGCTACGGTGGTTTGCGCCTGGCCGGGAACATCGGCTGCGTCGGGGCTCGACCCGGCACGTGGCGCGGGATTATGCGCAAACAGGACTAGTCCACAGTCAACGACGTCCCCGACCCTTCGAGGCGACGCGGCTCCGAAGGGCGGGGTAGGCTGGCGCCGATGAGCGAACTGCTTGGCGAGATCGAGCGACGACACGCTGTCAGGGCGGCCGACGGCCTGCAGATCGTTGCGCCGGACACCATGGCGAAGCGCCCGTTCGACCCTGGAATGGCGCTGCTCATCCTGCCGGCATCGGACGGTACGTCGGACGGTACGGCGGCCCCGGTGGTCGAAGGTTTCGATCCGGCCGTCTTGCCCGGGCGCGCCGCCCATGGCTCGGACCCGCTCACGCTGCTGCGCCACCTCTACCCGGCCGAGCATCCGGTCCTGGCGCTCGGCGACGCGGCGGACGCGACGCTGGCCACGCTGGAACCCGGCCGCCTGGGCCGCGAGCCGCTGCTCCTGCCCGCGCTCTCGGCGGTGGACACGTGGGCGTCGCCGCACGGTCTGCCGTGGCTGGCTGCACGCCTCCGTGCCCCGGACGGTTGCCCATGGGACCGCGAGCAGGATCACCTGACGCTGCGCAAGTTCCTGATCGAGGAGACGTACGAGGTCTACGACGCGCTCGAGAACGGCTCGACGCCGCAACTCGCCGAGGAGCTTGGCGACCTGCTGCTCCAGATCGTCCTCCATGCGCAATACGGCGCCGAAGCGGGTGTCTTCGACCTGACCGATGTCTATCGTTCGATCATCGCCAAGATCGTGCGGCGCCACCCGCACGTCTTCGGCGATGTCGAAGCCGATACCGCCGCCGAGGTCATCCGTAACTGGGAGAACATCAAGGCGACCGAACGCGCCGATGCCCCGGCCAAGCCCATCGAACGCGACATGCCGGCCGCCTTCGCCGGCCTCTCGAAGGCGCTGCCAGCACTTGCTTACGCTAACGAGATGCAGGAACGTGCCGCCAGCCTCGGCTATGACTGGCCGGACCTGGAAGGTGTCATCGACAAGATCGAGGAGGAAGCCGTGGAACTGCTGAGCGCGACCGACCAGCGCGGACGCAATGAGGAGTTCGGCGACCTGCTCTTCGTCGTCGTCAACCTCGGGCGCAAGCTGGCCATCGATCCCGAGGCGTCGCTACGGGCTGCCAGTCGGAAGTTCGCCGCCCGCTTCGCCAAGGTCGAACGGTTCGCGCTGGCTGACGAGGTCGAACTCCGGGCCCTCGGGCTGGATGAGCTCGATGCGCTCTGGCAGCGCGCCAAGGCGCAGGAGCGCGAGGAGTCGGCGGCCGCCGACGCGATGGCCGGCAGCGCCACCGGGAGTGCGGCATGAGCATCGGCGGCGGGATGCGCTTCCGTGCCGACGGTCGCACGTCCGGCCAGATCCGGCCCGTCTCGATGACCCTCGACGTCCAGAAATGGGCCGCGGCCTCGTGCCTCATCCGGATGGGCGATACGCATGTCCTGTGCGCCGCGACCGTCGAGGACCGCATCCCGCCGCACCTGCGCGGCAAGGGCACGGGCTGGGTGACGGCCGAATATTCGATGCTGCCCGCCTCCACCTCGGAGCGAAGCCAGCGCGAATCGGTCAAGGGACGGCCGGGCGGCCGCACCCACGAGATCCAGCGGCTGATCGGGCGTTCGCTGCGCGTGGCCGTTGACACGGCGGCGCTCGGCGAGCGCACCGTGACCATCGACTGCGACGTCCTCCAGGCCGATGGCGGCACGCGCACCGCGTCCATCACCGGCGGGTACGTGGCGCTCGCCATCGCCCTCAAGCGACGCGGCCTGGAACGGGCCCTGGCGACGCGGATCGCGGCCGTGAGCGTCGGCATGGTCGACGGCACGCCGCTCCTCGACCTCGACTATTCCGAAGATTCACACGCCGACGTCGACTTCAACGTGGTCGGCACGGACGATGGCCACTATGTCGAGGTCCAGGGTACGGCCGAGGGCAAGCCGTTCGACCGGGCCCAGATGGATCGTCTGCTGGCGCTCGCCGACGACGGACTGCGCCGGCTCTTCGATGAACAGGCCAAGGCCATCGTGGGAGCGATCATTCGCCCGTGAGGGTGGGCGCGTGACCTCGACGGCCGGCAGTCACGGCGGCCGGCGCCGCCTGCTCATCGCGACGCGGTCACATCACAAGTTGCAGGAGCTGCGCGCGCTGCTCGGCCTGGACGGCTTCGAGTTGGTCAGCCTCGACGACATCGGCGTCGAGGAGGAAGCCGTGGAAGACGCCGCCTCCTTCCGCGGCAACGCCATCATCAAGGCGCGGTTCTACGGCCGACTCACCGGATCGCCCACCCTGGCCGACGATTCGGGCCTGGAGGTCGACGCGCTCGGTGGGCGGCCCGGCGTCCGCACGCGCCGGTATGCCGGCGAGAACGCGACCGACGCGCAGAACAATGCCAAGTTGCTCGCCGAACTCGAGGGCGTGCCGCCGGCCGAGCGGACCGCGCGCTACCGATGTGTCCTCGCGTACTTCGACCCGGGTTGGACCGCATCCGGAGGGCGGCGTCGGGTGGTCACCCGCGCAGGCACATACGAAGGGCGGATCGCCGTGGTGCCCAGGGGGAGCGGCGGCTTCGGGTACGACCCGATCTTCGAACCGGCCACGGAGCCCATCGGCGGGCGGACCGTCGGGCAGCTCAGCGCCGCCGAGAAGAACCGGGCATCTCACCGCGGCAAGGCCGCACGCGCGATGGCGCGCTACCTGCGCGAAGCCACCTGATCCTCAGCGTTCTGAGCGGGCCGGTTCCAGCGGCTGCGGGTCGAGCACGCCGCGCTCCTCGAGGAACTTCAGGACGAGCCGCGCGTTCTGCCTGGCGGTCGCCTCCATCGTCTTGAGATGGAGCTCCGGATGGAGCGGCGGTTCATAGGGATCGTCGATGCCGGTCATGCCGGTGAGCTGGCCCCGTCGCGCCTTGGCGTAGAGGCCCTTGACGTCGCGGCGCTCGCAAACCTCGATGGGCGTGTCGACGAACACTTCGATGAAGCCCGGCCCGACCATGGCGCGCACGGCGTCACGCGTGGCACGGTACGGGCTGACCACGCTGGCCACGCAGATGCCGCCGTGCCGCACCACCTCGGTGGCCACGAACCCGATCCGCCGCACGTTCGTGTCGCGGTCTTCGCGCGAGAAGCCGAGGCCGGCCGAGAGATGCGTCCTGACCACGTCACCGTCGAGCACGGTGACCTCGCGCCCGGCGCGACGGATGAGCGGCACGAGTGCTGCCGCCGTTGTCGACTTTCCCGAGCCGGAGAGGCCGGTGAACCAGACGCAGGCGCCCAGGCTCAACTCGGTGACGGGCTCGCCGGACTCAGGACGGCGGGGTCGGTCCAGATCGTGCCGTCAGCGACGGCCGCCGATTTCGCCGCCGAGTAGTAGTCCGAGAACGCGGAGCCCGTGATCAGCGAGACCTGGTTCGGATCGAGGGCGCGGGGACCGCGCTCGATGACGTGGTAGATGTGATAGCCATCGGTTTCGGTGATGGCCTTGGTGACCTGGCCAGGGATGGTGCCGAAGACGATGTCCGCCGCCTCGGTCGGGACCTGTTGCTTGACCATCCAGCCGAGATCGCCCCCGTTGGCGGCCGAATCGCCCTCGGAATGCGCCTTGGCGACGGTGGCGAAGTCGGCGCCGGTCACGCTGAGCGCGTTCTCGACGTCCTGGAGGCGCTGATCGGTCGACTCTCGGCGGCCCATGAACATGATCACGTGGTACCCGAAGGCGCTCTTGACCGGCCCGACGATGTCGCCCACCTGGAGCGCCTTGTTGCTGAACAGCGGGTCGGCGAATTCGGCGACCATCGCCGAGCAGGTGCTGGCGGCATCCGTGGCACATGTATGGACGAACCAGCCGAGGTCGCCGCCCTGCGCCCCAGATGATGTGTCGTCGCTGTCCGTCTTGGCGAGCGCCGCGAACGCCGCCTCGCGCTGCGTGACGTCGGTGATGGCCTTCATCTTGTCGGCCGTGGCCTGGGCCGAGGCGAGTGCCGTTGCCCAGGCCGGGTCGCTCGGGTCGAGGGCGGCCGCGCCCTGCGAGTCGTGGTTCGGGGAATACAGGATGTGGCTCGCTCGGATCTCGCCCTCGCCGGTCGAGTCGTCGCCGGGAGTGCCGAGAACGTCGATCTCGGCCAGGTGGACCTGGTCGACCTGGGCGCTCGTCGCGTCGCTGGTGACCTTGTCACTCAGCTCGGTGGCCGCCTTCTCAAGCTTGACGTTGGCCCGATAGGTCGCGAGGCTGACGTTCTGCTCGAGTGTCGGGAGGAACGTGGGGTCAACCGAGCCAGGCAGGATCTGCGTCACGCGGCCGATGCGGTAGATACCGTCGGCGCCCTTGATGATGTCGGTGGTACCGCCCACCGGCAGCGCGAAGAGCGCCTTGACCCAGGCGGCGTCGGTGGTGTTCTGGGCGGTGATGATGCCGTACTCGCCACCGGTGGCGTTGCTGGAATCGGTGCTGTAGATCTGCGCGGCCTGCGCCCAGGGCATGCCCGATCCGATGGCGGTGACGGCTGCCTGGGCACTGGCGAGAGCAGCCTGGTCCTCGGCCGGCGTGGTCGATCCCAACGAGGTCGAGGTGTCCGGCGCCACGAAGATGGCCTCGATCTGGCGCCGCTCCTGGGTCGAACCCTCGAGTGCGATGGCGGCGTCGACGTCCGCGTCGCTGACCGTGATGCCTTTGGAGGCGGCCAGCTCCGCCTCGTAGTTGAGATCGATGAGGTCGTTGAGCGACTGGTTCTCGACATCGTTCTGGGCGGTCGTCAGCGTCGAGGTGCGATCGTCGGCCGTGGCCTGGTCGATGAGGCCGGCTGCCAGCGCCTCGCGCACGTCGCTCTCCGCCCGGCCGATCCGGAAGTTGGTCAGGTCGACGCGCGCCGACCAGTCATCGCGCGTGATGCCCACGCCGCCCACCGTGGCGATCGGCTTCAGATGCGAGTTGTAGTAACCGAGAGCGACGCTGCCGATGAGGATCACCACGACCGACGCGACGATGACGATGAAGCCGATGGTGACCAGGAACTGGAAGCGGTCCTCAGAGTCCGATGGCGCCTTGCGGCGGACGGGACGGTCGGTCTTGGCGGGACGGATGGTCATGTTCAACCGGTGCGGTGGGGGGAAGGCGTGTGTCTCGACGCGAGTTCGCGAGCGACGGCGCGCGCTCCGGCGGCGGCGACGTAGTCTAGCGCAGCTCGGCCTGCGGAGGCGCAGCTCCATCCGTGCCGGGCGCGGCCGCGACGCCCAACGACGCCAACCACTGATCCGGTGTCATCTCTCTGCCGAGGACGCGGAGCATCAGCCCGGCCACGCGCGTCGCGACGCCGCTCCCTGTCGGTGGTCCAGGTCGGACGCGAACGGCCGCGCGCCGTGCCACGCGGCGCCGTGCGAGGAGCCCGGCCATGCGTGCCAGGCGGCGGGCCTGGGCCCGCCGGCGGCGACCGAGCCGCCAGGGATCGCGCCCGTCACGCGGCCAGTAGACGATATCGCCGCCCTTCGCCCGACCCGAGCGACCGCGACGGATGACCACGCCACCCAGCGCAAGCTGGAGCGCGACCGATTCGGAGTGGCGGACGAACGCCTCGCCCTCGGGCTCGATGACCACGATGCGCCGGATCGGCAGCGCGCCCGGGTAGTCGTGTCGGACGATCATGTCATGGCAGATGACGGCGGCCGCCCGCTGGTCGGGCTCGGCCATCTCGCGGCGCCACGCCTCGACGCGAGATGCGTCCGGCGCCTCCGAGGCGTTCTGCTTCCACCACTCGCCGGCCGTCGCGACGCCATCGCGCGTCCGGCCGCCGGCCGCCATCGCCGGATCGAACGTCTCACCCAGGAAGTCGCAGATGCGCCGCAGTTCGGCCGGCGGGTCCGTGACCAGGTCCTCGTAACGAACGGTCAGGAGCCGTGGATCGCGACGGACCTTGGGCTCGGCCGCGCGATCCTTGCGCGCACACGCATACAGGTCCACGAGGAGCGAATCACTGGCGAACGGGACGCGCGTCATGGACATCGCCACGTCCCGCGGGTCGCGCACCACGCGCACGATGCTCGCGTCGGGGAACGTCGCCCGGATGAGCGGCACGCGGCGGAGATGGCCGGGCGTCTTCTCGGCCCAGCGCGGCTTGCCGGCGGCGGCCGCCCGAGGCACGGTCAGCGACTCGAGCATCGCGGCCAGCGACGGGTCGGCCGTCACGAGCGTGGCCCGGATCGCCTCGCGACTCTGCCCATAGAGGTTGTGGATCGCCTCGCCGCCGACCTGGAGCGAGCAGACATAGTCGACCGCCGGGTCAGGCCAGCTGTCAGGCTCGGTGAGGTGCTGGTGGTCGCCCGGCAGCCGCGCGAAGAAGAAGGTCTCCGCCCCGCAGTCGATGTTCGGGTGGGCGGCCAGCATCGACGCCAGCATGGTCGTCCCGGAACGCGCCAACCCGACTACGAAGATGGGCGACCCGCCGGTCAGCTCGCTGCCCCCAGCGTCTCGGCGATCGGGTCTTCCTCGTCGTCGAGTTCTTCGGTTGCCGCAGCGTCGGCGGCGGCCTGGGCGATGACGGCGGCATCCTCCGACGCGATCGCTTCGGCGCGCGCGATGGCCGCGGCTCGGTCCCTTTCGGAGTCGTCCTGGCTTTTGAACTGTGCGTTGTAGAGATCGGCGTAGGCACCGTTGAGGGCGAGCAGTTCCTCGTGCCGTCCGCGCTCGACGACGTGTCCGTCGACGATGACCAGGATCTGGTCGGCTTCGCGCACGGTCGAGAGGCGATGGGCGATGACCACCGCGGTGCGGCCGATGAGGGCGGTTTTGAGCGCCTGCTGGACGGCCGCCTCCGATTCGGAATCGAGATGGGCGGTCGCTTCATCGAGGACGACGATGTCCGGCGCCTTGAGCAACAACCGGGCGATGGCGAGCCGCTGCTTCTCGCCGCCGGAGAGGCGATAGCCGCGATCCCCGACGAGCGTGTCCAGGCCCTCCTCGAGCGACTCGACGAGTGGCAGGATCTGCGCCGCGCGGAGTGCCTCGAAGAGCTGCGCCTCGGTCGCGTCCGGCTTGGCGTAGAGCAGGTTGGTGCGGATCGTGTCGTGGAACATGTGTGAGTCCTGCGTGACCATGCCGACGATCCCGTGGATCGATTCGAGCGTCGCGTCACGGACGTCGACGCCGTTGATGCGCACGGCACCGGCACGAACGTCGTACAGGCGCGGGATGAGGTGGCTGATGGTCGTCTTGCCCGCGCCCGACGGTCCGACGAGCGCCACCAGATGGCCGGGCGCCGCCTCGAAGGAGACGTCGTGGAGCACCTGCTGCGAGGTGATCTGGCCCAGCACGGCGACCGATTCGAGCGACGCCAGCGAGACCTCGTCGGCGGTCGGATAGCTGAAGTCGACGTGCTCGAAGGTGATGCTGGCCGGTCCGCGCGGGATGACCGCCGCGTCGGGCTTCTCGACGATCATCGGCTTCAGGTCGAGCACCTCGAAGACACGGTCGAAGGAGACGAGCGCGGTCAGGATGTCGACCTGCACGTTGGAGAGTGCGGTCAGCGGCCCGAAAAGGCGGCTGAGATAGGTGGTGAGGGCGATGACGGTACCGATGCCGAGCACGTCGGTCGCGGCGAGGACGCCGCCCCAGCCGTAGACGAGAGCGGTGGCGAGTGACGCCGCGAGGAGCAGCGCGGCGCGGAAGACGGCCGCATACATGGCCTGCGTGACGCCGATGTCGCGGACGCGGCCGGCTCGATCCTCGAAGCGCTCGATCTCGCTCTGGGGTCGCCCGAACAGCTTGACGAGCAGCGCGCCGGCGACATTGAAACGCTCGATCATGGTCGCCGTCATCGACGCGTTGAGGGTGTAGCTCTCGCGCGTGATGGCCTGGATGCGCTTCCCCATCCAGCGCGCCGGCAGGATGATCATCGGCACCATGACGAGCGCCACGAGGGTGATCTGCCAGGCGAGGATGAGCATCGCGATGATGGTGACGGTGACACTCACGATGTTGCCGAAGACCGACGAGAAGGTATCGGTGAAGGCCTGCTTCGCATCCAGCACGTCACTGTTGAGGCGGCTTACCAGGGCACCCGTCTGCGTTCGGGTGAAGAAGGCGATGGGCATGCTCTGGAAGTGCGCGAAGACCTTGGTGCGCATGTCGAAGATGAGCCCCTCACCGACGCGCGCCGAGATCCACCGCTCCCACACCGCCAGGCCGGCGTCAGCCAGGGCGATGACGGCCAGCAGCACGCCCAGGATGAGGATCATCTGGGTGTCCTTGAGGCGGATGCCCTGGTCGATGATCTGCTTGTAGATGAGCGGCACGGCCGCCGCGAGCAGGGCGTCGACGACGATGAGGACGACGAAGACCAGCAGCTTCTTCCGATACGGCCACGCGAAGCGGACGATGCGTCGTCCGATACCGGGCGAGAGCTTCTGGTTCAGGACCGAGCCGTCGCGGCGCAACGACCGGGAGACTTTGCTCATCGGTCAGCCCACCGAACGGACCGGAGCACGGGTTTGCGCGTTGTCAACGTGCCCGGAGTCTATCTCAGGACGGGCGAAACGCGAGTCCCGCGGGCATCCCAGGGCCGTGGCGGCCCGGTCCCGGGGCGGGATTGCCCTACGACTCGCAGCCCATCCTGCGCATCCGGGCACCCAGCGTGGCGGCGAGGAATCGTGAAGGTACGGCAGAGATCTGGCCCCGCCAACGGGTCGCCGCCTCCGCGTCGAATCCCTGCCGCCCGACATTGAAGCCGACCGAGACGACCTTCTGATCGAGGGACCCGGGTGTGACCTCGAGCCCGAGGAAGTCGAAAAGGTCGGTGATCTGCTCCTCCGGATGCTGGACGAGATCCTCGAACCGCTGCCGCCGGTACTGGTCGGGGTACCGCTGCGCATAGCTTGCGTCGAGGTCGGCGGCATCGGCCCAGAGGACCGTCGTCTTGAGCATCACGTACAGCGCATAGGCCGCCGGGATCCGCGTGAGCAGGCGGTACGATCGGCGGACATTGTGCTCTCGCCGACGTCGAAGCTCGGAGACGTAGATGGCGCGGGGGTCGCGGACCATGTGGACGACGCGGGCATCGGGGAACCACTCGAGCAGCGTGTCCACTTGGCGCACGTGGGCAGGGGTCTTCTCGCCCGACCGCGCCATGCCCTTGCTCTCGGCATACAGGTCGAGCATCAGCTTGAAGATGCCCCGGTCGGATCGCTCGGCGGCCAGCAGTCGCTCCTCGAACCGCGTCCGATCGACCGCCTTGACGAGCCACGCGAAGTACGGCTCCTGTCCGATGCGCCTTGCCAGTTCGCCCGAGTAGATCAGCTCCACGATGCGACGCAGCGTGGCATCGTCCGAGAGATCGCCCACCCTGTGCAACTCGTCCCGCACGCTCCGCCGGCCCTGGACATGGCCGACGAAATGGTTCTCCGCCGCGATCGCCACTTGGCCCGAGTGCTGCAGGATGGTCCGTGCCAGCGTGGTGCCGCTCCGTGCGACGCCCACGATGAAGATCGGCCGGTTCGACTCCGCGACCGTCGTCATCGATCAGTCTCCATAACCGAGTTCAGCGAGGCGGGCTCGGCAGATCGCGAGGACCTTGGGCAGCTCGGCGGCGGGGATGTCGCGCCGCCACCGACCGATGGAGTGGGTGAAGACCTGCCCGCGATCAGGCGAGGCCACTGCGGCACCAGCCGTCGGCACCGGAGTGGGGGGCGCGTCGCCCTGCTCGCCGTCGAGCACGTCCGCATCGAAGGGCTCGCCCAGGAAGTCACACAGCTCCCGGAGGGTCTCGTCGGGGCGCGTCACGAGGTCCTCGTAGCGCACCTCGCGGTAGCGCGGATCCCCCCGGAAGCGCATCCCGGCGGATGTGTCGGTTACCCACGTGCGCGCCAGATCCTCCAGTGAGTGGGGATGCAGCTGCCACACCCACGCGCCGTCGACCCAGCGACGATCTGGGTGCTTGGCGGCCGAGCAGACGGCGTCGCGACCATCGCGGATCACGTGCACCAGCCGCACGTCCGGGAAGCGCTCGAGGACCCAGCCGAAGTGCCGCACGTTCAACGGGGTCTTCTCGGCCCAGCGCGGCTTCCCGCGCAGCGACCGGTACCTGGCCGCGAAGGCGTCGATGAACGCGCCCTGCGAGGGGCTCGAGCGGAACATTGCCCGCAGATCGGCAGCAGGGACCTCGGACAGGGCCGCGAGCGGATCGAACTGGAAGCGCGCGGGCAGGTAGACGTTCATCTCCGGCCCGCAACAGATCGACGGGTGCCGGTCCAGGATGCGCCGAAAGAGCGTCGTCCCACTGCGCGGCGAACCGCCGATGACGATGTGCCGTTCCGAGCTGTGATACGACCGCGTTCGCCAACGATGCTGTCGCGCCCGCGCGCTCCGGTTGCGCACCTTGTCAAGCAGTGTCACTTCGCTCCGCAGCGTACTATGGCTCGGTGGACGGGGCGCCTGCGGTCGGGTCAGTTTGAGCAGCGCCCACCGGAAGGTCTGGCTGGACATCACCAACTCCCCGGAGGTCCTCTTCTTCCGGCCGATCCTGCGGCGGATGGACGATGCGGGCGTCGAGACCATCATCACCGCCCGCGACTTCGCCCAGACGCGCGGACTGCTCGAGTTGTACGGCATCCCGCACACGACGGTCGGTCACCACGGTGGGGCGAGCCTGCGCGGCAAGGCCATCAACCTGGCCCAGCGGAGCTCTGCGATGACACGCTTCGGCCGGGGCAAGGGCATCGGCCAGGCCGTGAGCATCGGATCGAACGACCTTTCGGTCGCGGCGTTCCTGCTGCGCGTGCACAACACCGTCATCCAGGACTACGAAGGCGCGACCATCGAGCACCGGGTCAACTTCAAGCTCGCCAACAAGGTCATGTTCCCGGCCGTCGTGCCGCTCGCGTCGCTAACGCGACTCGGCATGGCTGAGCGGAAGTACCGACCCATCAACGGCCTCAAGGAACAGGTCACGCTGGCCGACTTCGTACCGGATCCGACCGTCCCGGCGGCACTCGGGCTGGACTCCAGCCGGCCGATCGCCGTGATGCGCCCTCCGGCGACGATGAGCCTGTACCACCGCGGCATCCACAACGATCTCTTCGATGCGGTCATGGCCCACCTCCTGGCCGCCAACGCCCAGGTCGTGCTCCTGCCGCGGACCGAGGAGCAGGGCGCCGCGTATGCCGGTGCCGCCGGGGTGATCATCCCCGAGCACCCCGTCGACGGGCCCTCGCTCCTGTTCGCCGCCGACGTCGTGATCAGCGCGGGCGGCTCCATGAACCGCGAAGCGGCGCTGCTCCGCGTCCCGACCTGGACGATCTTCGCGGGAGCGATGGGGGCGGTGGACCAGATGCTCATCGAATCGGGCAGGATGGGCGTGCTCGAGCGGCCCGAGCAGGTGGTCATCGAGAAGCGGACGCCGGTCGAGTTCCCGTTCGAGCCGCTCGCGGACGCCGTGACCGAGGAGATCCTCCGCCGCTGAGGTACGACGCGTCAGCGACGGATGGGTAGCGCGGCGTACACGTTGCGCAGGACGTCGGCCTGGCGAGCCCAGCCGTAGGGCCCGCGTGCGGCGGAGAGGCCGCCCTCGCGATAGGCGGCAAGCCGTTCCGGCGGCGCCTCGAGGATGGCGCGGATGGCCCGCGCGATATCGGCCGGATCGTCCGGGTCGCACAACTCGCCACAACCGGTGGCGCGGACGATGGGCGCCATGCCGGGCAGGTCGCTTGCGACGACCGGCACGCCTGCCGCCATGGCATCGAACAGCTTGGTGGGAACGTTCAGCCGATGGTTGAGCGTGTCGCCCTGGACCGGCATCGCGGCTACGTCGGCCGAAGCGACGAAGTCGATGATGTTGGCGTGGGGGACGCTCCCCGCGAAGACGATGCGGTCGGCATGCGGCAGCGCAGCGGCTTCGGCACGGTAGCGCTCGTAGTCCGATCCGTAGCCGGCCACCACCAGCACCGCACGCGGCACCAGCGCCATCGCCTGGCAGAGCTCGGCGATCCCTCGACCGGGCATCACCAGGCCGAGGTAGAGCACCACCCGCGCGTCCGCCGCCAGCCCGAGGCGCTCATGCCATCGATGCTCCGGTGGATCTGGCGGCACGAAGTCAGGCGGGCCGTTCCAGATGACCGCCGGTTCGCGGCCCCACAGTCGTTCCTGCACCTCGGCGTAGCCGGCGTTGGCGGAGATGAGCGCGTCCGCGGCGCGAGCCCACCGCCGTTCGGCACGCTCGAGCAGCCGCCGCCACGGTCCGGGGAGCCGCGCGAAACGGGCACTCTGGACATCCAGGTCGTGCGAGTCATAGACGACCAGGCCGCCACGTCGCCGCTTCAGCTCGAGCGCCAATGGCAGCATCACCATCTCCTCCGCCTGCCAGACATCCGCCTTCGGCATCACGGCCGCGATGTCGCGCGCCCAGACGCGCGTCAGGCGAAGGTAGCGAGCCATCTGGAGAGTTCGGCCGGCCGTCGCCCGCGTCAGCGCGCGGGAGCGTGCGACGAATGTCTGCACCCGCGTCGCGCCGGGTCCCGGGCTCGCGACGTCGCTGCGATCCTCGCCCGGCGGGAGGGTCATGCGCGGAAGTCGGGCGAACGGCGTTGGCTGCGCGACGCGCACGATGTCGAAGCCGGCCTCCGTGGCACGCGTCGGCAGCCCGTCCTCGGCACGCGCGACGACCGTCACCTGGTACCCGGCCGCGGCCAGCGTCGAGGCCATCTTCCATGATCGCGCGTCGGTCACGAACGGGTTGTTGACGAGGATCGCGACCGAGGTCTGGCTCACGGCGGCGCGGCGGCCAGGCGGCGGTAGAGGTCGACGAGGCCGCCGGCGTTCTGGTCCCACGTGTAGGTGGTCAGCGCCACCGTGCGGCAGTGCGCGCGCAGCTTCGCGCGCTCCTCGGCCGTGCCCGCCAGGATGGCNNATGGCCGCCGGGTCGTCGATATCGGCGCACGACCCGACCGCCTCAGCCGTCACCAGCCGGCACTGCTCGTTGCCCTTCGAGACGACCACCGGGACGCCGGCCATCAGGCTCTCGAAGAGCTTGTTGGGCAGGTTCATGGCGTGGTTCAGCGTTCGCGGTGGCTGGCCGACGAACGAGACATCGGCACTCGCGGTCCAGGGCAGGAGCTCATCGACCGGCACCGCCGGGAGCACCTTGATGAGGTCCGGCTGCGCGCTCGCGGCAGCGTCGAGATACTCCTGCAGGCGGCCGTAGCCCATGAAGACCGCCACCGCGCCGAGGTCGCGGAGCGCCGGTTCCCTGATGGCCGCGACCAGCTCCTCGAGCCCGCGGTCGATGCTGAAGCCGCCCTGGAAGAGGACGATCGGTCGCTCAGGCGCGATCCCGGCCGCTTCCCGCACCAGTTCCGAAACGGGCGGACCCGGCTCGTCGGGGCGCCACGCCGGCGGGCAGTTCAGCAGCACGGCTGGGCGGTCGACCTTCCAGCGTTGTGCCACCAACTTGGCGACCGGATCACTCACGGCCAGGAACCCGGAGGCGTCGCGGACCCAGTCGCGCTCTCGCCGGCGCACGAGCTCCCTGACCACCCACGGCATGCGCGCCAGGCGCTCGGCTTCGGAATGGTAGTCGGCCACGTCATAGACGAAGCGTCCGCCGACGCGCCGCGCTGCCGCGCGCGCCACGGGTAACGCCACGAGCGACTGGCAGTGGAAGACCTCGACGTTGGGCGCGGCCTCGACGACGAGATCCGTCCAGGGACCGACGCGGCGCGTGTTGGCGCGGATCTCCAGCACGCGCCGGACCGGATGGCGGAGCCGGTCCAACCCCCTCGGGGCGTTCGGCGGCAGGACCGAGGCGATCGAGTCGAGCCCGACCACGCGGCAGATGCCGACGCGAAGTGCGCGCGGCAACGGACGCAGTGCATCGCTGATGGGCCGGGGCACGTCGAGGCGCACGAGGCGGACGCCGGGAGCAAGGGTCTCCTCGCTCGCCAGGCCCGGTGCTGCCCAGCCAAGGATGGTCACGCGATGGCCGTCCTCAGCAAGGGTCAGTGCCGTGTGCAGGAAACGCGAGTCGAACAGGAAGGGATTGGCGGCCACGATGCCGACGTGCAGCGATCGTGCCGGATGCCCCGTCCGATCGATGGGCGTCGCCGAGGTGGCGCTCATCGCGGTGCGTATCGCAGCAGTGCCGCGACGATCCGATCGGCCGCGTGACCATCGCCATAGATCGGCCGCGGCACGGCCATCCTGGCGTACGCCGCCGGGTCGTCGAGCAGCGTGAGCGTCTGGCGGACGATGGTGTCGGCGTCGCGTCCGACGATGATGGCGGCGCCGGCCTCGACCGCCTCGGGGCGTTCCGAGGTCTCGCGCAGCACGAGCACCGGCTTGCCGAGCGCCGGCCCCTCCTCCTGCAGGCCGCCCGAATCGGTCAGCACCAGGTAGGACCGGCGCAGCAGCGCCACGAGCTGCGCATACGGCAGCGGACCGAGCAGGGTCACGTTCGGGATGTCGCCGAGGATGCTGCGCACGGGGCCTTCGACGTTGGGATTCGGATGGACCGGGTAGACGATCCGGACCGTGTCGCGGCGGGCGCTCGCGATGCGAGCGATGGCGTCGCAGATCGACCGGAGGTCAGCCCCGAAGCTCTCCCGACGGTGGGCGGTGACCAGGATCATCCGCTCGCGCTGATCCAGCTCGATGGGCGGAGGCGTCGCTCCGAGATCGCCCTCGCCGGCGAGCCGCAGCGCGTCCAGGCCGGGGTTACCGGTGACGACGATGGCGTCGTCATGGACGCCCTCGGCGAGGAGGTTCTGCCGCGCCTCCTGCGTGGCTGCGAAATGAAGGCTCGCCAGGATCGTCGCGACGCGCCGGTTGGCCTCCTCCGGGAAGGGATGGCGCAGGTCGTAGGTTCGTAACCCAGCCTCGACATGCGCGACCGCGATGCCGGCGTGGAAGGCGGCGATGGTCGTCGCCAGGACCGTCGTCGTGTCGCCCTGGACGATGACGATATCGGGCTGCTCGTCGGCGAGCACCCGCTCCATCCCCTCGAGGACGCGCGCCGCCACCCGGCTGGGTGTCTGGCCGGCGGTCATCACGCCGAGATCGAGGTCCGGGATGATGGCGAAGGCGGCGAGCACGTCATCCACGAGGGAGCGGTGCTGTGCCGTGAGGCAGACCCTCGAATCGACCACGTCACGCCGCGCATCAAGGGCGAGGATCACCGGAGCGAGCTTGATCGCCTCTGGGCGCGTCCCGATCACCGTGAGCACGCGCAGCCTGTGCTCAACGCGGGGAGCCGCGGTCAAGGGTTCACCCGATCGCTGGACGCCCTGGTTCGTTGCCGTCAGCGTCTGAGCAATCGGCCGACGAGATGTCGGAACACGAGGTACCCGACGACGACCGCGAGGGCCCCGCGCCAATCGAGCGTCGGCTGGACATCGCCCGAAGCGCCGCGAGTGATGAGGACCATCACGCGCGACCCTGGCGAGAGCTGCGCTCGGCGGGCCATGACCAGTCCGGCGCTGGCGCCGTCCTCGACCTTCAGGAGGTCGGTCCGGACGAGGCCGACGCCGCTCTGGGTGACGGTCACGTCGCGGGCGTTGATGCGGCTGACGCCCGATTGGGCCACGGTCACAGTGGTGGCTTCGATATTGGCGGCATTGCCCTGACGGAGATCGACGTGGTCGGCTCGATCTCCGTCCGGATGCGGCACGGTGGTCGTGCCGGGATCAGCTGTCGCGTCGGCGCCCGGCTCCAGCTCGGCCGCAGGCTGACTCTCGGGCGGGAAGTCCCATTCCTCCGCCGCGGGCCCGATGCTTGCCGATGGCGTCAGTTCGGGGGCTTCGCTGCGCGTGACCCAGTCGGCTGCTGCCGAAGCGGTCGACGGATCGGTCATCTCGGCTGACACCGGCGCGTCCGTCGACGTGGCAGCTTCGTCCGGCGCGGCTGCATCCGGAGTCTCGGTCGAATCGACCGCTTCGGTGGCCGCTTCGACCGCCGCTTCCGTCTCGGCCGCGGCAAACGTCTGGTGCGCCTCGTCCTTGCCGTCGTCGCCCATCACGCTGCCACCCTCCGCGTCACTCGCTGCCACCCCTCGTCGCTTGGCTAGCCTAGCAGGATGCCCCTTCCGCGCGGTCATGCCGGCGATCCGGTCGGCGACGGGGCGCCAGCCACCGAGGCGTAGACATCCCGTGTCTCGTGCGCCACGTCATCCCACGTCCGACGCGGTCCGTTGGCGCGGTCCCGTGCCCGCTTCGTCACCTGACGAGCCACCGCGCCACCCTCCCAGATGGCGCGCAGCGCGGTGGCCAGATGCGCGGCGTCATGAGGTTCCACGATGATGCCCGCGGCACCGACCACTTCGGCCAGCGCACCGACGCGCGTGCACACCACCGGGATGCCCACTGCCAGCGCCTCGATGGCGGCAAGGCCGGTGCCGTCACTCAACGCCGGCTGGACGTTCGCCACCGCGCCGTGCTGGAGCACCGCCAGTTCGGTCGGGTCGAGACGCGGCGTCAGTCGGATCAGGTCGGCCACGCCGGCCTTGCGGGCTGCGCGCGCCACCACCGGCGAATCGGCGTTCTCATCCCCCGAGGCGCCGGCCAGGACGATGACCGGTGGCCAGCCGAGCCCGGTCGCTGCGGACGAGCTTTGGTCCCGCAGCGCCGCGAGCGCCTCGAACAACGTCGCGAAGTCCTTGCGCGCGTCGTACCGGCCGGAGAAGACGAAGTAGCGTGCCGGCAGGTCGAAGCGCGCCCGGAGGGCAGCCATCTGGTCGGGATCCCCGGCGTCTGGTCGGAAGGCCGGGTCGGCGGCGAGTGGCACCACCGAGAGATGCTCAGCCGGGATGCCGAGGAGTCGCTTCGCCGCGTCCGCGGTCGCGCGGGAGGAGACGATGACCCGTGCCGCATCGCGCAGCGTCCGCGCCCGCAGGCGGTGCCCGAAGCGCGCCGCCGTCGTCGCCGCGTACCGCTCGGGGAGTTCCCACGGCGCGAGGTCCAGCAGCGTGGCCACGATGGGCAGCCCGGAGAAGAGCGGTACCGCTCCGCCAGCCGTGTGATACAGCGCTCCGACCGCTCCGCCTTCGCGCGCGCCGCTGGTCGTGTGGAGGGCAGCGCCACGCAGCAGGAACGAGTCGACGGTCAGTCCCGCGTTGCGGAAGACGCGCGCGGTGGGCGGCAGGCGACGCCGTGCCGCCACGACGAGACCGGCCCGTTCGAGCTCCAGCGTCGGGTCCTCGCGCAGCGCCCGCAGCAGCACGACGAACGATTCGCCGTCGATCGGGTCGCGGGCGAACGCCGCCAGCAACCGCTCGAGGTAGGCCGCCGTGATCGGCGCTCGCTCGCGCTCCTGGAGCGGACGGACGTCGAGGACGACCCGCGCACCGGCTGGTGGTCCGATCGGATCGGCCGTGGCGATCCGCGTCATCGGCCGGGCGCCGTCGATGCGCGCCGGGCCATCAACCGCCCTTGGCCTCTCCGCGGGCCGGATGCTTGACCATCGGATGTTGACCCCGGAACTGCTCCCAGCGCAGCCGGAGCACGACCAGCAGCGCCTCGCCGATGATCCGCCGCGACATCTTGCTGACACCCTGGCGCCGGTCGGTGAAGATGATCGGCAGCTCGACGATGCGCGTGCCGCGTCGCGTCGCCAGGTACGTCATCTCGATGGAGAAGACGTAGCCGCCCGAATGCAGCTCGTCCCATGGCGTCGCTGCCAGCGCGTCGCGGCGCCAGGCCTTGTACGCGCCGGTCAGGTCGTGCGGGCTCAGGCGCAGGATGGTGCGCGCGAAGGTCGAACCACCGCGCGAGACGATGCGCCGGGGCAGGCCCCAGTCACGCACGCCGCCGCCCTTGACATAGCGCGATCCGATGACGAGGTCGGCGCCGTCCGGCCGTGGCGTTCCCGGCCCGCCGTCGAGCGCCTGGAGCATCGGCCGCAGGTATTTCGGATCGTGCGACCAGTCGGCGTCCATCTGGACGATGCGCCTCGCGCCTCCATCGAGGGCGATGGCGAAACCGTCCACGTAGGCCTTGCCAAGACCGAGCTTGCTGGCCCGATGCCGGACTCGGATGTGCGGATCCGCCGCCGCCAGGCCGTCCGCGATCTGGCCGGTCCCGTCCGGCGACGCGTCATCGACAACGAGGAGCGTGGCGCCGGGCAGTTGCTCGAGGACGGCGGCCGAGATCGAGGCGAGGTTGTCCGACTCGTCGTAGGTCGGCATGACCACCCAGACGTCGCTGTACGGCGCCGATTCCGAAGGCGGATTCATCCTCGACAGTCTAGCCGCGCGCCCCCGGCTGCCGATCCGGGACCGGCGCTCACGGCGTAGGGCTCGGCGAGTGGCTGGCCCCGGGCTCGGCGTTGCCGCTCGGCTGCGGCGTGATCGACGGCGACGTGCTGGCACCCGGCGATGGGACGGTCGGACGCTCGAAGTTGGTGATGACGAGCACGTACTCGAGTTTCTCCATGTCCGCGGCCGGGTCGATGAGCGCCGATTGGACGATGGCGCTCGCCAGCGACTCCACTTCGACGACGTTGCCGATGAGCAGCCCCGGCGGGAACGGCGAGCTGATGTCGGCACCGATATCGATGCCCGCTGTGACCACACGGTCGCCCACCGCGAGCGTCTCGGTCGACGGGATGTTGGTCATCGAGAGGATGCTGGTGAGACGGCCGTGCACCTCACCGCTGGCGCGGCTCGACTCGATCAGGCCGATGACCACCGAGCGGGTATCGGTCAGCAGCGTGCAGATGCTGGAGGTCGGGTCGACCTCGGTGATGGCGCCGACCAGCGCGCCTTCCCCGCCGAGCACCGGATCGCCCTCGACGATGCCATCGTTCGCGCCACGATCGATGACGATGATCCGTTCCTCCGGCGAGCTCTGACGGCCGATCACGGTCGCCGCCGACGTGTCGTAGTCGAGCGAGGACTTGACGCCGAGCAGCGTCGTCAATTGCTCGTTCTGGATGCGCACGCTCTCGACGCGTTGCTCCTCCTCGAGCAGCTGCTGGACGCGCGTCTGGAGCGCCTCGTTCTCCTGGCGGAGCTGCTCGATCTGGGTGATGGTCGAGAAGACCGAGGTGACCGACCGCGTGGAGTCCATGAGCGCCGTCTGGATGGGCGTCAGCGCGTAGTTGATGCCCTTGCGGAAGTCGACCATGGGCGCCGTCTTCGATGCCCCGAGAAGGAGCAGGCAGAGCGCCACCATGAGCGCGTAGACGATGGCTCGACGTCGAGCACTTCGGTTCGACTTCATGTCACGACGATCAGCGGGGCGGCCTCGAATAGGTCTCGGCGACGAGCGTCCGCTCCATCACGTCGAGATCCTCCAGCACCATGCCGGTGCCGCGGCAGACGCAGGTGAGCGGGTCCTCGGCGATGTGCACGGGCATCTGGGTCGCCTCAGCCACGCGGCGGTCGAGGCCGATCAGCAGCGCGCCACCGCCTGCCAGCACGATGCCCTGGTCCATGATGTCGGCGACCAGCTCGGGCGGCGTTTCCTCGATGGTGTCCTTGATGGTGTCGACGATCTGCTGGACCGATTGCTCGAGCGCCTCGCGGACCTGCTCGGCGGTGATCTCGACCGCCCGCGGGAGCCCCGTCAGCAGGTCGCGACCGCGAAGCGTCACGCGCTGCTCGTCGTGCGGCCCGGTGTAGGCAGAGCCGATGGCGATCTTGATGTCTTCGGCCGTGCGCTCGCCGACCAGCAGGTTGTACTCGCGTCGGCCGTAACTGATGATGTCCTGGTCAAGCTCGTCGCCGCCGACGCGGATGCTGCGCGAGACGACGATGCCGCCGAGGCTGATGACCGCGACCTCGGTCGTGCCGCCGCCGATATCGACGATGAGGCTGCCGGTGGGTTCAGCGACAGGGAGGCCCGCCCCGATGGCGGCCGCCATCGGCTCCTCGATCAGGCGCGCCCAGCGCGCTCCGGCGTTCAGGGCTGCGTCACGTACGGCGCGCTTCTCGACCTCGGTGACACCGCTCGGGATGCCCAGGAGCATGCGCGGGCGCGGGATGAGCCCGACCCGATCGTGCACCTTGTGCACGAAGTACTTGATCATCTGCTCGGTCACGTCGAAGTCGCTGATCACGCCGTCGCGCAACGGGCGGACGGCGATGATGCTGGCGGGCGTGCGGCCGACCATCCGCTTCGCCTCGGCGCCGACCGCCAGCACCTTCTTGGTGCGCGCGTCGATGGCGACCACGCTCGGCTCGCTGATGACGATGCCGCGGTCGCGCACATGGACGAGGGTATTGGCGGTGCCGAGATCGATCCCGATGTCGCGGGAGAACAAGCCAAGGAACGCGTCGAGCATGGAGTGGGCGGACCTTCCGAGGGTCAGTCGACCGGACACAGGACCGGTCGGGAGGTTCACGGTGATGCGCCACGCGCGCGCGGCGGGGACGAGTATACCGGGGCGCCGTTGGGCGAGCGCGGCTAGCTCGCCCAAGCGCCGGCGCTCAACCCGCGCGGTTAGCGGGTGAGCGCAATAGGCCAGCCGTTGGGCGAGCCAGTCGCGCCCGAGGTCAGCGCACTCGGTCGAACGGGACACCGCGATCGCGGAGGCTGACGTAGGCGTCGTGGCCGATGATCAGGTGGTCGAGGACGGGAACGTCGAGAAGCCGGCCCGCCGCCACCGACTCGGCCGTCAGGTGCAGGTCGTCCGGGCTCGGCGACGGATCGCCCGACGGGTGGTTGTGGATGACGATGATGCCGGCCGCGTGCTGCCGCACCGCGTCGCGGAAGAGTTCGCCGATGCGCACGAGGGCGGTCGAGACGTTGCCCTGGTAGACGGTCGGGCAGGCCAGCACCACGTTCTTGGCGTTGAGCAGGACGACGCGCAGCTCCTCGCGCTCAAGGCGGCCCATCTGGAGGATGAGCCGGTCGGCCAGGTCGCGCGGCGTTCGGATGGTCCAGCGGCCGGCCGGCCACTCGGTCAACGCGCGGCGACCGAGTTCGAATGCCGCGGCAAGTTGGGCGGCGCGGACCGGGCCGATGCCCGCCAGCGCCTCGAGCTCAGGCGGCGCGGCACGGGCCAGGCCGTCCAGGCCATCGAGTGTGGACAGTGCGTCCTCGGCCAGGTCGAGGGACGTGGCGCCCGGCCGTCCCGAGCCCCAGACGATGGCGATCAGCTCGGCGGCCGAGAGTCCTGCCGCGCCACGGCTCGCAAGCCGTTCGCGCGGCCGCTCGGCAAGTGGCAGCTCCCTGATCGATCTGCGGAATGGCTCGTGCGTCATGCCTCACGTCGTGGAGCGGGAGGTCCGGAGGGGGTGCCGCTTCGTCGCCTGGCGCATGCTTCCGAGCCCGAATGACGGAGCCCGCCGATTCCCCCGCCCTCCGGACCCGGAAGCAAGACGCATCCTAGGGAGCGCCGCTCTACGCGGACTTCACCACCACTTGCCTGTCACTTGTCGCGCGGACCCTACGTTGCGACTCTCATCTGGTCGAGCAGCAGCAGGGCCAGGAAGACGCCGTTGTAGGTCATGTGGCCGGCGATCGAGGCGACGATGCCGCGGCGGATGAACAGCCATCCGAGCACGAAGCCGACGGGCAGGATGATCGCGAATTCGATGGCTGCCTGGGCCAGACCAGAGCCGGCCTGTCCCTGGTCGGCCTGGACGTTCAGGATGTGGACGAGCGCGAAAAGGAATGAAGCTCGGATCAACGCGCTGCGCGGTCCGAGGTCACGCCACCACGCGGTCAGTGCGAAGCCCCGGAAGAACACCTCTTCCCCGATCGGCGCGACAACGGCCGCGGCGAGGAAGAGCACCACCCAGTCAGGTCCCGTCTGTGCCGCGGGAACGACCGACGGCGCCGCCGACCCGAGCAGACCGGTCAGGATGCCACCGAGGATGGACACGCCGACGATGGTCGGCAGGATGACCGTGACCGCCAGCGCGACATCGTCAACCAGGCGCGCCAGCAACCGACCTTCGCTCGGCGGCACCCAGTCCGGCCAGCCCATCTGCCGCCAGCTGAGCGCTCCGCCGCGCACGACGAACAGCCAGACCGTGCCGGCGAAGCTGATCGCCGTGACGATGAGCCCGACCAGGAAACCGACGGGCATGGTCGGGTCGAGTCGGACGAGCGCGTCCAGCAGGACCGAGGCGATGACCGTGCCCCCGAAGGTGATGCCGAAGAGGATGAGCGGCGATGGTCCGCGATAGGCGTCGGCCGGGCGATCCGCCCTCGCAACGAGTTGATAGCCGGCGGCAAAGGCCAACCCCAGCAGCAGCACGACCACGCCGATGACCACGAGCACACTGCCGGCGGACGGGGAATCCGCCAGCAGGCCGACGAAGATGGTGGCGAGGCCGATGGCCGTCGCCAGCCAACCGATGAGGTAGAGCGACGGAGCCGGTCGACCCTCGAGACTGAAGATCCGGCCGCCGGGCGGGCCTGAGGATGCCGGCCCAGGCCCTGCGCCGACCTTGTCATCGGGCTCATCGACGACGGGATCGGGCTGCCCCGATCCCTCGTCGCTCAACGTTCCCCGGGCACCGGCTTGCCCGTGGCCGTCCGATCGACCGTGACGTCCGAACGGACCGCGAGAGCAGGCAGAGCGGGTGCGGCCGGCGTCGCCGGTGCGTCAGCCGGAACGATGACCGGGCGCTCCGGAACGGGTCGGCCGACGGGCGGCGACTTGAGCGCTTCGCGCAGCAGCTCCGGACGCTCGAAGTCCTTGCCGCACCAGGCACACAGTGACCAGTCGAGTTCGACCAGGCGGCTGCAGTTCGGGCAGACGCGGCGCAGGCGATTGCGGCAGGTGGGGCAGATGATCCAGTCGGTGTGAACCTGGCGGCCGCAGTTGGCGCAGTGCGGCTGCGACTCGATCTCGGCCAGCATCGCCTCTTCCGCCAGGGCGCGCTCGTTGGCCTCGGCGACCGTCGTGCCGGGTCGCAGGATCTTGTAGAGCAGCACCGCGAAAACGAAGAAGATGGGCGTGAAGACGATGATCAGCGCGGCCGCGAGGTAGGGCGCGATCGGGTTCGTCGTGCGCTGGCCCAGGTCCCGATACGCCCAGAAGGCGGTCACGAGCCACATGAAGACGAAGTAGAGGCCGATCGCCTTAAGGCTGAGTTGGACCACCGGGTTGTCGAGGATCCCGGAGAGCGCCGACTCGATGTTGGCCACGTACTGGTCCATGCAGTCGCTGCCTCAGGTAGCCGAGATGGATCCGGTCGTGTCGCAGGACCGGTCGCGCAGGAGCCGGCAGAGGCCGGTCGTCGCGAGGCGGAGTGTATCAGCGCAGCGCATCAACGCTCCAAAGGGCGGCCCGAACGGCCGACGCGAATCCGGCCAGGATGGTCGCGGCGACCCAGATCGCGGCGAAGATGACGATGGCCACCACCGTGGCCAGCAACCCCTGCGCATCGACCACGCCACCGTTGGTGATGGGCGCCGTCGGCACGCCCGTCGTGAGCAGCGACGTCCGCAAACCGCTCCACGCCACGCTCGACGCCCAGACGACCGGGGCGAGGACGACGACAGTGACGATCCACCCGAGCAGCGCGATGCTGAGCGACCGGAACGGCCGCCGCACCAGTCGAAGAGCGCCGTGGATGGCGACCGCTCGCCGGTGCCGCCCGGATCCAGCCTCCGTCTCAAGGCCGAGCCGCGCGACCATCACCGCTCGGCTGGCGGTGGCGTAGATGAGGTCCGCCACGATGAGCATCGCGGCGAGGGCCAGGATCTGGCCACCCGATTCGGCGAGGATCTGGTCGTAGAGGGAACCGATCTGGGTGGCCGACCACTCCAGGATCACGCTGTGGACCTGCTCCGCGAGCACGAGGCCCGCGATGATCGCCGGGATGAGCGCCAGCGCCTGGACGACGGCCAGTCCGGCGACGAGATCGAGCCGTTCGCGCCTCGTCACCGGCCGTGCCATGAAGCCGCCGCTGACGCTCGTGGTCTCGGGATCGGCCGCGAGGATCTCGAACGCGGCGACATCGGCATACGCGGCGATGAGCAGCATCACGATGGCGATGGTGGCGGAGATGACGACCGCCACCACCGCCAGGCCGATGGCTTGACTGGTCGTGCCACTGGTCGAGATCTCGCCGCTGAAGATGACGCTCATCAGGCTGGCGCTCGGGATCGTGATGATCGGCAGCGCCAGCGCCAGGAAGCCGCCGCGCGCGCCGAAGCCGATCGCGCCGAACAACCACAGCATCGGCCGGCCGAGGGCCAGCGAGAAGCTGGCCGACACGCCGGTCCGCCAGCCCGGCACGGCCTCGGTCCGGACGCCCGGCGCGACGAGGGTCATGCCGGTGACCCGGCCGCCTCGACGGCACGGGCGAACGCCCGCAGCAACTCGCGGGCGAGCTCGTTGGGGCGCATCACGGCCGCGCGGACGGGATCCCACCGCACGGCGGTCCACAGCAGGAGCGGCCGCTCCCAGGGCCGTGTCTCGTCATCGGCCGGTGGCATGCGCAGCCGGATGAGTTGCCGCCCATCCTCCTGGTCGAGCAACCCGGCCAGCGCCCCCGCCAGCGCAGGCCCCATGACGGCGAGCGGCGGCAGCGGCGGCACACCGGCGAGTGGCGCGACGACGCTCGCCTCGACCACGCCCGCCTCGTCGACCGCCCAGAGGTGGGTCAGCCACCAGCCGTCATCCATGATGCTCGGCTGGCTGACGCCGAGCGTCACTTCCCGGCCCAGCTCGCCGCCCGGTGCTCGCAGACGGAGCCTCTCCTCACGGATGAAGGAGGGACCGGGTCGCGGCGCCTGGACGGCTATTCCCATTCGATGGTCGCGGGCGGCTTGCTGCTGATGTCGTACACGACCCTATTGACGCCCGGGACCTCGTTGACGATTCGCGACGAGATCTTGCCGAGCACGTCGTAGGGGAGTTTGGCCCAGTCCGCGGTCATGCCGTCCTCCGAGGTCACGGCACGCACGGCCACGACGTTGGCATAGGTCCGACCGTCGCCCATCACGCCGACGCTCTTGACCGGCGTCAGGATGGCGAAGCTCTGCCAGACCGAGCGATAGAGGCCGGCCGCCTTGATCTCGTCGATGACGATCCAATCGGCCTCGCGCAGGGTGTCGAGCCGCTCGGCGGTGACGGCGCCGAGGATTCGGATGGCGAGGCCGGGCCCGGGGAACGGCTGGCGCATCACCATCTGCTCGGGCAGGCCCATCTCGAGGCCGACCTGCCGGACCTCGTCCTTGAAGAGGTAGCGGAGCGGTTCGATGAGCTGGAACTTCATGTCGGCAGGCAGGCCACCGACGTTGTGGTGGGTCTTGATCTTCTGGGCGGTCTTGGTCTCGGGCGCGGTCGATTCGATGACATCGGGATAGAGCGTGCCCTGGGTCAGGAAATCGATGCGGCCGAGCTTGACCGCCTCTTCCTCGAAGACGCGAATGAACTCGTCGCCGATGATGCGGCGCTTCTCCTCCGGGTCTTCGACGCCGGCGAGCCGCGCGAGAAACCGCTCGCGCGCGTCGACCATCACGAGGCGCATGCCGAGGTTCGCTTCGAAGGTCTGGCGCAGCAGCTCCGATTCGCGCTTGCGCATCAGGCCGTGATCGACGTAGATGCAGGTCAATCGGTCGCCGACGGCACGGTGGACGAGCGCCGCCGCGACCGCCGAATCGACGCCGCCCGACAGCGCGCAGATGACCTTGCCGTCCGATCTGGTCGCCGTGGCGTGCGCATCGACACGCTCGCGGATGCCGGCGACCGTGGAATCGATGAAGTTGGCCGGCGTCCAGGTCGGCCGCGCGCCGCTGATGCCAAGCACGAAGTTGCGCAACACGTCCTTGCCGCGCGGCGTGTGGGCGACCTCGGGATGGAATTGGATGCCGTAGAGGCGGCGGACCGGGTCCATCAGGCCTGCGTAGGGCGTCGAATCGGTCCGCGCCGTGGCGTGGAAGCCCTCGGGCAGGCGGGTGATCGAGTCGCCGTGGCTCATCCAGACGGGCTGCTCGCGGTCGAGCCCGGCGAAGATCCCGTCCTCGGAGGTGATGCTGATGGTCGCGGGGCCATATTCGCGCCGCGTGGCCGGCAAGACGTCACCGCCGAGCTCGCTGGCCATCAGGTGCGCGCCGTAGCAGATGCCCAGCACGGGAAGGCGGCCGCTCCAGACCGCGGCATCGGGTTTCGGCGCGCCCTCGTCGTAGACGGACATCGGGCCGCCCGAGAGGATCACACCCTTGGCGCCGCGGCGCAGCAACTCCTCGAACGGCGTGTCGTGGGGGAGCAACTCGGAATAGACGTTCAGCTCGCGCACGCGGCGCGCGATCAACTGGGCGAACTGACCACCGAAATCGAGGACGACGACGGTGTCCGGCGCCGTCGGAGTCTGACCGTCCTCGCTCCGCGCCGGCGCCGAGGCATCAAGCGCGACTTCGAGATAGGCCTCGACCTTGGCATCGTCCGGCGCCAGGACGCGATGGCCCGCGTTGGCCAAGGCTCCGTGGACCGTCTTGCCGCGCTCCCGGCGCGGTGCCTCGTGCTCGGGTTCCGCCAACGGCCTCCTCCATTGCCTGTGCCGGTGTCAGTGTACCGGCGAGGGCGCCCGAGTCGCCGAACGGTCACGCGAGCGCGCTGCCCCGCGCGATGACCAGTTTGGCAAGGGCGATGAGCTGGTCGTGCGCCTGTGCGGAGTCGGGGATGGAGATGGTGAAGACCAGTTTCCCCTTGCGGAAGGCGATGCCGGCCCAATTGCCACCGCCGTCGACCGGCAGCCCCGTCGTCAGCTTCAGTTCGTCATAGCCGAAGAGCGCCGTCTTGGCGGCGTCGTCGGGCTCGGTGAGGTCCGCTGACGCGTCGTCGAAGATCCCGGCGGCGTCGGTTTCGTTGTTGCCGACGAAGACGTCGAACTCGATGCCACCGGTCGCGCCCGACTTGCCCGCGAAGACGATGTACGCGCTACCCGGCTCGGCGCTATTGACCGTGGGCTTCGCAGCGCCGGCGATGCCGACCGCCATGAAGTCGCCGGGCCCGAGGAGTTGGGCGATATTTGCCGGATCGGTGACGACGACTCCGACCGGGGCCGCGCCGGGGACCGCCGAGAACGTCGGAGCGCCGCTCGCAAGTGGTGAAAGGTTCTGGACCGCGCTCGAGGGATTGACGACGTACGTGCCTCCTCCGCAGCTCGCCGCCACGGCTGCGATGGCCAACGCCGACACGGACATGGTGGCGACGCGCCAATGGCGACGATCATTCGACATCGGTGGTGCTCCTTCCGAGCTTCAGCTGCCGCGATCGCTCAGCGCGGACGATACCGCGCCATGATCTCGCGCAGACGGTCGTGCGGCAGGGCACGGGCGGTGATGCCGTCGCGACCGACCATCGTCTTGGCGGCCACGAGCGCGTTGACGATGGCCTCCTCGGTCGCCTCGATCGCTGCCCAGAAGAGCGGCGTCATGCGTTCGTCGACGAGCGAGCGAACGTCGCGGAAGAGCGGCGGCTGGTCCTTCAGGTCCCACACGGGCAGCGGTCCGTTGCCGGTGGCGAAGGCGAGGAAGAGGTCGCCGCTGCTGTTCTCGCCCGCGCCGCCGACCCGCGCGACGCCAAGTCCGGCACGCTGCGCCAGCCGATCGCACTGGTGGGGGAGCAGCGGCGCATCGGTCGCCAGGATGACGATGATCGAGCCCGTGCCCGGCGGCGGCGAGGCGGCCGACTTGTTGTCATACGGCGACGGGACCTCGGCGACGGGGATCTCACGGCCGACCGGCACGCCATCGATGGTCAGCCGGTCACGCCACCCGTGGTTGGCCTGGACGAGCGCGGCGACGGTGTAGCCGCCGGCTTCCATCGCCAGGACCCGCGACGACGTCCCGATGCCACCCTTGAATTCGTGGCAGATCATGCCCGTGCCGCCACCGACGCTCCCTTCCGCGACCGGGCCGCTGGTCGCGGCGGCGAGCGCCTCGAAGAGGTGGCTCGGACGGACGTGCTGGCTGTTGATGTCGCTGAGTTGCCCGTCCCAGGTCTCGCCGACCACCGGCAGTGCCCAGTAGGCGTCGGTCGTGGCGGCGCGGTCGCGCACCTCGGCGGCGATGATCGCGTCACGCACGACCCCGACGCTGTGCGTGTTGGTCAGCGCGATGGGAGACGTCAACATGCCCGATTCGCGGATCCACTCGAGACCCGTCAGTTCGCCGTTGCCGTTGAGGCGGTGCGAACCTGCGTAGACGGCCTCGCGCCACGGGTCGCCGCCGTGCGGCACGATGACCGTGACGCCGGTCCGGACCGGGCCTCTTCCGACGACCAGCGGCCCGTCGCCCTCGATGATCGTCGCGTGGCCGACGCGGACCCCGTCGACATCGGTGATGGCGTTGAACGGGCCGGTCGGCAGCTGGCCGATGACGACGCCCAGATCGCGGGCGCGGACGGTGGTCATCGGCCCATCCTACCGACTCCTGCTCAGACGCAAACCCACGTGGCATTCGGCGGGAGACCTGCGATCCGAGCCGCCCAAGGTCGGTCAGATGCCCGTCGCTGAGCGCGAACTGAACCCCCCACGCTTCCCGTGGAGCCGCCATGGAGCCGCAGTCGGGTATCGACCAGGGTCGCATGCCGCCGAGTGCTACCGGGGTTTGCATCAAGCCAGAAGACCGGCCCGCGAGTTCCGGCCGAGCGCGCGGCCACGGCGGGGCATGAGCGGATGCGCGCCCGCGACTCCGGTCACGGCCGGGGGATGCGCGGATCAGCCGCGCTTGACGAGGAAGCTCCTAGCGGCCGCGGACCTGCCAGGACTTGCCTTCGGCGGCGACCGACGGCGCGTAGACCATCTCCACTTGGCGCATCGCGGCCAGGTCGCGCGCACCGAGCGCCGCCATCGACTGGGTGAGCGCGCCGATGAGGTTCTCCGAGCCGTCGGTGACGTGCGCCGGCCCGAACAGGATGCGTTCCAGCGTGCCGACGGTCCCGACACGGATGCGCGTGCCGCGCGGCAGCGTCGGCGAGGGAGTGGCCATGCCCCAGTTCGTGCCACGCCCCGGCGCCTCCGAGGCGCGCGCCAGCGGCGACCCGAGCATCAGCGCGTCGGCACCGGCGGCGATGGCCTTGGCCAGCTCGCCTCCTCGCCGCATGCCGCCATCGGCGACCACCGGCACGTACCGACCGGTGTCATCGAAGAAGGCGTCGCGGGCCGCAGCGACATCCGAGATGGCGGTGATCTGCGGCACGCCGATGCCCAGCACCTCGCGCGTCGTGCACGCGGCGCCCGGTCCGACGCCCACGAAGATGGCGGCGATGCCCTGGCCCATCAACTGATAGGCCGCGTCGTAGGAGGTCGTGTTGCCGACCGCCACCGGGATGGTCATCGAGCGCGTGAACTCGGCCAACTCCAGCGGGTCATAGCCCTTGGCCAGGTGCCGCGCCGACGAGACCTGCGACTGGACGAGGAACAGATCGGCGCCGTGCTGCGCGCACAACGGACCGAAGCGCCGCGCGACCCCGGGCGTGGCGGCGACCACGGCCGGCGAGCCGGCCGCTCGTAGCTCGGCGATGCGGCGCGCGATGAGATCCTCGCGGACGGGCGAGGCATAGGCCTCGGCGAGCAGTCCCTGGACGTCGGCATCGGCGGCCGAGGCGATGCGCGCCAGGACCGCATCGGGGTCCTCGTACCGCGTCTGGACGCCTTCGAGATTGAGCACGGCGACGCCGCCCAGTCGCGCCAGCTCTCCCGCCAGTCGGACGTCGACCACTGCGTCCATGGCCGAGGCCAGGATGGGAATGCGCAGGTGGAGCCCGGCCAGCCCGACCGAGGCGTCCACCTCCGATGGCTCGACCGTCTCGACCCCGGGCGCCAGCGAGACATCATCGAAGCCGTAGGTGGGCCGCAGCGAATCGACCTTGGAGACACGGCGCGACGGGGCGCTCACGTGGCCGAAATCGGCCTCTGCGCTCCTCGTCCCCTGCACAAGGGGCAGTATACCGGCGTGAGCCCCGCCTCCGACGAGCCGCTCGTCACCATCGAGGAGATCCGCGCCGCTGCCGAGCGGCTGCGCGGCATCGTCGTGCGGACGCCGCTGCTGCCGTTCGGGCCGCCGCTGGCGGGCGACCGGCTCGGGCGGCCGCATGCCTGGCTCAAGGCGGAGAACCTCCAGCCCATCGGCGCCTTCAAGCTGCGCGGCGCGTACAACGCCCTGTCCCAGCTCTCCGCGGCGCAGCTGGCGCGCGGCGTGGTGACGGCGTCGAGCGGCAACCACGCCCAGGGCGTTTCCCGGGCGGCGCGGCTGCTCGGAACGCGCGCGGTCATCGTCATGCCCTCCGACGCGCCACGCATCAAGGTCGCCGGGGTCGAGGCGGACGGCGCCGAGATCGTCTTCGTCGGTCCGTCGAGCGAGGAGCGGGCCGCGCGGGCGCGCGCCATCGCCGAGTCCGAGGGCCTGGCGCTCATCGCCTCGTACGACCACCGCCACATCATCGCGGGACAGGGCACGGCCGGGATCGAGATCGCCGAGCAGATGGCCGAACTGGCGGCGGACGAAGCGGACGACACCGACCGGTCGGTCGGCCCGCCCTTCACCGTCCTCGTGCCGGTCGGCGGCGGTGGCCTAGCCTCGGGGGTCGCCACGGCCGTCAAGGCGCTCCGCCCCGACGCGCGCGTCTACGGTGTCGAACCGGTCCTCGCCGCCGACGGCCGCGATTCGCTGGCCCAGGATCGCATCGTCCGATGGACCCCCGAACAGACCGGGCGGACCAGCGCCGACGGCATGCGCACGACAGCTCTCGGTGCGCTCACGTTCCGCCACCTGCGCGAGCGCCTGGACGGGATCATCGCCGTCGACGAGGACGAGATCGCCCGGGCCATGGTCCGCGCCGCCCGCGGCGCCCGCCTGGTGGTCGAGCCGTCGGGTGCCACCTCGCTTGCCGCGTGGCTGTTCCATGCCGCGGAACTGCCCGCCGATGGAGCGGTCGTGTGCCTGCTCTCGGGCGGTAACGTCGACCCGGCCACATACGACGAGATGATCGCGCGCGGCATCCGGTCCGGCGGCTGACCCGTGGCGCGTATCATCGCCCCGTGACGGAACCGACGGTCAGTCTCCTGGAGGGAGCGCGCATCATCGCGCGCGGCGGCGACCTCGATTCCAAACTCGCGGCGCTGGCGGCCCATGCTCGGTCGGCCTCCGACGCGCGGCTGGTCACGCTGCACCTGCTCGACCACGATGGGCAGAGCCTCGTGCCGGCCGCCGCTGACGGCCAGACGACGGGCAGTCCCACCATCATCGACCTGACCACGGCCCACCCCGCCATCGCGAGCGCCCTCGCCGATCGGCGGCCGGGCACCTTCGCCCACGGGCCCGACACCGTCGTCTCGCTGCCGTTCCTCCCGCCGGATGCCCGCACCATCATGGTCATCCCGTTGATGACCGAGTCGGACGATGGCGGCACGCAGGTCGATGGGCTGCTCCTCGCCGCGACCAGCACCGTCACCGAGGACGTGCCCGATCCACTCGTCGCGATGGCCGACCTCGCGGCCGTGGCCATCCGCCAGACGCGGCTCGAGAACGCGCTCAACGAGCGGGCCGACTGGCTCGATCGGATGGCCAACACCGACCCGCTGACCGGTCTCGCCAATCGGCGCACGTTCGACCGCATGCTCGAACTCGAGGTGGCGCGCGCCGGCCGTCAGGGCGCCACCATCGGCATCGCCATCTTCTCGGTCGACCGCCTGGACGAGATCCGGGCGACCGCCGGAGAGTCCGTCGCCGATGACCTGCTGCGCAGCGTCGCCGCGACGCTCGCCGAGCAGCTGCGGCTGGTCGACACCGTCGCGCGCTTCGGGCGTGACACGTTCGCCAGCATCTGCCCTGGGTCACCCGGCCCCGAGGCGGCCAGGCGCGTCCGCGACGCGGTCTCGAAACTCCCCGTCGCCGACGGGGCCGGCCCCCTCAGTGTCACCGCCGGGTTGGCCAGTTTCCCGGCGACCGCCGTCGGTGCCGAGGCGCTCCTGACCGCCGCGGAAGGCGCCCTCGCCGATGCCATGGTCAAGGGACCCGGATGGGTCGTGGAGTCTTCCCCGAAGACCTGACCAGCAGCGCCAGGCGCTCGCCCAGGGGCTAAGCGGTGACCTGCCCGGAGACGATGGGCGCGCCGCTCGGTTGGGATGCGCCGCCCGCCCGTTCCACGGTGAGCGCGATGAGGTTCGTGCCGTCGACCTCCGTGATGCCGCTGAGCACGGCATACCCATCCTGACCGACGCTCATCAGGCCGGCCGATGTCGGCACGCCGTTGACGAGATACCAGGCCTGGTAGGTCTTGCCGGACGGCGCCGGCTGAAGGCCGACGATCACGATGTAGCCGGGACCGCTCTTGGGGAACGCGGCGAAACCCCGCGCGCCGGCGACATCTGCTGTGCCGCGCAGCGTTGCCACCTGGGCGGTCGGGTCGGCCATCGCGGTGAGCGCCTGGGCAAGCACCGCGGCACGGGCCTCGGCGCTGCTGGCACGCTCCTGGAGGACGATGCTCCACGAGCCGAGCGTGGCGATGACGAGGACCGCCGCCGCGGCCAGCACCCACTGCGCCCATGCCGGCCGGCGATAGGCAGCCATCGGTATCGCCTCGTCCCTGATCGCCTCGCGAGCCGACGTTTCGGGCACCACCGAGACGGCTGGCACGGCTCGCGCAGGGGTCGCGATAGCGGCGAGCACGCGCGCCTTCAAGGCGGCCGGCGCGTCGACCGGTTCGATGAGCGACGCGAGTGCCGGCACCACCTCGCCGACCTCGCTGAAGGCGGCATGGGCCCCCGGGCAGCTGTCAAGGTGCGCCTGAACCAACGCCTGGTCGGCCGGCTCAAGCGCATCGAGGACGTACAGGCCGGCAAGGTCGTCCGCCTCCTGGCAGGTCATCGAAGCAGCCATCGGATCGGCCATCAGTTGCCCTCAGGATCGCGCACGCCGTCGGCGACCGCGTCGCCGAGCAGGCCGCGCAGCTGGATCAGACCAAGACGGACACGGCTCTTGACCGTGCCCAGTGGCGTCGCCGTTCGGGCGGCGATCTCCTGCTGGGTGAGACCGCTGAAGTACGCCAACTCGATCGCCTCGCGCTGGGCACTCGGCAACGATCCGAGCGCGCCGCGGACGGCATCGGCGTCGAGCCGACCGGATACCTCGGGCCACACGTCGGGCGTGATGAGCGAGCTCGGCGCAGGCGCGTCCGTGTCGGGCAGTTCGCTCGAAGGCCGGCGCCGGCGGATGACGTCGACGGCCCGATGGTGGGTGATGGACAGGACCCACGTGCGCGCCGACGCGCGGCTGCTGGAGTAGCGCGCCGCGTTGCGCCAGATGCCGATGAACGCGTCCTGGACGACGTCCTGTGCCAGCGCAGGATCGCCGGTGATTCGAGAGGCCATGCCGTACATCAATCCCTGATAGCGGTCATACAGTTCGGAGAGCGCGCCCTGCTCTCCGGTCGCGATGCGCGTGAGCAGCATCTCGTCGGTGGCAGGCACCGTGCCGATCGCGCGCTGGTTCGACGACTGACCGTCGTTTCTCATCAGTCAGTGCGCAGCAGCGCCGCATACGGTTCACTCCGTTCGAGAAGCTCTCGCGCGGATCGGACGATCTGGTCGGTCACGGCCCCGGCATCACCCGCCGCGTCGATGATGTGCCAGCGTCCCGGATCGGCCGCGGCAAGCTTGAGGTAACCGGCCCGGACGCGCTCGTGGAACGCGGCATCGTGGCGCGGCGAGGTCTCGAAGCGGGTCAACTCGCCGGCGGCGCCGCGGGCACGCCTGGCCAGTCCGACCTCGACCGGCACGTCCAGCAGGATGACCAGGTCGGGGCGCAGGCCGCCCGTGGCGAGCGCTTCGAGGCGGCGCAATTCGGCCAGGTCGAGCCTCGAGCCGTAGCCCTGGTAGGCCAGCGTCGAGCCCGCGAAACGGTCGCAGATGACGATCTCGCCGCGTTCGAGCGCCGGGCGGATGACCTCGTGGACGAGCTGTGAACGCGCGGCGTTGAACAGCAACGCGTCCGATTCGGGCGTGCGCTGGGCATCGCCGGTGGCGAGGAGGACATCGCGGATGCGCTCGCCAAGGGCCGTGCCGCCCGGCTCTCGCGTTTGCATGACCACGTGGCCCGATGCGCGCAACGCGTCCGCCAGGTGGGCGGCCTGCAACGACTTGCCGGCTCCGTCCGGCCCCTCGAGCGCGATGAATCGGCCGAGGGCGGCGGTGGGCTGCATCCGAGCAGTCTAGTCGCCGTCCGGGGCAGTCGATTCATCCGTCCGCCGGCCACGCCCGAAGTACCAGCGTCCAGCAGATCCCTTCGGCGCAGCGCACTCGCACGCCGGACCGAGACACCCTGGAACGAGGGAGAAAGGAGCGAGGAGGAGGAACGATGCAGGTTGGGACGCATCCATCCAACGCCATTCAACGAGGTTCGAATCACTCATGAACCACGCACGCAAGATGGCGGTCTCCGGAGCGGTCGCGCTCCTGGCGATCAGCGCTCTGAGCGGCGGAGCGATGGCATCGAGCCACCGCGAGGCACCGCTCATCAGCAAGGACCCATCGGCCGATAACACCGACCTGTACGCCTTCGTCAGTCCTGACGATCCGAGCACGGTCACCTTGATCGCCGACTACATCCCGTTCGAAGAGCCGGGCGGCGGTCCGAACTTCTACAACTTCGACGACAACGTCGACTACTGGCTCAAGATCGACAACACGGGCGACGGCAACGCCGATGTGACGTACGAGTTCCGCTTCACGACCAACGTGGCCAACGGCGGCAGCTTCCTGTACAGCGGCTACGGGCCCATCCCGGCCGTGGCCGCCAACGTCACGCAGACGTACGACGTCATCCGCAACGGCGTGACCATCGCCTCGGGCCTGACGGTGCCGGCCCCGAACATCGGACCCCGCACGACCCCCGACTACGGCACCATCGCGAGCACCGGCGTGCACTCCATCAGCGGTGGTCGCCAGGTATTCGCCGGTCAGCGCGACGATCCGTTCTTCGCCGACGTCGGATCCATCTTCGACCTGGGCGGACTCCGCCCCTTCAATGCGGACCACCTGATCCCGCTCAAGCCGACCAAGGGCGTTGACGTCCTGGGCGGATACAACACCAATTCCATCGCTCTCCAGGTCCCGAAGTCCGACCTGGCCGCGGCTTCGGGTCGCCCGATCGCCCAGGCCGGCAGCAGCGCCACGTTCGGAACTGTCGGCATCTGGGCGGGCGCCAGCCGGCCCACCGAGTCGGTGCTCGACGCGGGCAACGTCACGACCTCCGGGCCCTTGGTCCAGGTCTCGCGCCTCGGCAACCCACTCATCAACGAGGTCCTCATCGGGCTCGGCCAGAAGGATGAATGGAACTCCGAGAATCCTTCCGGTGACGCGGCCTACACGTCGCGCTACACGGATCCCGAGCTCGCCTCGATCATCCATGCGGTCTATCCCACCATCCCGTCGCCACAGACGAGCGGTCGGCAGGACCTCATGCTCATCCTCGGCCAGGGCGTGCCGGGCCTCAATCAGACCAACAGCGGCAGCACGCTCTACGACATGTTGCGGCTCAACATGGACATCCCACCGGCGGCTCATCCGCATCGCCTCGCTGTCCTGAAGGGCGACGTGGCCGGCTTCCCGAACGGCCGCCGGCTGTTCGACGACGTCGTCGACATCGAGCTTCGCGCTGTCGCCGACGGCTACGGCAAGTTCCTCAACCAGAACTTCGGCCTCCCCAACCTGAAGCCGAACAACATCCTCTCGGATGGTTGCGGCTGGAACGACAAGCCGTTCCTGCAGCACTTCCCCTATGTCGCGGCGCCGTGGAACGGCTACACGGGCGGCGTCGCACGGGTCACACCGTGCATGCAGCACGGCAGCCCGCCGGCCAACGACCCGATCCATCGGGGCACGGCCGTCACCACCGGCAATCTCGCCTTCGGTCGCTGGACCGGAGCCGGGCTTGCCATCGACGCTCGTTTCTACGCCAGTTAGCTGACGAAAGGACCACAGGGAACGCCATGAGGGACGTCCGTCGGTCGCGCTCGCAAGGGCTCGGCATCATCGCTCCGCCCCGGTCGATCAGGGCCGTCACGGGCGCCCTCATGGCCACCATCGTGGTCATCGGGTGTGGGGGTGTCGCCACCCCCACCCCGAGCCCACTCGCAACGACCACACCAGGGACCATCGCGGTCGCCGTCGCCACGCCGTCGGCAGCACCGACGGCTGTGATCGGCGTCATCCCCACTCCGTCGGGCACGGCGGAACCGTCGGGCTCCCCCGTGCCGCCTCCCGGAGCCGAGACGGAAACGCTCATCGCCGGCTACGTGGCGACGCTCCAGGCCGACCCGAACGACCACGACACGAAGCTCCTGCTCGGCCTCGCGTGGTACCAACTCGCGCGCGAAACGGCGGACCCGACCGACTACAAGAAGGCCGACCAGGCCTTCGATGAGCTGCTCGCCGCCGATCCGCAGAACGCCGAGGCGATGATCGGTGAGGCGACCATCGACCTGGCGCGCCACGACTTCGGCGGTGCGCTCGCCCTCGGCAACCAGGCGCTCGCGCTGACCCAGGTGTCGAGGGTCTACGGCGTCATCGGCGATGCCGAGACGGAGCTCGGCATGTATGACCAGGCCGTCCAGACCGTCCAGACGATGGTCAACGTTCGGCCTGACCTCAGCTCCTACAGCCGCGTCTCCTACCAGCGCGAGCTGCACGGCGAGCTCGACGGGGCGATCAGCGCCATGGAGAGCGCGGTCGAAGCCGGTGGGCCGACCACCGAGAACGTCGAGTACGTGCGCGTCCTGCTTGGCAACCTGTGGTTCCTGAAGGGTGACCTCGACATGGCCGAAGCCTCGTACGACGCCTCGCTCGCCCACGCACCGGATTACGTCTTTGCGCTGGCCGGACTGGCACGCGTGAAGGCGGCCCGCGGGGACCTCGCCGGCGCCATCACCCTCTACCAGCAGGCGGCTGACCGCGTCCCGTTCCCCGAGTTCCTGATCGCCCTCGGCGAGACCCAGGAGGCTGCCGGCGACATGACCGACGCCCAGTCCAGCTACGACTACGTCCGCGCCATCGACGCGCTCTTCAAGGCGAACGGCGTCAACACCGACATCGACATCGCGCTCTTCGAGTCCGAACACGGGAACGACCCGGCCAGTTCGGTGGCACTTGCCCGCCAGGCCTATGCCGCGACACCCAACGTGCGCGCCGCCGACGCGCTCGCGTGGTCGCTCTACAAGGACGGGCAGTTCGCCGAGGCGCGGCAGTACGCCGAGCTGTCGTTGGCCATCGGATCACTCGACCCGATGTACCACTTCCATGCGGGCATGATCGCGCTGGCCCAGGGCGACACGGCCCAGGCTCGTACCTGGCTGACCGAAGCGCTGGCGATGAACCCGAACTTCTCGCCGCTCTACGCGCCCCAGGCGCAGGCGGCGCTTGACTCGCTTCCGCCGGCAGCAAGCGCCAGCCCGATGCCTTCGGGTTCGGCCGCACCATGAGCCGCGCCTTCTTGCCATCGACCTGGCGCCGCTCGTGGTACGTCGGTGCGCTGCTCGGCCTGGCCGCGCTGCTCGTGCCGGCGGTGGCGGCCGCCCATCCGCTTGGCAACTTCTCGATCAACCACTACAGCGGCATCCGCATCAGCACCACCGACGTGCTCATCGACCACGTGACCGACTTCGCCGAGATCCCGACCTATCTCGAACGAACGGCCATGGACACCGACAAGGACGGCGACATCTCCGACGCCGAGAGCGCCGCCTACCAGGCCAGCAAGTGCGCCGAGTTCGCTGGGCAGCTGGACCTTCGACGCGGCAACCAGTCGCTCGCACTCGAGACCGTGCAGAGCGGGTTGAGTTTCCCGCCCGGCCAGGGCGGTCCGACGACCCGCCTCGTCTGCGTCTACCAGGCGGCGCTCACGCCGGCACTCAGCGGGCCGGCCGACCTGACCTTCGCCGACAACACCTACGCCGAGAAGTTCGGATGGCGCGAGATCGTCATCCAAGCCGACGGCACGACCGTCACCCAGAGCGCCGGCATCGCCAGTGATGGGTCGTCGCTGGGGCCGCTGCCGGTGACCACGAACTCGACCCGCCTGACGCTCTATCCGACCGACCTGCTGAGCACTCCCGACCGATCGTTCAGCGCCACCATCAGCGTCCAGCCGGGCGGGCCGGCTCTCGCGGCGTTCTCCGAACCGGACGCGTTCCCCATCAGCGCAGCGGCCGTTAGCATGGGGGCCGTCGCTCCGGCAGGGTCGTCCGATCCGGCGGCCGGCGGGACAGTGGCGGTGAACCAGCCGCCGCCGGCCGCGACTCCGGCGCCGGTCGCCGCCGCGGCCGTTCCGAACGGCGTCACCGACCTGAGCGGCGACATCGGCGCGTTGTTCCAGACGAAGGACCTGACCCCGACGATCATCATCCTGTCCTTCCTCGCCGCGGCGTTGCTCGGGGCACTCCACGCGCTGACGCCGGGCCATGGCAAGACGGTCATGGCCGCCTACCTCGTCGGGTCGCGCGGCTCGACGCGCCACGCACTCGGTCTCGGACTCACCGTGACGGTGTCGCACACCATCGGTGTCCTGGCACTCGGCGCCGTCACGCTGTCGGCGGCGTCATTCCTGCCGCCGGAGAAGCTCTACCCGTTCCTCGGCATCACGTCCGGCGTCATCTTCGTGGCCATCGGCGTCTACCTCGTGGCGACCCGGGTCCGGGCCGCGCGCCGCCAGCGCGCCACCGCGCGGGCGGAGGCGCTGGCGGTCGAGGAGCGGCACGCTGCGGATCACGCTCACGGCCTCGCCCACGACCTTGCGCACACTTCCGGGCTGGAACACGACCATGCCGTGCACGGCGACCACGAGCACCGGCACGAGGGCTCGGTCGACGACCACCACGTCGCCGAACCGGGCGATGGCGGCTGGCACAGCCACAGCGGTCGCCGCCACACGCATCTCCCGCCGGCTGGCGCGGCGCTCAGCTGGCGCGGCCTCTTCGCGCTGGGGCTCGCGGGCGGCATGGTGCCGTCGGTCACGGCGCTCATCGTGTTCCTGGGGACGATCGCGGCCGGACGGCCGGCCTACGGCATCCTGCTGACGATCGGTTTCGGCGTTGGGATGGCGGTCGTGCTCATCGGCGTCGGGCTCAGCCTCGTCTACGCGCGTGGCTTCATCGACCGGATGCCGAAGCGCACCGTTGGCGCGCGGCTGTCTCGCTGGGTGCCGATGGCGACGCCGTTCGTGGTCCTTGGCGCGGGCCTGCTGATGACCGTCGAGGCGTTCCTGACGCTCTAGCGTCGAGTCACCACTCCATCAGCTTCCAGATCTCCGGGTCGGGTTCGGCCGGGTACGAGTCGACCTCGGCGAACAGGGCGACGGCTCGCTTGAGGTGGACCATCGCCTCGTCCTCCCGACCGGCCGCGTGGAGGATGTCGGCGAGCGCGTTCTCCACGACCGCCTCGAGGTGGAGGTCGCCGATGCGGCGGCATTCGGCCAGCGCCTCGCCGGCATGGGCAAGCGCGCCGTCCGTGTCGTCGGCCTCCGCCGAGACCAGCGCCAGTGCGTGATGCGCGGCGATCGAGGTCGGGCCGTCGGTGAGTGCCCTGGCGATGGCGAGGCTCGCCTCGAGCTCGGCACGTGCAGCCGGGAGATCGCCGCGAGAGCGCGCCAACCGGCCCCGGATCTGGCGCGCCCGTGCCTCGACCTCGGGGAGTGGCCCGAGCCGGGCCATCTCCAGGGCTTCATCGGCGAGGACCGCGGCCAGGGCATCGTCACCGGCGCGATGCGCGCAGACGCTCCGATCGGTGAGGACCCAGGCGCGCAGCGGCGTGTCGTGGGTCGAACCGGCCAGGGCAGCCGAGAGATGGCTCTCGGCCGCGATGAGGTCGCCGCGTCGCAGGTGGACGCGCCCGAGCGTGTGTTCGATGCCCGGCAATCGGTCCTGCTGGCCATCGGCCGCAGCCGCGGCCGCCGTCTCGAGGGAGGCGATGGCGCCGGGGTAATCTCCGATGAGCATGCGCAACGCGCCGACCGTCTCGCGCAGACCGACCTGGTCGGGATGGCCGAGGGCGAGGGCCGCCTCGAGGTGACCGAGCGCTTCGCGGTTGGCGAACAGCCGGCGGGCGCGCTCCCCGGCCGACCGATACGCCTCAGCCGCCGCCTCGTCGCGACCGGCATCGCGCTCATGACCGGCGATGAGGGCGAGTCGCGCGAGGTCATCGGCGTCCCTGCCACCGGCCGCTCGCAGCGTATCGGCGGCGCGCCGGTGCAGGAGACGGCGGCGGGCGAGGCTGGTCTGGTCATAGGCCGCGTCGCGCAACCGATGGTGGGCGAAGTCATACGCCGGTGCGCCGCCACCGCCGACCTCGCGCACGAGGCCGCGGCGGAGCAGCTCCTCGATCGCAGTCACCGCCTCCTCCTCGGAACGGCCGCTCGTCCCGACGACCGTCGGGAGGTCGAACGACCGACCGAGGACGGCACCGGCGGCAAGGATCTGGGCCGCCGCCTCGGAAACGGCCGCCAGCCGTTGACCGAGCAGGTAGCGGACGCCGGGTGGCACATCAGCCGTCCGACGTTCTCCGGCGAGCGCTTCGACGACGTAGAGCGGCAGGCCTTCCGACTCGGCCATCAGCGCATCCACCACCTGGGGATCGGCCCGGTCGGCGCCATCGGAGGGGCTGCCGGCGGCCGCCACCAGCTCGCTCACCGCGGTCCGGTCCAGTCGCTCGAGGTGGACGACGGAGACCCCCGGCAGACCGCCGATCACCGATGCGAACCGTTCGCCCGCGGCATCGAGGTCTTCGCGACGCCAGGCGAGCAGCACAAGGACCGGGCGGCCGCGGAGCCGGTGGAGCAGCCAGCCGAGAGCCTCGAGCGTCGACGCGTCGGCCCAGGTCACGTCATCCAGCCACAGGATCCCGGGGGCGGCCCCGGCGGGGGCGGTCGAAAGCATGGTCGCGATCGAGTCCAGCAGGCGGGCGCGCGCCGCCGGCCCTTCCGAGGGCTGTCGGTCGGCCGGGTGATCGACAGGCGACAGGCTGGGTACGAGTCGACCGACCGCCCGGCGGACATCGGCTGGCAGGGCGGCGACGCGGGCGGCTGAATCGGGGCGTGCCAGGCAGGCGCGCAGCAACTCGACGATGGGTCCGTACGCGATGCCGGACTCGCCGGCATAGCAGCGCGCGGTCAGGACGATGCCGCCGATGCCCGCCACGATGCTCGCCACTTCCTCGCCGAGGCGCGTCTTGCCGATGCCCGCCTCTCCCTCGAGGACCACCGCGCGGCCGTCGGGGGTCGCGGCGCGGTAGATCGCGAGCACCTCATCCATCAGCGCCTGGCGGCCGACGAGCGGCAGCCGGGTGGCGGGTCGCCCCGCAGCTGCGCCCACATCTCGCTCGGCGGGAGCTCCAGGCTCACGCGGCACAGCGCCGAGGGTGCCGCCGCGGATCGACTCATACAACGCCGTCGTCTCGGGCAGCGGCGCGACGCCGAGCTCCCTTGCCAGCGTGGCAACGCACTGCCGGTACTGCGCGAGCGCGGCACCAGGTTCGCCCGACCGCGCGTGCGCCTCCATCAGCAACCGGTGGGCCGGCTCGTGCAGCGGATCCAATGCCAGCCACCGACGACCCGCGGCGATGGCGCCGTCCCACGCTTCGGAGGCTGCACGACCGCGTGCAAGCCGCTCCAATGCACCGGCCAGTTCGCGTTGATGAGCCTCTGCTTCGGCCAGCTGCCACTCGTCGAACGCTTCGCTGTCGCGGAGCGCGAACCCGGCCATGAACCCGCCACGATCGAGCGCCACGGCCTCATCGAGCGACGCGAAACAGGCCGCGCACGTTCGTTCCGGCGGATCGCCGTGGGCGCGCACCCGTGCCAGCGCCTCGCGAAAGCGCAGCACATCGACCTCGACCTTCGCCGGGTCGACGGCCGCCACGCGCCGGTCGATGGTCAGCCCACTTCCACCGAGGGCACGGTTGAGCACAGAGAGCGTGCGCCGCAGCGCCCCCTTGGCATCCGTCTCGTCAGCGTCCGGCCACAACAGCGCGGCGAGTGACTCGCGGCTGGCCGGACGCCCGGTCACGGCCAGGTAGCCGAGCGTGGCGACGGCTTTGCGCGTATCGACCGCCAGCGGCTCGCCGTCGACCGGACCGAGCAGCGCGACCGAGACCCGACTCGGGCGGCTTGCCGGCGTTGGTTGCATCGCGCTACGGTAGCGCGCAGCCATCATCCGCCGTAACGATTTCCGGACGCCGCAGAGCGAGGATGGACGCATGCAGGTCGACGCACGAGCCGGACAGCTGACGACAACGGCCCAACTGTCGGTATCGGCGGTGGCGCGCCGCCGAGCGATCGCAGGGTGGGTCTGGATCGTCACCATCGGCGCATCGATCGTCGCCGCGGCGCTGACGATCGCCACCCTCTCGACGCCGCAGCCGAACTCGTGGGGCTTCCCGGGCGCCAATATCCTGCTCGGCCTGACGTTCGGGTCGGTCGGCGCGGTCATCACCCGGCGACGGCCGGGCCACCTGGTCGGCTGGCTGTTCGCTGGCATCGGGCTCGAATCAGCTGTCCAGCAACTCATCAACGCCTACGTGATCCTGGCCGTCCTGACCTCGCCCGGGTCCCTGCCGTTCGGGCGGGATCTCGCCTGGCTGCTCGCCTGGGTCTGGGTCCCGGCCGTGGCGACGGCGATCATCGGGTTGCCGCTGCTCTTCCCGGACGGGCACCTGCCCTCGCCGCGCTGGCGGCCGGTCG
>PNAP01000042.1 GCA_003169735.1 Chloroflexota bacterium | reverse complement strand
AGGCCGAGACGTCGTTGGCCTGCGTCTCGATGATGGGCAACGCGGTCAGCGAGCCGCCGCCGTTGTCGTCATTGAGGCGCGCGGCCCGTTCCAGCAGGCGGCTGTGGAGGTAGAACACGTCACCGGGGTACGCCTCGCGACCCGGCGGGCGGCGCAGCAGGAGCGACATCTCGCGGTACGCCCAGGCGTGCTTGGTGAGGTCGTCGTAGACGCACAGCGCGTCCTTGACGAGGGCGCCGCCGAGCTGCACGCCGTTCTCCATGATCTCCTCGCCGATGGCGGCGCCGGAGTAGGGCGCCAGGTACTGCAGCGGCGCCGGATCGTTGGCTCCGGCGACGACCACGATGGTGTGCTCCATGGCGCCGTACTGTTCGAGGATGGCGACCGTCTTGGCCACCGTCGAGAGCTTCTGCCCGATGGCGACATAGATGCAGACGAGGCCCTTGCCCTTCTGGTTGATGATCGTGTCGATGGCGACGGCCGTCTTGCCCGTCTGGCGGTCGCCGATGATCAGCTCGCGCTGGCCGCGCCCGATCGGGATGAGCGCATCGATGGCCTTGATGCCCGTCTGGACCGGCGTATCGACCGACTTGCGGGTGATGACGCCCGGCGCGACGCGCTCGACCGGCCGGCGCGGCTCGGAGGGGATGGGCCCCTTGTCGTCGAGCGGGCGGCCGAGCGGATCGACGACCCGCCCGATGAGCGCGGCGCCGACGGGCACCTCCACGACGCGCCCCGTGGTCTTGACCGTGTCGCCTTCCTTGATGAGCGTGTAGTCGCCGAGGATGACGGCGCCGACCGTCTCCTCCTCGAGGTTGAGTGCCATGCCCATGACGTCGTTGGGGAACTCGAGCAGCTCGGAGGAGAGCGCGTCGGAGAGCCCGTAGATCTGGGCGATGCCGTCACCGACCTCGACGACCGTGCCGACGGAGCGCGTCTCGACGCCCGTGTCGAACTGGTCGATGGCCGACTTGATGATGGTCGTGATGTCGTCCGAGCGGATGGCCATGAAACGGATCCCCTTGTCGTGATGCGGCGGCTGGCAGCGGCTAGAGAGCGCCGGCCGCGAGCCGGCTGCGCAGGCGTTCGAGGCGTCCGAGGACGCTTCCGTCGATGAGTCGATCGCCCAGTCGGACGACGACTCCACCGAGGATGGACGGGTCGATGGCGTAGGTCAGTTCGACGCGCTGGCCGGTCATCCGGGTCAGGTTCGCCAGCAGCGCCGCCTGCTCGGCCTGGTCGAGTGGCGCGGCGCTCGTGACGGTCGCGGCGGTGATGCCCTCGCGGCGGTCGTAGAGGCGCTGGAACTCGCGCAGGACGTCGGCGAGATCCTCGATGCGGCCGCGCTGGAGGAGCAGCAGGATGAGGTTCTGGGTGGGCTTGGCGACGCGGCCGGCGAGGATCCGTTCGATCACATCGGCTCGGTCACGGTACGGGACGGCCGGGTTGCCGAGTACGCGCAGCACGTCGTCACGGCCAAGGTGATCGCTCGCCGTGGCGAGATCCCTGAGCCACGCCTCGACGGTATCGTCGCGTTCGGCCACGCTGAAGGCGGCCTCGGCATAACGACGTGCCGTGCTGCGGACGCGGGCCATCAGTCGCTGCCCGTCATCAGTTGGTGCCACTCCCCGACGGAGGGACCGCGCTCACCTGGGCGAGGAACTCGTCGACGAGGCGCCGCTCGCGCGGGCCGGTCATCGTTTCGCCGACGACCTTGCCGGCCGCCTGGAGGGCGAGTTCGGCGACCTGCGAGCGAACATCGGCCAGGGCGCGCTGGCGCTCGCCGTCGATCTCGGCGACCGCTTGCTGGCGGAGTCGCTCGATCTCGGCACGCGTCTCAGCGAGGCCCTGCTCGCGGGCTTCGTCCGACATCTTCTGCGAGCGCGCCAGGATGTCGTTCGCCTCCTTGCGCGCCTCGGCCAGGATCACCTGGCGCTGGTCGGCAGCCGCGTCCCGGTCACGCCTCGCGGAGTCGGCATCCTTGAGGCCCTGCTCGATCCGGGCGCGTCGCGCTTCGAGGTTGGCGGTGAGGCCGCGGAATCCGAAGTACCACGCCAGCGTCGCGAAGACGATGAACGTCGAGGCGAACAGGAGGATCCAGAAGACGTTGATGACCATGGCGCGTCTCCCGCGTCAGCCGCGCTCAGCTGCCGGTGATGAAGATGGACAGCAGGCCGACCACGATGGCAAGCACGCCGAGGCCTTCGGCGAAGGCCGCAAGAATGATGGCAAGACCACGGATCTGGCTCGCGGCATCCGGATTGCGCCCGATGGCACCGGTGGCGAGACCGCCGAGGATGCCGATGCCGATGCCGGGCCCGATGACCCCGATGGCCGCCAGGCCTGCGCCGATGTGTTCCATTGCGTTCCTCCTACCCCCGGGACGGGTGCCCCAGGTCTGATTGGACCCTGCTGGTGGCTAGTGGGCTCCGGCCGGGATCGGCCCGGACTTGCCCTCGAGCGATTCCATGGCCTCGTGGCCCATCTCGCCCTCTTCGTGATCGTGGCTTTCGATGGCCAGCACGATGAACATCAGCGTCAGCACGCTGAAGATGAGTGCCTGGATGAAGTTGAGCATGAACTCGAGGCCGAGCAGCGCCACGGGCAGTACGACCAGCGTGAGCGAGGTCATCACGCCCAATGCGACCTCGCCACCGTAGATGTTGCCGAAGAGGCGCATCGACAGGGTGAGCGGCTTCACGAACTCGAGCATCAGCTCGATGAGCCCGACGAAGACGGCGATGACGCCGGCGCCAACTCCTTTTTTGAACTCGTAGAACGGGAAGAACTTGCCGAGATAGCCGCGCACGCCGAGCCGGCGGAAGCCCTCGAACTCGATGATGAAGAACGCCACCAGGGCCAGCCCGATGGTCGCGTTGACGTCGCTCGTCGGGGCGCGCAGGAAATCGACCCTGCTGACGGGTGGCACGAGGCCGCTCCAGTTGCAGAACAGGATGAGCAGGAAGAAGGACGCGAATAACGGGACATAGCGTTTGGCGGCCGGTCCGCCGAGCGATGTCCCGAACGACTCGAGCGATTCGTACGCCCACTCGGCCACGTTCTGGAGACGGCCGGGGACGCCGGCCCCGCCGCGGGTCATGACGATGATGGCCGCGAGCAGCAGGCCGGCCACGATCCAGATGGTGAGGAGCGTCGAAGTGATGCTCGGGTGGGCGGTGATGACGAGGCCGCTCGACGCGGGCTCGGCCGGTGTCAGGTCGAACACGACGTGCGGCGGCGGGAGTTCGAGCGTGCCGTTGATGTAGCAGACCGGGAACGGGCATGCCGCGCCCGTGGGCTGGCCCGGGTCGAAGGGCGGGAAGAACGCGAACGCGACGGCATCGATGACGATGACGACGATGGCGAGAAGGACGAGCAGGCGTCCGAAGCTCAAGCGGTGCGGCTTGGCCGGTGTTCCTGTCGGGGGCAGATCGCTCGACACGCTCGCTCCATCACGGGAGCGCGGCCTTTCAGCCGCGCCCGCATCAGTCTTCGAGTTTCGTAAGGAACCTGGTGATGAGGCGGTAGTCCGCCAGCGCTCCCATCCCGGCGCCGCCGAGGAAGCCGAGCAGGACGAAAAGTGGGTTCGTCCGAAGCTGTTCGTCCAACCAGTGGCCGGCCAGCGCTCCCCCCATGGTGGTCACGAAGAGGACGAAGCCGATCTCCGAGAACAGGGCGAGATAGGCACTCCCCCTGCCCAAGCCGTTCACTTCCGACCCGGTAACGCGCCCGGAGTATAGCAGGCGAGCCACCCGCTCCCGGGTCGGCCGAGATGGTCGGTCATGTCGCGGGGGGCTCGCCGAGCGGCTCGTCCGAGGGTGCGTCCGAGTCGTAGCTCCGCGCATCGAGCGCCTCGCGTGACCGTCGCGTCATGAGCTGCAGCACCAATCCCCCACCAACGACGATACCGGCGAACGCATAGAGCGACGCCGTGCTCGAGAGGACCACGCTCAGTACGGCGAGCACCGCGCAGATGGCATAGATGACGAGCACCGCGCTGCGGTGGGTGAGCCCGAGGTCGAGCAACCGGTGGTGGAAGTGGCCGCGATCCGGGGTGAACGGCGACTGTTTCGCCGAGAGGCGGCGGATGATGATCCAGAACGTGTCGATGATGGGCACGCCGAGCACGAGCATCGCCACCGCTACCTTGGCTGCGCCAAGGATCGAGAGGACCGCCAGCGCGAATCCGACCGCGTAGACGCCGGTCGTGCCGATGAACACCTTGGCCGGGTGGAAGTTCCAGGGCAGGAACCCGGCCAGCGCGCCCGCCAGCACAGCGCAGAGAAGCGCAACGAATGGCTGGGGCGTCTTGGACCCCGTCTCGAACGACAGATAGGCCAGCGTGGCCACCGCGATGAGCGCAACGCCGGTCGATAGCCCGTCAAGCCCATCGATGAAGTTGACGCTGTTGATCATCCCGACGATCCAGACGATGGACAGGACGACGGCGACCACGCCGCCGATCTGGAACGAATCACCGCTGACGAGGAACGGGACGGGATTGTCGATGCTGTTGCTGAAGCCGCCGATGAAGATGCCGGCGAACACCGCGATGCCCGCGAGACCGAGCTGCACCAGCAACTGCCACCGTGCCAGCAGCTGGTAGCGGTCGTCGAGCAGGCCGAAGCCGGCCGCCAGCAAGCAGCCGCCGAACAGCGCCGCGAGTTGCCACGGCTGGATCAGGCTGGCCGGCAGGTTCGGCACCGCGATCGCGTTGACCTGATCGTTGATGAGGAACGCGGCGATACCCACGCCGACGAACGCCGTCACGACGGCCAGGCCGCCGCCGCGCGGCACGGGCTGGCGATGGACGCGCCGCCCCTCATCCGGTTCGTCGATGGCACCGACCCGGCGCGCGATCCGGATGGCCACCGGTGTGAGCAGGAAGCTGAGCGCCATGGCCGCGACCAGCGCGGCGATGATGAACGGCAGAGCCGTTGACGAGTCGTAGGCCGCCGGGGCAGCTGGCGTCACGCCTCGGGCAGACCGGGCACGGGGAACGCCGCACAGATCTCGCGGACCTCGGCCGCCATGCGCGCGACCGCGGCCGGGTCGTCGCGCAGGGTGATCGCCTCGACGATCAGCCGGCCGATGCGTCGCATCTCGTCCGGCCCGAATCCTCGGGTGGTCGTTGCCGGCGTCCCCAGCCGGATGCCCGAGGCGGTATTCGGTGGCAGCGGATCGAATGGGATCGCGTTCTTGTTGGCAGTGATGCCGATGGCATCGAGGAGCGCCTCGGCCTCCTTGCCGGTCACGCCGAGCGGCGTCACATCCATCAGCACGAGGTGGTTGTCCGTGCCGCCCGAGACGACGCGCGGTCCGAGGTCGACGAGCGTCTCGGCAAGGATCCGTGCGTTCTCCACGGTCTGATGCTGGTAGGTGCGGAACTCGTCGGTCGCGGCCAGGTGGAGGGCGACGGCCTTGGCCGCGATGACATGCATGAGCGGACCGCCTTGGATGCCCGGGAAGACCGTCTTGTCGATGGCCTTGCCCATCTCGGCACGGCCGAAGACAAGGCCCCCGCGCGGGCCGCGCAGCGTCTTGTGTGTCGTCGTCGTGACGATGTCGGCGTGCGGAAAGGGGCTCGGGTGGACGCCCGCCGCGACGAGGCCGGCGACATGTGCCATATCCACCAGGAGCAGCGCGTCCACGCTGTGAGCGATGCCCGCCATGCGCTCGAAATCGATGATGCGCGGGTAGGCGCTGGCGCCGCCCACGATCATCTTCGGGCGGACCTCCCGCGCCTGCCGCTCGAGCGCGTCGTAATCGATGCGCTGGTCGTCCTCGCGCACGCCGTAGGCGTGGACCTCGAACCACTTGCCGCTGAAGTTGACCGGCGAGCCGTGCGTGAGATGGCCGCCGTGGGCGAGGTTCATGCCCAGGATCCTGTCGCCGATCTCGAGCGCCGAGAGGTACGCGGCCATGTTCGCCTGGGCGCCGGAGTGCGGCTGCACATTGACGAACTCCGAGCCGGGGAAGAGGGCGAGGGCGCGTTCCTCGGCCAGCAGCTCGATGATGTCGACGTAGTCGCAGCCACCGTAGTAGCGGCGTCCGGGCTGGCCCTCGGCGTACTTGTTGGTGAGCCACGAGCCCTGGGCTTCCATGACCGCGGCGAAGGTGTAGTTCTCGCTGGCGATGAGCTCGATCTTCTGCCGCTGCCGGTCGCGTTCGTCGACCATCGCCGTCCAGACCTCGGGGTCCACTTCGGCGATGGACGACCAGCCGACCCCTGGCCGAGCGGTGACGGTCATCCCGGCGTCTCCTCGTGCTGGCTCGCGCGCTGGCCAGCAGTGTACGCGCGACCGGGTCGCGAGCGCCTGCTGCCGCTCAGCGGAGCGCGCCCAGGATGGCGTCGTCCGCCAGCGCACCGTGTCGCAGGATGCGTGGCTGCTCGCCGCGTCGGATGGCGACGACCGTGGACGGGACGCCGCCGCGGACCGGGCCGTCGTCGAGGACGAGGGCGAGCGAACCACCGATGGCGGCGATCAGCTCCGAGACGGTCAGCGAGTCGGGCTGGCCGCTGAGATTGGCCGAGGTGACCGCGATGGGCCCGAGCCGCGCTGCGAGGTGCCGCGGGACGGCGTGGTCGGGCAGGCGGAAGCCGAGATCGCCGGTGGCGCCGAAGAGCGGCCCGGGCAGTTCGACCACGGTGTCGACGAGGGGCGCGAGCACCAACGTCAGCGGACCGGGCCAGAGGCGTTCGGCCAGGCGCCGAGCGGCTGGCGGCACGTCCGCCAGCGCCTCGACCTGGGCCAGCGAGTCGACCATCAGGGCGATGCCCTTCTCGGTCGGGCGTTGCTTGGCGATGAGCAGCTGGCGCAGGTTCTCGAGAGACGGCACGACGGCGATGCCGTAGACCGTCTCGGTCGGGACGCCGACGATGCCGCCCGCCCAGAGCGCCTCGATGGCAGCATCGATCGAGGCCGGATCCGCGGCGCGCAGGATCGGCGGCTCGTCGACGCCGAGGGCGGCCATCTCAGGCGGCTCGCTGGAGCTGCAGCACCCGCGGTCGGTCGGCGAGGTCGAGGTGAACAGAGGATCGCCAATCCGGCAACGCCGCGGCGGCCGCGGCGAGCACAGCGTCCGACTGGTCGGCGCCGATCTCGAGCAGCGCGCCGCCGTTCGGCGCGACCACGCCGTCAAGGTCGCTGAGCAGCCGCCGCACCAGATCGAGCCCATCCGCCCCGCCGTCGAGTGCCATCGTCGGCTCGAAACTGGCAGCCACCGGCAGGGTCGGAACCACGGCGCTCGGGATGTAGGGCAGGTTGGCGACGATCAGGTCGACCGCGGCCGGGCGCTCGGCCGTCTCGAGCAGGTCACCCGGCGCGAACCTTATGACGTCCGCGACGCCGTGGCCGACCGCGTTCTCGACGGCCAGCGCCAGCGCATCGGGCGAGACATCGGTCGCCAGCAGCGAGATCGCCGCGCCGTAGCCACGCCGCCGCAGGTCGAGGGCGAGCGCGATGGCGATGGCGCCGCTGCCCGTGCCAACGTCCCAGATCAGGAAGGGTGGCGTGCCAGCCGGTCGTGGAGATGCGCTGAGCGCGGCCCTCACCTCGGTCTCGGCCAGATCGACCAGCAGTTCCGTCTCCGGCCGCGGGATGAGCGCGCGCCGGTCGACGCTCAACGCGACGCCGTGGAACTCCTTGATGCCGCGGATGTACGCGACGGGCTCGCCAGCCGCTCGGCGCACGATGGCCGCGTCGTAGGCCGCCAGCTGGGCCGTCCCGGGTCGCGCCTCGGGATGGGCCATCACCGTCGTCCGATCGACGCCCAATGCGGCCGCCATCAGGAGCTCGGCGTCCAGGCGCGGGCTCTCCGATCCTGCATCGACCAGTGCGCCCGAGCCGCGACGCAGCAGTGAGCCAACGGTCCCCGACTCGGCGCCGTCTACGCTCACAGTCGGACGACGACCGAGACATCACCGACCCGGCGCAGCACCTCCACGCCAGCCGAACCATCGGTGCGTCGAACGAGCAGGTCGACAACGGCATCACCCACGCGCAGGTTCTCGAGGCGCAGGTCGGGCAGCCAGTCGGGCAGCAGCGGCGCGTGCAGGACGAGCTGGCGGCGAGCAGCGTCCGGTTCCAGGCCGAGCATGGCGGCCAGCAGCTGGTAAAGCGAACCGGCCGCCCACGCCTGCGGCGAGCACGCCACCGGATACGGCACCGGGAACGGCGAACGGGCGCGGTCGAACCCGCAGAACAGCTCGGGCAGACGCGAATCGCGGAAGTAGACCGTCGCCTCGAGCATGGCCGCCGCCACGCGCGCGGCGTCGGCACGGAACCCGTAGCGCAACATCCCGGCCGCGGCGATGGCATTGTCGTGCGGCCAGACCGTGCCGATGTGATAGCCGATGGGGTTGTAGCCGGCCATCTCGGCTGACAGCGTCCTGATCCCCCAGCCGCTCCACATCCCCGGGCCGAGCAGCGAGGCGGCAACGGCACGTGCCCGCTCGGGCGACGCGATGCCGCACCACAGGACGTGCCCGGCGTTGGAGGCGATGGCATCGACCTGCCGCTTGTCGGCATCGAGGGCCATCGCGTAGGTGCCTGCCTCCTCCATCCAGAACGCCGCCTCGAAGTGCTCCGCCAACGCTGCCGCGGCCGCCTCCTGGCCTTCCGCGGCCGCGACCTCGCCGCGCATCCGGAAAAGGCGCGCCATCTCGAGTCGAGCGCGGTAGACGTAGGCTTGGACCTCGACCAGCGCCAGCGGCGCACGGGCCAGCGACCCGTCGCGGAAGCGATTCGCGTCGGACGAATCCTTCCAGCCCTGGTTGAGCAGGCCGCGCGGCGACCGCCGCTCGTACTCGACGAAGCCATCGCCGTCGAGATCGCCCGACGTATCGATCCAATCGAGCGCGGCGAGAGCATTCGGCCAGAGCCGGTCGACGAGTTCGCGATCGGCCGTCCAGCGCTCGTACTCGCCCAGCAGGATGAGCCACAGCGGTGTCGAATCGACCGAGCCGTAGTAGGGCGTGTGGGGGATCTCGCCGGCGCTCGAGAGCTCGCCGCTGCGCAGTTCATGGAGGATCTTGCCCGGCTGAGCGTCACGCCACTCGTCGGTCGTCGTCGCCTGGAGCCGGGCCAGGATGGCCAGCGTCTCGCGTGCCACCTGCGGCCTGATCGAGAGCACCTGGAGCGCGGTGATGATCGAATCGCGCCCGAACAGGCAGCTGAACCACGGCACGCCCGCAGCGATGTAGCGCTCGCCTTCGCCGGGGCCACTGTTGACGAGCAGCCGCAGATCGGCGATGGCCCGCCGGAAGGCACGGTCGGCGAAGACGTGGGTCGTGGTGACGGACGCGGAGCTGCTGTACCACGCGCGGTGGACCGCCTCGGCTTCCTCACCGGGCAGCGGCCGCGGCGAGGGGGCGGCGCGGCGCCCGCCGCGGCCCGACTCGGCGGGGAGAACGTCGGTCGTGACCTGGATCTCCAGCACGCGATCCGCCCCGGCGGCGAGTTCCCACTCGAAAGCGAGCAGCATGCCGCCGGTCCCCGCGTCCTCGGCCGGGAGCATCGGCCACGAGCCATGCGTGCGGCTCACGTCGTCCGCCTCCTCTGGCGTCATCGACGCCGGCAGGGCGCGGAACGCTTCCGAGAAGCGCAACCGCGTCTGGCGGACGAGATGGTCGAGGCCTTCGTAACGGAAGACCACGCCATCGTCCTGGAGGTGGGTGGGCTGACGGCGGCCACGTGCTTCGCGGACGACGCCGCGGACCTCGAAGATGTCGGCGAAGTCGGCGTCGAGGCGGAGGGTCAGGCATGTCCGCTCGGGGTGCGTGGTGTAGTTATCGATGCGGATCTGCTCCACGAACCGATCCGACAGGACGCGTTCGCGCACCAGGCTCAGCGACTGACGGCGCAGGACGACCTCGACATCCTGTTTGTCGCGCGGGTCGCGCAGGAAGTCCGGGTTGGTCAGCTGGATGGTGCTGGTGTAGCTCGCGCCCGTACCCGCGCGCAGCACGACCGGACGCGTGCCGTTGAGGCGCATCTCGTAGTGCGACAGGAAGCGCGTGTCGCCCGAATACAGCCCGAGCCCGCGGGAATCGGGATGGAGGTCGCCGAAGGAATCGCTCAGCACGAACAGGCTGTCGTGCTTGAGCAGGAGGATGCCGGTCAGGTCGGTCGCCCGCTGGATGGCGGGTGTGTCGGTCATCGGCCGGTCACCGTCAGACACCGTCGTCGAAGTCGTCGTCCAGGTGGGAAAGCAGCTCGGCCTGATCGGTCGAGATGAGCGCATCGAGGAGACGGTCGAGATCGCCGTCGAGGACGTTGGGCAGGTTATGGAGATCCATGCCGATGCGATGATCCGTCACGCGGTCCTGCGGGAAGTTGTAGGTCCGGATCTTCTCCGAGCGATCGCCGGAGCCGACCATGCTCCGCCGGACGGCCGCCTCCGCCTCGTGCGCCTTGCCGCGCTCCAGCTCGAGCAGTCGGGCGCGCAGCACCGACATCGCCTTGGCCTTGTTCTTGTGCTGGCTCTTCTCGTCCTGGATGGCGACCACGAGCCCGGTCGGGATGTGCGTGATGCGGACGGCCGAGTCGGTCGTGTTGACGCTCTGGCCACCGGGACCCTGCGACCGGTAGACGTCGATGCGCAGGTCGCGGTCGTCGATCTGGACCTCGACCTCTTCCGCCTCGGGCAGGACGGCCACGGTCGCCGTCGACGTGTGGATCCGGCCACTCGATTCGGTGTCGGGCACGCGCTGGACGCGATGGACGCCGCCCTCGTACTTGAGGCGGCTATAGGCGCGGTCGCCGTGGATGGCGAGGATCACCTCACGCAGGCCCCCGATGCCGGTCTCGTTGGTGGTCAGCGTCTCTACCGACCAGCGACGGCGCTCAGCGTAACGGACGTACATGCGGAAGAGCTCAGCAGCGAAGAGCGCGGCCTCCTCCCCGCCGGCGCCGGCGCGGATCTCGATGATGACGTCGCGCTCGTCGTTCGGGTCGGTCGGCAGGAGGAGGATGCGGATCTCCTCGGTCAGTGCCCTGTTCTGGGCCTCCAGCTCATCGACGATCTGGCGCGCCATCTCGCGCGTCTCGGCATCAGGCTCCGCGTCGCGATCACGTCGCGCGGCCTCGAGTTGAGCGCGGTTCTCGCGCAGGCGGCGATACCGCTCGACGACCGGTGCGATGCGCGACTGCTCGCGCCCGAGGTGCTTGCTTCGCTCAGGGTCCGCGGCGACCTCCGGCCGTGACCACTCCGCCTCGATCTCGTCCAACCGGCGTTCGAGGTCGTCAAGCCGGTCGTCCAGGCTCATCGCTGCGCCGCATCACCCGATTCGGCGGGTGCCACCGCGGCCTCGATCGGAGCAGCCAGCCCGGTTGGCGCGACCTTCCCGTCGGCCGCCGCGGCCTGGTCGTCCGCCAGCGCCTTGACGTCGGGCATCGGCTCGGTCGTCGGGTCCAGGCTGCCCGCCGGTGCTTCGTCGCCATTCGCTCGGAGCGACTCCTGCATCGACGCCACGGCGACCTCGATCATCGAATCGTCGGGTTGCTTGGTGGTGATCGCCTGGAGCCAGATGCCGGGCAGGAAGAGCCACCTGATCCACCACTGCTCGCGATGCTTGGCGCCCCAGCGGAGGACCTCGTATGAGACGGCGGCGATGACCGGGATGAGCACGATCCGCCCGATGACGCTGACGAGTAGATCCTGCCCGACCAGCACACTGAAGATGAGGATGCTGACGATGATGAAGACGACCAGGAACTCGGTGCCGCAGCGCGGGTGCGCCGTCGGATAGCGCCGGATGCGCTCGATGGTCAGCGGGTCGTCGTGCTCCAGGGCGTGGATGGTCATGTGCTCGGCGCCGTGGTACATGAACACGCGGCGGATCTCGGCCGAGCGGCTGACGACCAGCAGGTAGGCCACGAAGAGGCCGATTCGGACGACGCCCTCGAAGAGATGGCGGATGAGCGCCTGGGCAGGGTCCTGCGACGTCACCACGGCGCCTGCCACGAAGAGCGGCAGCAACACGAAGAGCCCGACCGCCAGTCCGATGGTCACGACCAGCGTGATGGCGACCGTCGCTCGGCCGAGCGCCACTCCCTCGCTCGCAGCGGCCACGGCGCCCGAGCGCATCAGCCAGCGCGTGCCGACGATGAGCGTCTCGTAGAGCACGACGAGGCCGCGGAAGAGCGGCGCTCGTGCGAACCGATTGCGATGCAGGAGGCTGTCGAGCTTCTCCTCGGCGACGAAGATCCGGCCGTCCGGGCCGCGCACGGCGACGCCGATCGCGTCACGGCCGCGCATCAGGACGCCTTCCATGAGCGCCTGGCCGCCATAGGCGAAACGTGCCATCAGGGGCGGGTCGCCATCCGGCGCCAGCCGATCAGAGCCGCGACGAGCGCTCGAGGCGCTTCTGGAAGCGCTCGACCTGGCCAGCCGTGTCGACGATGGTCTGTTTGCCGGTGAAGAAGGGGTGACAGCTGGAGCAGACATCGACGTGCAGATCAGTGCGCGTCGATCCGACGGTGAACGTCGTCTTGCACGACGCGCAGGTGACGGTCGCCTGGTGGTACTTGGGATGGAGGTCGGGCTTCACGTTGCGGATCCTGTTCTCTGTTTTGCGGGGTATTGATCAGGCGGTCGCCGGAGCGGCCTCGGGAGTCTTGGCCGTGGTCGCGCCGTCGGCGACGACGCGGATGCGCTTCTTGTCCTGGCGGGCATGCTCGAACTTGACGCGGCCATGGACCGTCGCGAAGACGGTGTAATCACGGCCGAGGCCCGTGCCATCGCCGGCCAGGAACGTCATGCCTCGCTGGCGAACGATGATCGTGCCCGCCGTCACGAGCTGGCCATCGCCAGCTTTCACGCCGAGGCGTTGGCCGACGCTGTCGCGGCCGTTCTTCGAGCTGGAACCAGCCTTCTTGTGGGCCACGTCGTTACTCGTCCTTCTTTGGCTTGGCGGCGGTTCGAGGCTTGGCAGCCGCCGGCTTGGCGGGCGCGGCCTTCATCGTCGGTTTCGCGGGCGCCTGCTCGGCAGCACGCTTGGTGGTCGGGGTTCGGGCGGTCGACGGCTTGGCTGTCGGCTTGATCGCGGCCGGCTTGGTCGCGGCCGGCTTGGTCGCGGCCTTGGCGGGCGCTTTTGCCGTGGTCTTGGCCGCGGCGGCCTTCGGCTCGGCGGCCTTCGCCGCGGCGGCATCCGTCGCTTTCGCGCCTCGAGGCTTGGCGGCGGGCTCGGCAGCCTTGCGCTTGGCAGCTTCCGCCTCGGCGTCGGCTGCCAGCTTCGCGGCGAGCGCCTGGTCGGCGGCAGCGCGGCGGGCGGCTTCCGCAGCGGCTTCCTGCCGCGCCTTCTCGGCCTCCGCCTCTTCGGCGGCGGCGTCCCTGGCGGCGCTGTGCCGGCCAAGGCGGATCTCGGCGATGCGCAGGACGGTCAGGTCGGCGCGATGGCCCTTCTTGACGCGGGTCCGCGCCTTTGGCTTGTACTTGAAGACGACGAGCTTCTCGCCGCGGTCACGGCGGACCACGTCGGCGCGGACCAGCGCTCCCTCGACGAGCGGCGTGCCGATGGCGGTCTGGTCACCGTCGGCGACGAGCAGGACACGCTCGAAGTCGATGGTCTGGCCGGGCTCCGCCTCGAGCCGGTCGACCTCGAACTCCGTGCCAAGCTCGACCCGGTACTGCTTACCGCCTGATTCGATGACTGCGTACATGTTTCCCCGAGGATGACATCGTTGATGGGCTGGCCGGCCGATCCTGGCTGGCCGTCGAGCGGCGGGTGCGGAGCGATGCCGACCGACCGTGGGCGCGAACGAACATGGTACCCGCTGCTGTCCGATACCGTCAACGAGCGCGGCACCGAGGTAGTGGGTCAGTTTGAATCGGGCGGATCGTCGTCCCATGCAAAGGCGGGTTCGGCGTCAAACCTGATCTCCTGGACTCGCCAGCGCGCGAGGGCCTTCAGACGATTGAAGCTGATACGGACACGGAAGGTCTCGCCGTTGTTGTACGCATTGCGACCGGCGAGCCAGAACGATTCGGCTGCCGAGGGGTTGTATCGGTCTTGGAGGAGTCCATTGGGCAGCACCGCGATTGTGATCTTGACTAACTCGCGAATCGGGCCAGTCGGACTGGGTGTCTCCCGATAGCTGAACTTCACGAACACGGTTGTGGTCAGCATCGTGCCAGCCTCAGCGGGCACGATCGTCGGTAGGCCTCCGGGCTCATCCATATCGGTGCCAGCGCGCTGCATCCTTACCCGCATGGACGTTTGGGCCATCTGGATGGTCGCGGTCGCGGCCCCCGCGATGGCCTCAGCCTTGGAATCGACAAACAAAGCTTGGCGTAGCGAATATTCCGGCTGGAACACGAACCGAGCGCGTTTGTAGTCCACCTTGCCGAACAGCCGCACGTCGATGGCTGACGTCCCGAGCCGATCCATGGCCTCGCGCGTGATGTCCTCGCCGATGTCCTGCGGCTCATCCGGATCGTTGGCAAAGATCAGGGCCGCGTGGCCTCGAAACTCCAGCATCGCCTGGACTACTAGGCGCAAGGTCGCCTTCTCGATTTCCTCCAGAAGGTCCAGGTCGGCGACCAGTGACCCAGGGTCGAGCGTCACCGGGGAAGGCGCATCTGCGCTTGGGCGTTGTGGACGTTCCGCCGCGCCAGTGCCGCGTACTCGGGCATCAGCTCGAACCCGAGGAAGTGGCGGTCCTGTTCGATGGCCGCAAGCGCGGTCGTGCCACTGCCAAGGAACGGGTCCAGCACCAGATCGTCCTCTCCCGACAACAGGCGGATCACGCGCCGCGCCAGTTCGGTCGGGAACTGCGCCTCGTGCGATTCGTTCGACCGGACCGACGGGATCTGCCACACGCCGCGAGATCCCCACTCGGCCCATTCCTTGCGCGCCAGGCGGTTCCGGTCGATGGTCGTGATGCCCGGCTTCCAGAACACGTAGACGTACTCGAACTCATCGACCGAGCGATACGAGAGGGAGTGCCATCGGCTGTTCTCCCAGGCCGGGTCCTTGACCCATGCCCGGCGGTCGTACAGGTGGAAGCCGGCCGCATCGCCCCATTCCTGGATGAACCCGCCGACCAGCTTGACCTTGCGCTGCACCTCGTACTTGCCGCCGCGGATGTTGTTGTCTTTGAGCCGACGGTCAACCGTCTGCTCGCTCGTACCGAGCAGCGCGGCCAGCTGGTAGCGGTTGAAGTCGGGATGGGCTGCCTGGGCCGCGAGAACGTCCGCACGGGTCACCTTGGACCGCTTGGTGGCGACGTTGTCGGCTTGGATGCGTGGCATCGCTGGATCGGGAAAAGCAAGGATGTCGGCGATGTTGATGGCCAGGAAACCGCCCGGCTTGATGGCCGCGAAGTGGCCGGCGATCACGTCCCGGAGTAGCGCCTGCCAGTCCTCGAACGTCAGCTCGCGTTCGTATGACTTGCCGACGAAGTAGGGCGGCGACCAGAAGCTGAGGGCCACGGAATCGGGCTCCACCTTCGTGAGCAGCTCGCGGGCATCCCCACAGTAGACCGCGTCGGAGGCAAGGAATGGCGACGGCTTGGCGTGTTCGTGCGCTGGTGCATGGACGCGCAGCCCATAGTCAAGCCGGCCTATCACCGTCAACTGGCGACCCCTCTCCCCGATCCCGTGCCGTCAGCCGGCGAGCGATGCGCCCATCGTCGCGGGTGCGTCAATGCCACTTGCCCACTTGTGGAGAGTCCCCGAGCCCGCATGTGGCAGCGGCGCGGCGGCGACCACAAGATGTTGTGGTCGCGCCGAATCGGGCCGTGGACAACCGTTGTGGATAGTCGCAAAACGGCGGCCAAACCGAACAGCCGTGCGAACATTTCGTGATTCTAGCACGGAGTTAGCCGTTTACAGCTGTCACATTCGCACGAGAAACGTCCGCGCTAGTCGAGCAGCGCCGCGATCTCTTCGGGCGTCCACACGTGGTCGGAGATACCGGCCGCCATCGCCGGCGTGATGTTCCGGCCGAGGCTCTGGTGCGGTCGAGCGAAGTTGTAGTGCATGAAGTGGAGCGACACCGCGGCGGCGAGGTTCTCGACCTTCTTTGAGAAGGCATTGGTCAGACGGGTGAACCGGCGCATCCCCATCCGCATAGTCAGGTTCTGCCGCTCGACGTAGCTGGTCGAGATATGGTCGGGGTTCGGGTCACCCTGACGGACGATGATCTCGATGCCGGTGCACTCCTGCGGGCTGTACCGGCGGGCCGTGGGCGAGGCATCCTCGGCCTGAGAAGGGCCGTATCGCTTGATGATCTGCGCGAAGTCCACGTTCGAGCCGAACACGTCGTCGATGGCCTCGACGTAGAAGCGGAGCCCGTCGGTCGAGATCTGCGGCCGCTGGACGATCCGGCTGGCCACGTCCTCGACAAAGGCTCGGGCATCGCCGAGGGTCCGCTCTCCGACGCGCCACGACACCATCAGCTTGGAGTCGGAGTCGAGGCACGTCCACGTCCACACGTCGCCGTAGCCGAACGTGTCGCGCTTGTCCTCGGGCACGTTGCGCGCCTTCGCGTGGCAGAACGACCAGATCTCGTCGGCCTGTAGCCGCTCGGACGGAAGGTCGCGCAGATGTTCGTCCTGGTAGATGGCGCAAGCCTTACCAAGCTCGACCAGCAGCTTGGTGATCGTGTTCTTGGCAAAGCCGGTCATGCGGACCGTGGCACGGATCGAGTTGCCTTCCACGAGGCATCGGATGATCTGTGCGCGTTCCGTGCGACTCAACTTGTTCATGTGACCATTATGCTTGACCGCTAGCGCATTGTCAAGCATTTCGGTCAGTTTCCATAGGGACTCTTGACGTACCGAGTACGCTGGATTCCCCATTTGACGCCGAATCGCAGGTGTGATTCGATACGTAACGCATCAGTCGCGTCCAGCTTTCTGGAGGGTGCGCCGCCGGAGAGACTCGAACTCTCACCATGCCCTGAGTACCAAACAGGATGCTCTGTCCATTGAGCTACGGCGGCTCGCATCGAACGGGATGAGATCCGGTTCTTGTCGCTAACCTGGATCGGATCTCATTCCGTCAACTCTTCACTTGTTGTTATCCACTCCTTTCTCCGCATACCTGTTGACAAACCGCTTCCGGTCATCGACAATCTCAAAAACCGGACGTAACGAACGAAAGTTCGAAACGCCTGGGATCGGGACCGTCGAACAGGCCTCTCTTTGGTAGGGGTGACCTGTCGGCGGTTCTTGGTATTCGGTTGCTCGACAGCATACGGGTGAGTCGCCAACCTGTCCAGCCCGATAGCGAACGTCTGTTCAGACTTTCGGCTTTTCTCCCCACCGAGCGGCCGCCGCACGCTTGGCGATCTCCGACCGCTGCTCCGGGCTCAGGCTGGCAGCCCTGGCCTTCCCTCCCTTTAGTCCGCCTTTGCGTCCCAGCGCGACCGCGGCCGGGTCACGGTGATCGTCCGGCTCGGGCGGCGCGTCATTGGTGGCATCGGCCAGGATCGACGCGGCGAGCTGATTCAGATCGCGGGGACGCTTGCGTGAGCGGTCATGCATAGCCTGATTTTCCGCCGTCCCGCTCAGCCGGTCAACCCCGACCCGGATTCAAACTGACCCACTACCGGCACCGATCCGCTCCTGAAGCGCGGCACGCTCGCCAAGACCCTGTCCAGACCCCTCGCACCCTCTGCTACGCTCATCCTCCGATGATTCGTGTGCGGTCGCACTACCAGATCCTCCAGGTCGATCCGGCGGCCGATGCCGAGATCATCAATCTCGTCTACCGCCGCCTCGCCCAGCGCTATCACCCTGACCGCGACGCGAGCCCCGTGGCACAGACGAAGATGGTCGAACTGAACGAGGCGTGGGACGTGTTGAAAGAACGGACACGTCGCGCTGCCTACGATGCCGAGCTGAGCCAGCGCCGAGATCGGCGCGCGTCCGACCGTCCGGCGCGCCGCGCCGACGAGGGATCGTTTCGTGAGACGGGCTACGGCGAAGCCGGGGAGCCGCCAGGCCAACCCGAGGGGAGCGTCCTTGACTTCGGTCGCTACCGCGGCTGGACGCTCGGCCAGATCGCGCGACAGGACCGCGACTTCCTCGAGTGGCTCGAGCGGATGCCCGCCGGCAGGACCTACCACGACGAGATCGCCAAGCTGCTCGGCCGACCCCGTCGCGCCCGGTAGCCCCTAGGTCGTTCGGTCGAGGAACGCTTCGAATCGCGCCAGCGCCTCGGGCAGATCCTGTCGACCGAATCCGATGCGGAAGTGGTTGCCCGCATGGCCGAAGACCGAGCCGGGCAGGAGCAGGACGCCATCCGCCTCGACCAGGTCGGCCGCCAGGCGCTCGATGCTCCGGGCGCCCAACAGGCGCGGGAAGGCGATCGATCCGCCACGTGGCCGGACCCAGCGGAAGGTCTGCTGACGGGCAGCGAAGAACGCGTCCAGCCGGGGCAGGTTGGCGGCGATGATGGCGCGCGAGCGCGCCAGGACGGTATCGCGAGCGCGCAGGCCGATGATGGCCAGGATCTCCGACGGCGCGGAGGAACAGATGGTCGTGTAGTCCTTGAACGCCGCGCATCTCTGGATCAGGGCGCGGTCGCGCGTCACCAGCCAACCGATGCGCAACCCGGCCATCGCGAAGGACTTGGACATGACCCCGAGCGAGATGCCGCCATCAAGGGCGTCGACGCCAGCGGCCAGGCGATCCGCCGGATCGGACTCGAGGAAGCGATAGACCTCGTCCGAGAACAGGTAAGCGCCGGATTCGGCGGCCAGGTCGGTCAGGGCACGCCACTCCTCGTGTGTCGGCAGCATCCCGGTCGGGTTGTGTGGCGCGTTGACGACGATGAGTCTCGTCGTCGGCCGCATCAGGCCGCGCAGCCGCTCCACGTCCAGCGCCCACCCGTCCGACTCGTGCAGCTCGTGCAGGGAGACGTCGGCCCCCGAGGCGCGCGCGACCTCGTGGAGCGCCTGGTACCCCGGCCACACCACGATGGCGTGATCGCCCGGCCCGACGGCCACGTTGGCGAGGCAGAAGATGGCCTCTTCGGCGCCCGCGAAGACGAGCACGTCGTCCGGCGACGCCGTCTGGTACAGCGCGGCGATCTCGGCACGCAGCTGCGGATGGCCGGTCGATTCGGTGTAGCCGAGCCGAAGATCGGTCCACATCGCCCGCGTCTCGTCGTCGGCCAGCGCCAGCAGCTCGGCCATCGGGTAGCCCTCGACGTCCGAGGCACAGAGCAGGTACCGCGCGCTGAACTCCCACCGGGCGAAGTAGCGTTCGAGCGCGAAATCGGCGATGCGCATCGGCTCGATGATGCTCTGTCCGACGGATAAAGTCTGCGTATGAGCAGCGCGTCGATCCTTGGCCTGGCCGATGTCTTCGTGGCGCTGCTCGTGGCGCTGGCCATCGTGGCGCTGGTCAGCCGGCGTTTCGCGGTGCCGTACACCGTCGCGCTCGTGGTCTTCGGCCTGCTCGTCTCCATCGCCGCCCCGCATCTCGATATCACGCTGACGCCGGAACTCGTGCTGGCCATCCTGGTGCCCGGTCTCGTGTTCGAGGCCGCGCTCCGGATGGACGCGGCGGCGCTGCGCGAGAACATCGCCGCAGTGACCCTCCTGGCGCTGCCGGGCGTGGTCATCGTCGCCGGGCTGGTGGCGGTCGTGCTCCACGTCATGGCCGGCCTGTCGTTCGAATCCGCGTTCCTCGTCGGCGCGATGGTCTCGGCGACCGATCCGATGGCCGTCATCGCCACCATGCGCCACGTCTTCGTACCGGCCCCGCTGGCGAATCTCATCGAGGCCGAGAGCCTCTTCAACGATGGGACCGGGGTCGTGCTGTTCACGGTCGCCATCGGTGGCGGGGACCTGCTCACACAGGGCGTGCCGAGCTTCTTCGTCATCTTCGTGTTGAGTGCCGCCATCGGCGCGTCCCTCGGCGCCGCGGCGGCGTGGGTCGCGGGTCGACTCGACGACGTCAACCTGGAGCTCACGCTGACGCTCATCTGCGCGTATGGCACGTACCTCGTGGCCGAGGCGGCCGGGCAATCGGGCATCATCGCCACGGTCGTGGCGGGCATCGTGCTCGGCAATCTCGGCCGGACGACGATCCCGAGTCGCGGCCGCGTGGCCATCGACACGGTCTGGAGCTACCTGGCCTTCCTGGTCACCGCGGTCGTATTCCTGCTCATCGGCCTGACCATCACGCCGTCCGAGATCGTCGACGCCGCCGGCGTCATCGCGTGGGCCGTGGTCGCCGTCCTGCTCGGCCGGGCAGTCGTCGTCTATGGACTGTTCCTGGGCATCGGCCGTATGCGGGGCGGCGCCCAGCTTGGGCTGCGGCTGCCGCTCGCCTGGGTGCACGTCCTCTTCTGGGCCGGGCTGCGCGGCGCCATCGCCGTGGCGCTGGCCCTCTCCCTGCCGGCCACCCAGCCCGACCGGCAACTCCTCCAGAGCGTCGTCTTCGGGATCGTCCTGTTCACCCTGCTGGTCCAGGCGAGCACGGCCGGATGGGTGCTGCGGTCGGCGCCCGCCACGACTCGACGCTGAGCGCATCGCCGGCGGGCAGTCAGAGCAGGACGCGCGTCACCACATCTGTTTGCCCTGGCGCATGGCGATGCTCTGAAGGATGCCAAGACCGAGGGCGATGCTGATCAGCGACGCCCCGCCATGGGTGATGAAAGGCAACGGGATGCCGGTGATGGGCATCATCCCGAGCACCATCCCGAAATTGACCAGCAGCTGGAAGACGATCATCGAGGCCACCGCGCCTGAGAACGCCAGCCCGAACGGATCCCGAGCCCGCCAGCCGATCAGCAACACCCGCCAGAGCAGCGCCGCGAAGAGAAGCAGCACCACGACGCAGCCGATGAACCCGAGCTCCTCCCCGAGCGTGGCCCCGACGAAGTCGGTCGACGAGACGGGCAGGTAGTCCGACTGCGTCAGCGTCCCGTTGGTGAGCCCCTTGCCGAGCAGCCCGCCCGATCCGACGGCGATCTCCGACTGGAGGATCTGGTAGCCCGATCCGAGCGGATCAGCCGATGGGTTCAGGAACGAGATGAGCCGCTGCTGCTGGTAATCCTTGAGCACGAAGAACCAGATGACCGGCAGCAGAGAGGCCACGACGATGGCCGATGCGAGCAGCCAGCGCAGGCTCGCGCCGGACAGGAACAGCGTGCCGAAGACGATGGCGCCGAAGACGAGCGAAGTGCCGAGGTCGGGCTGGATCAACACCAGCGCGAGGGGCGGCGCGGCGAGCAGCGCGGCGCCGATGATGGTGACGGGGCTCTTGAGGCGGCCCTGGCGGCCGGCCAGGTAGTTGGCGAGCACGATGGCCATCAACACCTTGGCCAGTTCCGAGAACTGGAACTGCATGCCGAAGATGTTGATCCAGCGCGAGACCCCGGCCAGGCCGGTGCCGATGACCAGCGTCAGCGCCAGCAGGAACAGGTTCAGCGCGTAGAGCGGCCAGGCGAAGTCGGCAAGCCAGCGATAGTCGATCGCCGTGGCCACCGTGAAGACAACGAGGGCGATCGCGAGCCACATCAGGCCGCGCGTGAAGACGCTTCCCGCCTCGAGTGGCGCGCCGGCACTGTTGGTGTACGCCATCAGCAGACCGACGACGGCCAGCGCCAGCGCATAGAACGCCATCTGCAGGTCGAAACGGTTCCACGAACCGGTGGAGACGCGCGCCGTGAGCGTGCCGAAACGGGCCGATTCGACCCGCATGGTGCCCATCAGCCGGCCCCGCCGAGTGCCATCGCGGTGGCCATCAGTTCGCGAACCCGTTCGACTTCAGCAGCCGCGGGAGGCGCCAGTCACCGAGCTGGCCGGTCTGCGGATCGATCAGCGCGTAGTGGAGCTGGAGGAAGTACTTGACGACCTCGGTCGCCACGTCGCCCTGCGTGTTCGAGTCGTAGGCGAAGGCCAGCACCGCGAGCTGCGAATCGGGCTTGGTGATGTCGCCTTCGTGGCCTGCGGTGAAGTCCGGCACGAAGGCCACGAACCAGGAGTGGAAGGGCAGGCTGCCATCGGCGTTGCGGACGCCGAACTCGGCCGTGCCGGTCTTGCCACCGAACATCAGCGGCAGGTCGACGAGGTTCCAGGTGTGGCCCGACGTCAGGACGGCGCGCGCCGCCACACGCATCGTCTCGAGGACGCTCGGATCGACCGGCAACTGGCGGATGAGCTGAGGCTGGAAGTCCTGCACGACGCTGCCGTCCGGCCCGAGGATGCGATGGACGATCTGGGGCACGTAGAGGTTGCCACCATTGGCGAGCGCCGCGTAGGCGTTCAGCACCTGGAGCGGCGTGGCGGAATCGTAGCCCTGGCCGATGCCCGCCTGGAGGACTTCGCCGGGGAACATGCCCTGGTTGAAGAGGTTCTCCTTCCAGGCGTTGTCGGGCACGATCCCGGACGCCTCGGCCGGTAGCGCGATGCCCGTCGGTGCGCCGAAGCCGAACTGCTTCGCCCAATAGGCGAGCCGATCCGCGCCGAGCATCTGTGAGAGCTGGTAGAAGAACGTGTCGCTCGAGTTCGCGAAACCCTGCGTGATGTCGATGCCGCCGGGACCCCACTGGCAGGTCGACTGGGCGTTGCAGTCGTGGAAGCCGCCGATGCCGTTGAAGCTGTACCAGTGGTTCCAGTCATAGAACTTGGTCTGATCGGCTCCGACCGTGAGGAAGGTCTTCGTCTGGACCAGCGAGGTCGGCGTGATGTCGCCGTCCGCGAGGGCGCCCGTTCCGGTCACGAGCTTGTAGGTCGAGCCCGGCGGGTACTGCTCGTTGATGGCGAAGTTCAGGAGCGGCCGGTTGGGATCGGTGAGCAACGCCTGGTAATCGGCGTTGGAGATGCCGTCGGCGAACAGGTTGTCGTCATACGTCGGCAGCGAGACCATCGCCAGCACCTCGCCGGTCTGCGGGTTCATCACGATGACCACGCCGCGCTTGAGACCGGCTGCCTGGATCGCCCAGTCCATCGCAGTCTGTGCCTGCTGCTGGATGTCGGTATCGATGGTCAGCTCGAGCGAATCGCCGGGCTGGGGTTGCTTGATGGTCTGGACGACCCGGATGTCCTGACCCTGGGCATCGCGTTCTACCTGCTGCACACCGTACGTACCGCGGAGCACATTCTCGAAGGTGTTCTCGACGCCCGTCTTGCCGATCAAGTCGTTGAGCTGGTAGTTCTCGTCGGCCAACGCCGGGTCGTCCAGATCGGCCTGCGTGACCGCGCCTTCGTAGCCGACGATCTGAGACACGAGCGGCCCGTCCAGGTAGTCGCGCACCGGGACCGCGTTGACCTCGACGCCCGGCAGCGAGAGGTGCTCCTCGGCGATGGTCTGGGCCACGTCGGTCGGCACATCCGAGGCAAGGCGCACGGGGTTGAATCGGTCACCGGCGCCACTGTCGAGGTCGGCGACGATCTCGGACTGGGGGAGCTGCAGGAGCGTCGAGAGCTGGGCCACGACGGCGTCCCGTTGGCTGAACGGCACGTCACCGGGGCGGACGACCACCTCGAACGTCGGCAGATTGGCGACCAACTGGCGCCCGTTGCGGTCGTAGATCAAGCCCCGGGACGACGGGATCGCCTCAAGGACGTCGTTGGCGTTGGCGTCGACGCTCACGTTCGGGCCGGTGTTTGAGATCTGCATCGTGTACAGGCGATAGCCGAGCAGCGTCACCACGAGCCCGATGATCACGGCGAAGACGACGAAGCGGGTCCAGGATCGCCCGACGACGGGCGTGCCGTCGCCGACGAGGTCACTCATCGGCTCACCACTCGATCCGTTCGGGCGACCCGAACCGACGACTCAGCGCACGAATGGCCACGACGACGAGGAGCGAGAGCACCACATCGACGATGGCGATGGCCAGCAGCCGCTCGATGGGTAGGTCGGTGAACGAAACGTCGGCGGTCACCGCGAGGATGGCCAGCAACAGCACCTGGTAGACCCAGGCAAGGACGAATACGGCGATAGCGACGGTGATGAGCCGCGGCGTGCCGATGACGCGCCCGGCCAGCAGCGCGAGCCCGGTCACGACCAGGAGCGCGAGCGTCGTCGCGCCGATCGGCCGGCCGGAAAGGGCGTCGACGAGGAGGCCGCCGACGAACGCCCATGCCAGCGCATCCTCGAAGGCCACGATGAGAGCCACGACGACGGTGAACACGAGGATGAGATCCGGTTTGACGCCGCCGATGCTGAGTTCAGGGAAGACGCTCGTTTCCAGGAGGGCCGCGATCAGGGCGCCGACCGCCGCGATGGGCAGGCTCATGTGGCGGTGCCCCCTTGCGTTCCTGTCCCGTCAGATCGGCCTGCGCGGGCGATGTGAGGCCCGCTTGGCACCGCCGGCAGTATAGCCGAGGGCATTTTTGCCCCCCATAACGGGCGGCGCACTCTCGTCATCCCGATCGCCGAGCCCGTAGGTCTCCTTCATCTGCTCGTAGCGCTGCCACGCCCGGGCCGAGTGTTCGGGACGGAGATACCGATCGAGGATCGGCACGACGGTCTCCCGCAGGAAGCCCGAACGCGCCATCCATTGGTAGTAGCGGCGACCGCTGTGGTCGTACGGCCCGTAGAGCCGGCTCTCGGGGAATCGCTCCATCAGCCAAGCGAACAGCGCGGCGTGGTCGGTATTCATGCGCAGCGTCACCTGGGGCTGGCGGCCATCGCCTCCGAAATGGCCCTCGCCGACGAGGATGCCCACGAAGAATCCCGCATCGAACGCCGAGAGGGCCCGAGACCGGGCATCGGCGACCACCTCGGGCGCGGGTGCTCGGGCATCGCCAGTGCGGTCGGTCATTGCGAGTCAGATCCTTCAGGAAGAATGGTCGCTGACCGTGGTTTCACCGTAAGGTAACACGTGAAACATCGGTGCCTCGGCGAGGCGGCGCGCCGGAGGCGTAAGTGGCCGATAAGGGCCGCTCGTCAAGCTTCCGAGGACTCCCCACCGGTCTCATGAGAGAACGCGGCGGGAGCCCGAGTCGGATAGAATCAGTGAACGTGGAAACGAACCGGTCCGGCGCTTGAGTGGGCGAGATCATCGCCTGTGCGAACCAAAAAGGTGGCGTCGGCAAGACCACGACTGTAGTCAGCCTCGCAACCTACCTTGCCTTGGCTGGGCTGCGGGTGCTCGTCGTCGACCTTGACCCCCAGGGCAACGCGACGAGCGGTTTCGGGGTCGATCGCGAGCACCTGAGTGGCTCGACGTACGACCTCCTCACGAGCGTGAAGAGCATCGATGAACTCGTGGTGCCCACCGCGGTGTCCGGCCTCTGGCTCATTCCAGCCGAGCGCGATCTGGCTGGGATCGAGGTCGAACTCGTCCCTGTCGTTGACCGCGAACGTCGCCTCGAGCGCGCGCTTCGACCAGCCGTCGCAACGTATGACTACGCCCTCCTCGATTGCCCGCCGTCACTCGGCCTGCTCACCGTCAACGCCCTGACCGCCGCCGATACCGTCCTGATCCCGATCCAATGCGAGTACTACGCCCTGGAAGGTCTCACCCAGCTGATGTCGACCATCGATCTCGTCCGCGACAACCTGAACCCCGATCTCCTGGTCAAAGGCGTGGTGCTGACCATGTTTGACGGACGCACGACCCTCGCCGCCGAAGTGACCAGCGAAGTGCGGCGCCATCTCGGCGACCTGGTCTACCAGACGGTCGTGCCGCGCAGTATCCGACTCGCCGAGGCTCCGGGCTATGGACGCCCGATCGCCCTCTACAGCCCGGACTCGCGGGGTGCTCGTGCGTACCGCGACCTCTGCGGCGAGCTGCTCGTCCGTGATGGACGCGGCACCAGCCCGGCACCGACCCCGGCGTGGGTAACATCCCAATGACCACCGAGCTGCACCGGACGACGGGCGGTCTGGGCCGTGGGCTGACCTCGCTGATCCCGACCACATCGGGCGACCGGCCACGGGACATCCCGATCGCGCAGATCGAGATGAACCCCTACCAGCCGCGGCACCGCTTCGATGACGTCGACCTGAGCAGCCTCGCTGCCAGCGTGGCTGAGCACGGCGTCCTGCAGCCCATCCTCGTCACCCAGGTCGCCGGTGGCTATCAGCTCATCGCCGGGGAACGGCGCGTCCGTGCCGCGCAGATGGCCGGCCTCGAGCGCGTGCCGGCGGTGGTCCGAACGGCGGACCAGCAAGCGAAGCTGGCGCTCGCCCTGGTCGAGAACGTCCAGCGGTCGGACCTCAATGCGATGGACCAGGCACGTGCCTTTCGACAACTCGCCGACGAGTTCGGACTGACCCAGGACGCCATCGCCGCGCAGGTCGGTCGCTCCCGGCCGTCGGTCACCAATACTCTGCGCCTCCTCGATGGGTCGCCGGCGGTGCAGCAGGCCGTCGATGACGGGCGCATCTCGGAAGGCCACGCCCGAGCCATCGTGGGGCTCGCGACTCCCGCTGCGCAGGATGCCATCCTCAAGATCGTCCTGGCGCGCGCGCTCTCGGTCCGCCAGACGGAAGAACTGGTACGCCAGCAGCGCACGACGAATACGGCATCGCCGCCCGCCGCAGCCGATGCCCGAGATCCCGAGGTCGAACGCATCGAAGCTGGTTTGCGCACGGCCCTGAACACCAAAGTCACGCTCAGCCCGGGCCGGACGGGTGGGCGAATCTCCATCGAGTACTACGACGCCGACGACCTCACGCGCCTTTACGAGCGCCTGGCCGGAGTCGACCGATGAGCCGCGCGGTGACCCAGCCGGCGCCGGACGAACAGCGCGACAAGCGAGTCGCCGACCGGGTCAGCGACCAAGGGGACGGCCGCCGACGTGCACGGTCGGCGGCCGGCACCTACAACGCCGAATCGATCCAGGTCCTCGAGGGGCTCGAAGCCGTCCGTCGCCGCCCGGGCATGTATATCGGCTCGACCGACGCCCGCGGCCTTCATCACCTCGTCTGGGAAGTCGTCGACAACTCCATCGACGAGGCCATGGCCGGCCATGCCACCCGCATCAACGTCCGCATCCGGGCCGACGGCAGCGTCCTGAACGAGGACGACGGCCGCGGCGTGCCGGTCGGGCGGCAGAAGCAGACCGGCAAGGACGCACTCGAGGTGGTCCATACCGTGCTCCATGCCGGCGGCAAGTTCGGCGGCGGCGGTTACAAGGTCTCGGGAGGCCTGCACGGCGTCGGCGTCAGCGTCGTCAACGCACTGTCGGAGTGGCTGCATGTCGAGACCGCACGGGACGGCAAGGTCTGGGCACAGGACTACGTGCGCGGCGACCCGACCGGTCCCGTCCGCGAGATCGGGCCATCGAACGGCCGGCACGGAACCACCACGTCCTTCAAGCCCGATCCCGAGATCTTCGAGACGCTGGACTTCAGCTTTGACACCATCGCCCAGCGACTGCGCGAGTCGGCCTACCTCAACAAGGGCGTCTGGATCGAACTGTTCGATGACCGGCCCGACCCTCCGCGCGAGAAGTCCTTCTACTTCGAGGGAGGCCTGGTCAGCTTCGTCCGTCACCTCAATAAGGACAAGGAAGTCCTGCACTCACGGCCGATCTACATCGAGCGACGCGACGGGCCGACCGCCATCGAGGTGGCGCTCCAATACAACGACAGTTTTACCGAAAATGTCCTTGCCTTTGCTAATAATATCAACACGGTCGACGGCGGGACCCATGTCACCGGCTTCCGCGCGGCCCTGACCACGTCACTCAACGACTGGGCGCGCCGCCAGGGCATCATCAAGGACTCGGGCGGCAACCTCTCGGGCGACGACGTCCGCGAGGGCCTGACCGCCGTCATCAGCGTCAAGCTGACGGACCCACAGTTCGAGGGCCAGACGAAGGCCAAGCTCGGTAACGCCGACGTCAAGGGGCAGGTGCAGGGAGCCGTCGCCGAAGGCATCACCCAATACCTCGAGGAGAATCCCGGCGACGGCCGGCGCATCATCGAGAAGTCGATCACGGCGGCGCGCGCCAGGGAAGCGGCTCGCAAGGCCCGCGACCTCGTCATCCGCAAGAGCGCCCTCGAGGGTTCGGCGCTGCCCGGCAAGCTTGCCGATTGCCAGGAACGCGACCCAACACGCAGCGAGCTGTACATCGTCGAGGGCGACTCGGCCGGCGGCTCGGCCAAACAGGGTCGGGATCGGCGCTCCCAGGCCATCCTGCCGATCTTCGGCAAGATGCTCAACGTCGAGAAGGCGCGCCTCGACAAGGTGCTGTCATCGGAGAAGATCCGGCCGCTCATCATCGCCCTCGGCACGGGCATCGGCGAGACCTTCGATATCGCCAAGCTGCGCTACCACAAGGTCATCCTCCTGGCCGACGCGGACGTTGACGGCGCCCACATCCGCACCCTCCTGATGACCTTCTTCTTCCGCAACATGATCCAACTCGTGGAAGGCGGGCACCTCTACATCGCCCAGCCGCCGCTCTTCCGGGTCAGCACAGGCAAGGTCACCCGCTATGCCCGCGACGAGAAGGAACGCGACCAGATCGTCAAGGACATGAAGGTCAAGAACCTGACCGTGCAGCGCTTCAAGGGCCTCGGCGAGATGAACGCCGAGCAGCTCTGGGACACGACCATGAACCCTGCCACGCGCACCCTCCTCCAGGTCAACCTGGACAACGCCGCCGCCGCCGACTCGCTCTTCACCAAGCTGATGGGCGAGAACGTTGCGCCGCGCAAGGACTTCATCAAGGCAGAGGCGCGCAAGGTGCAGAACCTTGACGTCTGAGATCTCGCGCCGGGCCCAGGAACTGGTCGCCCAACGGCTGCCCGAGGCGCAGCAGCTCGGTCGCTCGCTGGTCGACCTCATCGACGACCCGGAAGCGTTCACGCGGATGCTCCGCGCCGGTCTCGAGCACCTGTCAGACGAGGGCTACGCCGCGGAACAGGAACGGGTCGCGCCGGGATCTGGCGCGGTGATCGGCGCCCGCTGGCCACTCATCTCGGCCGTCTCGCGTCAACTCCGGCGGCCGCTCGCCGAAGGGTCGTCTTCATCGGCCATCTGGCTCGCCCAGCGCCTCGCGACCGAGAAGATCCGCGAGCTGCGTCTCTTCGCGCTCGTCCCGCTCGCCGCCAGCCTCGCCGACGACCCGGAACGGACCTGGCAGGTGCTGCGCCGTCTCGGCCGCTCCGCCACGGATTGGATCAGCGTCGACTCGATGGCCGACCTCGTGGCCAGGGGCATCCTGCTCGAACCGTACCGGTGGGCGGAGCTGGAGCAGCTGGTCTACTCCGCCAGTCGATGGGAGCGCCGCCTCGTCGGCACCACCGTCGCCCGCATGCCGCATGCGGTCCCCACGCGCCGGCGCGCCACGCTCGAGACCGACCGCGCTTTGATGCTCATCGAATCATCAATGGGCGACCGCGAACCGGACGTCCAGAAGGCGCTCAGCTGGGCCCTCCGCGAATGGGTCAAGGCCGACCCCGTCGCGGTGGCTCGGCTGCTGCGCGATGAGACCGCCATCGCCGTCCGGGCCAGCGACGGGTATCGAGCCTGGGTCATCCGCGACGCGCTCAGTGCGCAGCCCGCGGATCTCGCGGCCGATCTGCGCCACCGGCTCGATGGCATCCGACGGCGGCCGGGAGCACCATCGACGAGCACCGCATCGGCGGCCGCGGCCGGCTTCACGTCGGTCGTCGGACTCGCTGATCGCGCCGTCGCGCAACAGGGTGAGCGCATGGCGAGGGTCTCGGCATGACCGACGATCCGCAGCGCGTGCTGCGCGTGCCCATCGAAGAAGAGCTCCGGAGCGCCTACCTCGACTACGCCATGAGCGTCATCGTCAGCCGCGCGCTGCCCGACGTACGCGACGGCCTCAAGCCGGTCCATCGCCGGATCCTCTACACGATGAACGAGATGGGCCTCACCTCGACGGCCTCGTATCGCAAGTGCGCCGCCATCGTCGGCGAAGTGATGGGCAAGTACCACCCGCACGGCGACCTCTCGCTCTACGACGCGCTCGTGCGCCTCGCCCAGGACTTCTCGCTGCGCTACCAGCTCGTCGATGGGCAGGGCAACTTCGGCTCGGTCGATGGCGATCCGCCGGCCGCGATGCGCTACACGGAAGCGCGCATGACCGCCATCGCCGCGGAGTTGCTCGCCGACATCGACAAGGACACCGTCGACTTCGTCGAGAACTACGACGGGACACGCATGCAGCCATCGGTGTTGCCGGCGAAGCTCCCCAACCTGCTCATCAACGGTTCGTCGGGAATCGCCGTTGGCATGGCCACCAACATCCCGCCGCACCACCTCGGCGAGATCGCCAAGGCGACGGTGGCGCTCATCGACGACCCGGACCTGACCAACGACCAGCTCGCTGACATCGTGCAGGGCCCCGACTTCCCGACCGCGGCGACCGTCTTCCGCTTCGATCGCCGGCGCAACTCGTTCACCGGCCAATGGGAGCAGATCGACGCCATCCGCGACCTCTACGCCCACGGTCGCGGCCGCGTGGTGATGCGCGCCCAGTGCGCCTTCGAGGAGACGCGCAACGGTCGGATGGCGATCATCGTCACCGAGCTGCCCTATCAGGTCAACAAGGCGACGCTGCTCGAGAAGATCGCCGACCTCGTCAAGACGGGCAAGATCGAGGGCATCGCCGACCTGCGCGATGAATCGGATCGCGACGGCATGCGCATCAACATCGAGTGCAAACGCGACGCGAACCCGCACAAGGTCCTCAACAACCTCTTCAAGCACACGCCCCTCCAACTCGCGTTCAACGCCAACATGGTCGCGCTGGTCGACGGCCAGCCGCAGACGCTGCCGCTCAAGGCGATCCTCCAGCACCACATCGATTGGCGGCGGATCGTCGTCCGTCGGCGCACCGAGTTCGACCTTCAGAAGGCGAAGGACCGGGCGCACATCCTCGAAGGCCTCAAGATCGCCCTCGACAATCTCGACGCGGTCATCAAGACGATCCGCGAATCGGCCGATGTCGACACCGCCCGGACCAACCTCATCGAGCGTTTCACGCTCAGCGAGATCCAGGCCAACGCCATCCTCGAGATGCAGCTCCGGCGCCTGGCGGCGCTCGAGCGCAAGAAGATCGAGGACGAGTACCTCGCCGTCATCCACCTCATCGCCGAGCTCGAGGACATCCTCGCCAACCCGAGCCGCGTGTCGCGCATCATCGCCGACGAGCTCGGCGAATTGGACCGCAAGTACGCCGGCGTTCGGCGCACGCGCATCGCCGAGGACGCCTCGCGCGACCTCTCGGACGAGGATCTCATCGCCGACGAGGACGTCGTCGTCACCGTCTCGGGGCGCGGATACATCAAGCGCCAGCCGCTGGTCACGTACCGTCGCCAGGCGCGCGGCGGCAAGGGCATCATCGGCGCGAGGACGGTCGAGGAAGACGCCGTCGCCCATCTCCTGGTCGCCAACACCCACGACTGGGTGCTGTTCTTCACCAATCGCGGGCGTGTCTTCAGTTCGAAGGTCCACCAGGTGCCGGACGCCAGCCGCCAGGCCAAGGGCATCCCGATCATCAACCTCGAAGGCGTCCAAGTCGAGTCGGGCGAGCGCGTCCTGGCCGTGATCACGCTGCCCGACTTCGAGAAGGGCCAGAACCTGGTCATGGCGACCCGGCGCGGTGTCATCAAGAAGTCGCCCATCGAGCAGTTCGAGAAGGTCCGCAGCACCGGCATCCGCGCCATCACCGTCTCCGAGGACGATGCCCTGACCTGGGTCGCCGTCTCGTCCGGCCGCGACGACGTCATCCTGGCCACCGCCCTCGGCCGCATCGCGCGGTTCAACGAGGCCGAGGTGCGGCCGATGGGCCGCGACGCGGCCGGGGTCATCGGCATCCGCCTCGCCCGAGCCAATGACCAGGTCGTCGGCATGGGCGTCCTGTCGCCGGACGACGACATCCTCGTCTTGACGGAGACGGGCTACGGTAAGCGCGTGGCCAACGCCGAGTTCCGGACGATGCATCGCGGCAGCCAGGGCGTCCGCCTCATCTCCCTCGAGGGCACCAAGACCGGCCGAGTGGCCGCCGTGCAGCTGGTGTCGGAGCAGGACGAGGAATTGCTGCTCATCAGCTCCGAGGGGCAGGTCGTGCGCACCGACGTGAAGAGTGTCAACCGCTACGGCTCACAGGCACGCGGCGTCATCGTCATGCGCCTCAACCAGGGCGACGAGGTGGCGGGCATCGCGGTCTTCCGCGTGGGACTGGCGGAGCAGCGGTCGATGGACCACAATGACGACCCGGACGGAGCGGGCGAGGACGGGAACGGAGGATCTCCCAGTTGACCCATGCAGTCGACGGCGCCTGACGTGAACGCCTTCGGCGCACGGGAGCCCGGTCGCGAGAACGAGAGCATCTGCCTCTACACGGGCAATGCCAACCCGGACCTGGCCGGCAAGATCGCGGCCTACCTCGGCACGACCCTCGGCCGCTGCGAGGTCTTCGAATTCGCCAACGAGAACATCTTCGTCAAGATCCTGGACAACGTCCGCGAGCGCGACGTCTTCCTCGTCCAGCCGACCTGCTCGCCCGTCCAGAAGTCGATCATGGAGCTGCTGATCATGATCGACGCCTTCAAGCGCGCCAGCGCGGGACGCATCACGGCCGTCGTGCCGTATTACGCCTACGGCCGCTCTGACAAGAAGGACCAGCCGCGCGTGCCCATCACTGCCCGGTTGATCGCCGACATGATCAGTGTCGCCGGCGCCGATCGCGTGCTGACCATGGACCTTCACCAGGGTCAGATCCAGGGCTTCTTCAACATCCCCGTCGACGAGCTGACCGCGGTCAACCTGCTGAGCGAATACTTCGTCCAGAAGCAGATCCAGGATCTCGTCGTCGTCACCGACCTCGGTTTCGCAAAGCGCGCGCGGGCGTTCGCCGAACTCCTGGATGCGCCGCTGGCGATCATCGAGAAGCGGCGCGTCGGCAACTCCGACCGGGCCGAGCTGCTCAACGTCATCGGCGAAGTGCGCGGCCGCCGCGCCATCGTGGTCGACGACGAGATCGATACCGGCAGCACGCTGCTCGAGACGGTCCGCGCGCTGGAGCGCGAGGGTGTCCACGAGATCTACGCCTGCGCCACTCACGGCGTCCTCTCCAGCCCCGCCATCGAGCGCATCAGCGAGAGCGCACTGGCCGAGGTGGTCATCACCGACACCATCCCGTTGAGCGCGGCCAAACACCTGCCGCGCGTCAAGGTCCTGACCGTGGCACCGCTCATCGGTGAGGCCATCCGGCGCATCCACGGTGGCGAATCGGTCGGGGCGCTCTTTTCCAGCGAGATGAAACTGGTCCAGGAGATGCTCCTCTGGGACCACGACGGAGAGGCGGCCTGACGATGACCCTGAAGCTCTACGAACCGACGCCGAATGGCCTCGAGCCGAGCCGCGTCGAGGCGCGCAACTGGCGCAGCCGCCTTCGCTCGCGACGCTGGGATCCCGCGCCGATCGAGAACCCGGACGTCAAGAAGACGACCCCTCTCGCGGCCATCCTCTTCTTCGCGGGCCTCGCCGCGGCCACCTTCGTCGTCCTGCTGCTGGGGTACGGATCGGGCTTCTGGCGCTAGAGGCGACCGGCCTGCTCGGGTCGGCCGTACCTGCCCGCCTATACTTTCCGTCCCATGCGTAACCTCTTCAACCGCTTCGTCGGCGGCTCCAACGAGTCCCACCTGTCCAAGCTGCGGCCCCTCGTGGCCGAGATCAACGCGCTCGAGGAGCACTTCGGGGCCCTCAGCGACGACGACATCGCGGCCGAGATGGCCGAGATCCGCGACGAGATCCGCGAGGATGCGGCGCCGACCGAGCCCTCCGAAGAGGAGCTCGATGCGACCGATTCCGAGCGACGGCGCCTGCTGCGTACGGCCCGCCAGAAGGCTGACTTCGACCACCTTCAGGGCGTCCTCGATGGCGTCCTGCCCGAGGTCTTCGCGGCCGCCCGGGAGATCAGTCGGCGCAAGCTCGGCATGCGCCCGTTCGACGTCCAGCTCATGGGCGGCATCGTGCTTCACCAGGGCAAGATCGCCGAGATGAAGACGGGCGAGGGCAAGACCCTCGCCGGACCGCTCGCGGCAGCGCTCAATGCGCTGTCCGGGCGCGGCGTCCATATCGTGACGGTCAACGACTACCTGGCCAAGCGCGACCCGCAGTGGATGGGTCCGATCTTCCACGGCATGGGCCTGTCAGTCGGCGTCATCCAGCACGACAGCGCGTTCGTCTTCGATCCCGAGTACCGGCCGTCGGATGAGCGGCTAACCCATCTCCGGCCCGTCGCCCGGCGCGAGGCATATGCCGCCGACGTGACCTACGGCACGAACAACGAGTTCGGCTTCGACTACCTGCGCGACAACATGGTCCACGAGCTCGACGGGCGCGTGCAGCGGGAGCGCTACTTCGGCATCGTCGACGAGGTCGACAACATCCTCATCGATGAGGCCCGCACGCCGCTCATCATCAGCGGTCAGGCAGCCGAGTCCGAGGACCTGTACTACTCGTTCGCCCGCCTCGTGCCCCGCCTGATCGGGCGGAATGAAGGCGAGGAAGAAGGCGGCGACTACTTCATCGACCTGAAGGAACACGCCGTCTCGCCGACAGAGGAGGGCATCACCAAGATCGAGCGCCTGCTCGGCGTCGAGAACCTCTTCGATGCCGACCCGCGCCTGGCGCGCCACTTCGAACAGGCGCTGCGCGCCCACGCGCTCTACAAGATCGACCGCGACTACATCGTCAAGGACGGCGAGATCGTCATCGTCGACGAGTTCACGGGCCGCCAGATGCCCGGGCGCCGCTGGTCCGAGGGCCTCCACCAGGCTATCGAGGCCAAGGAAGGACTACGCGTCCAGCGCGAGTCGGTGACGCTTGCCACCATCACCTTCCAGAACTACTTCCGGCTGTACCAGAAGCTCGCCGGCATGACCGGTACGGCCCTCACCGAGCAGGAGGAGTTCTTCAAGATCTACGGGCTCGACGTGGTCGCCATCCCGACCCACCGGGCGATGGTGCGCGACGACAGCCCGGACCTCGTCTTCCGCAGCGAGGACGCCAAGTTCAACGCGGTCATCGATGAGATCCAGGAGATGACCGAAGCGGGCCGGCCGGTGCTCGTCGGCACGGTCAGCGTCGAGAAGAGCGAGATCCTGGCCGAGATGCTCAAGCGGCGCGGCATCAAGCACGAGGTGCTCAACGCGAAGTTCCACGAGAAGGAAGCGCCGATCGTGGCGCAGGCCGGCCGGAGCGGCGCGGTCACCATCTCGACCAACATGGCCGGCCGCGGCACGGACATCCTGCTCGGTGGCAATCCGGCCGGCATGACCAGCGCGGCGCTCCACCGCCAGGGCATCAACCCGGCCGAGGCCGAGCCCGAGGTCTACGAGGCGGCACTGGCCAAAGCCAAGGCCGATACCGAAGAGGATCACGAGCGCGTGGTGGCCGCTGGCGGCCTGCACATCATCGGCACCGAGCGGCACGATGCGCGGCGCATCGACAACCAGCTGCGCGGCCGCGCCGGCCGCCAGGGCGACCCGGGCTCGTCGCGCTTCTACCTGTCGCTCGAGGACAACCTCATGAAGCGTTTCGCTTCGGAGCGCGTCGCCAGCCTGATGGAGCGGATGGGGCTCGAAGGTGACGTGGCCATCGAGTCGCGGCTCGTCAGCAAGACCATCGAGAACGCCCAGTCGCGCGTCGAGGGCTACAACTTCGACATGCGCAAGCGCGTCGTCGAGTACGACGACGTCATCAACAAGCAGCGCGAGACGATCTACCAGGAGCGCGACAAGGTCCTCAACAACGAGGACCTGACCGACACCGTCCGCTCCTTCCTCGACGACGAGATCGAGAGGATGGTGGCCACGCACCTCGGACTGGTGGTCGCCGATTGGGACATCGAAGGGCTGGCTCGCGCCATCGCCAGCATGAACCTGGTCGGCGACGACCTGGACGCTGACAGCCTTGCCAGCCTGATCACCAGCGACGCCATCGAGGAGCACCTCAAGGTCGCCGTCGACGACACGCTCGAGCAGCGCGAACAGGAATACGGAGCCGAGACGTGGGCGATGGTCGAGCGGACCGTGTTGCTGCGCACCATCGATTCGCTGTGGGTGGAGCACCTCACCGAGTTGGACGATTTCCGGCGGGGTGTCGGATTGCGTGGCTTCGGTGGCACGGACCCCCTCAACGAGTTCAAGCGTGAGGCGTTCAAGCTCTACGAGGAGCTACGCGGCTTCATCCGCCACGGCGTCGCGACGACCATCTTCCGCGTCACCGTCCAGCGCCAGGAGCTGCCGCCGCCGACGCCCATGACATTGCCGAGCCGCGAACAGCTCGCGGCTTTGAAGGCCTCGGGTGCGATGGACGGCACGAACGGCAACGGCGCCACCAGCGGCAACGGCACGGCGGCCGCGTCCCCCGGTACTGCTCCGGCCCCGGCGGAGACGGCCGCCTCGGGCACGGCCCAGCAGCCCATCCTGCGCGGCATCACCACGGGCGGCCGACCGGGCACGGTCCGGCTCCAGCACGGCGACGAGCCGGTCACCTCCGCCGCTCCGGCGACGAGTGCCCCCGCCGGCCCGAAGCTCGGCCGCAACGATCCGTGTTGGTGTGGGAGCGGCAAGAAGTTCAAGAAGTGCCACGGGGCCTGAGCCACGGCGGCCTCCGGCGTCCTGCGATGAGGATTCTCAGAATTCCCTCTTGAGCCGCGGCACATGCCTCGCTACACTCGCGACAACCCGCCGGAGTTGACCCTCCGGCGTCGTCATATGACCGAGCGATCGTTGCCCATCGCTCGGGTCTGCGAGGGAGAGAGGTTGCCCGTGAAGCCGAGCCCCGCGGTGACCGACGCGGAGGTTGGGGATGTGTCGGTGGTCGACCTGATCGCCTGCGAACGTGACTGCCGTACCTGCAGTTATGCCGCCTGGTTGGACTGCGATGGCGATTGCGCGCCGTGCCCCCATAATTCGTACTGCCCCTGCGTCAACCCCGTCGTCGCACGGAGCAAGACCGCGTTGAAGATCCTTGAACTTCGGCCGATCCTGCTCCAGGACATCCGCGCGAGGTAACAAGATGGAACCAGCCGCCATCCGCGATCTCGTCAGCCGGATCCACGCGACCTCGGGGAGGCTTTGACCTCGACGGCAAGCAGGAGCGCCTCCGCGCGCTCGATGAGCAGGCCGCCGCGCCTGATCTCTGGGAAGACCCAACGGCCGCGAAACGCGTCCTCCGCGAAGCCGAGGCGCTGCGCGAAGACCTGACCGCATGGCGCGCGATCGAGCGTCGCGCCGACGACCTGGCCGAACTTGCCGACATGGCCTCGACCGATCCCGACATGGAATCCGGCGTCGAAGCCGAATACGCGGCGCTCAAGGCGGCCTACGAGGCGCTGCGCACGGCGCTGCTCTTCAATGGCGAGTACGACGAGCGGGCCGCCATCCTGACCATCTCGGCCGGCGCCGGCGGCAACGAGGCGACGGATTGGGCCGAGATGCTGCTGCGCATGTACCTGCGCTGGGCGGAACGCCACCGCTTCGGCACCGAGGTCCTCGACCAGCTCGAGGGCGAGGGCGGCGGCCTCAAGAGCGTCACTGTGGCCATCGAAGGTCGGTGCGCCTACGGCTACCTGCGTGCCGAGCGTGGCGTCCATCGACTTGTCCGCATCAGCCCGTTCGACGCGCAGAAGCGTCGCCACACGACCTTCGCCCTCATCGAGGTCCTGCCGGAGGTCGAAGACGATGTCGAGATCGGCGAGATCCCCGACGACGAACTCAAGATCGACACGTTCCGCGCCCAGGGTGCGGGCGGGCAGCACGTCAACAAGACCGACTCCGCGGTGCGCATCACCCACCTGCCGACCGGCATCGTGGCGCAGAGCCAGAACGAGCGTTCGCAGCACCAGAACCGCGAGCTGGCGATGAAGATCCTGAAGGCGCGAATGCTGGAACGGCGCATCGTCGAGCGCGAGAAGGCGCGCAATGAGCTCAAAGGCGCCCACGTGGAGGCGGGCTGGGGCAACCAGATCCGCTCCTACGTCCTGCATCCCTATCAGATGGTCAAGGACCATCGCACCGAGTTCGAGACGAGCGACACCGGCGGCGTCCTCGACGGCGACCTCGACCGTTTCATGCTCGCCGAGCTGGAGCGCGTGGCGACCGACCAGGGCGCCGAAGCGGCCTGAGGGGTGGGCACTCCCGAGGTTCGGCTGCGTCCCGCTCGCCTGGGCGACGTGCTCTCCTGCGTCGACGTCTTCTACGAGGCGTCCGAAGAGCTCAACGCGCGCACGGGCCAGCCCATCATGCCGCGCAACCCGGCCGGCCTGACTCGCCTCGTCGAGCACCTCCTCCGCACGGATCCGGAGCTCAGCTTCGTGGCCGACGATGGCAGCGGCGGGATCGTCGGCTTCGGGCAGGCGCATCGACGGGGCGGGACCTGGTTCCTGGCCTTCCTCTTCGTCCGACCCGGGCATCAGGGTCAGCGGATCGGTCGGCGGATGCTCGAGGCCTGTCTGCGCGGCGGACCTATTGCCTCCGCGCAGCAGCGGCCGGTCGCACTTGCCGTCTGCATCGAAGCCATCCAGCCGGTCTCGACCGCCTTGTATGCCGACTTCGGGATGCTCCCGAGCGTACCGATCTATGCGTTGACCGGTGAGTTGAAGCCGGACCGAACGCCACCGCCGGAACCTCGCCTCGTGGCAGTCCCGTTCGCTGAGCTCGTGGCCGCCGGCGCCGACGCGTTGGCGGACGAGATCGACGCGGTCGATCGCGACGCAGTCGGCTATGCGCATCAACAGGACCACGCCCTGTGGACCGCCATCGACCGCCAGGGTTACCTATTCCGCGAGGCGGCCGAGGGCCGCGTGGCAGGCTACGGGTACGTCCATCGATCAGGTCGCATCGGTCCCGTCGCGGTCGTCGCCGATGCCTGGCTCCCGGAGGCCATCGAGCATCTGATGAGTTCCGTCCCGGTCCCCGACGCGTGGCTCGCCTTCGTGCCCGGCCCGAGCGCGGCGCTCGTGCCGCTGCTCCGCGCCGGCCTGCGCGTCGATGGCCCGCCGGCGCTCTACTGCGCCACCGGTGGAGGGCCGGCGTTCAGCCGCTACCTGCCGGGCAACTTCGCCATCGTCTAAGCGCGCGGCGACCGACACCTGACGGCCCACGGAAGGTGCCGAACCGGGACCCTGTGCTACGGTGAGGCCATGCGACATGGGACGCACGGCCGGTCCCGGACCGCCCCAGCGGAATGACCGGACGACTTGCGGCGGTCACTGGACGGCTCGCGGCGGCGACCGCACTTGCGCCACGGCCGGGGCTTGACTCGTCCGCGGCGGAATGGCACGACGCGGAGCCCGATCTGACCAACCCGCCGAGCGACGCCGCACCGGCGTCGTCGCCGCGCATCTCGATCGCGCTCCACGATGTCACCAAGGTCTATCCCAACGGCCGCAACGCCCTGTCGGATGTCGACCTGACCGTGCCCGAAGGCGACTTCGTCTTCCTCGTCGGACCGTCCGGGGCCGGCAAGAGCACGCTCATCAAGCTGCTCGTCCGTGATGAACTCGCGACCCACGGCGAGGTCTACATCGCCGGTTTCGAGGTGACCAGCCTGCGCGGCCGCGACATCCCCCGCCTGCGGCGCCAGATCGGCATCGTCTTCCAGGATTTCAAGCTCCTACCGCGCAAGACGGTTCGCGAGAACGTCGCGTTCGCGCTGGAGGTCACGGGCACGCCGCGCAAGCGCATCGCGGCGACCGTCGAGCGGGCACTGGCGCTGGTCGGCTTGACCGAGCAGGCGGCGCAGCGGCCCTCGCAACTCTCGGGCGGCGAGAAACAGCGCACGGCCATCGCCCGGGCGATGGTCCACGACCCGCGCGTCATCATCGCCGACGAGCCGACCGGCAACCTCGATCCGCTCATCAGCTGGGAGATCATCCAGCTGCTGCTGCGCATCAATGACATGGGCACGACCGTGCTCATGGCCACCCACAACGCCGAGGTGGTAACGGCGCTGCGCAAGCGGGTCGTTGCGCTCGAGGACGGCCACGTCGTCCGTGACGAAGTGGGTGGGTATCACCGTGATTACTGAGCCCCGACCGTGATCGGTTTCCTCGCCTTCTCGATCCGGCGAGCCTTCCAGGGTCTCTGGCGCAACCGCGTGATGAGCCTGGCGGCCATGGTCACGATGGTCCTCATGCTGCTGATGCTAGCCGGCCTGGTCATCGTCTTGTCGGGCATGGAGGCCGGCCTGTCGTATGTCGAATCGAAGGTGGAGATCCGCGCCGAGTTGTATGACGGTGCCGACCCGAGCCGCGTGGCCACCCTCGAGGCACAGGTCGCGGCGTTACCCGAGGTTGCCAGCGTCACCTTCATCAGCAAGGACCAGGCCTTGGCCGACCTGCGCGCGCAGGAAGCCGCCGCCGGCCAACCCGATCTTTCGACCGTCGTCGGCTCGAACCCGCTGCCGGACCAGCTCGCCATCAAGCTCAAGGACCCCAAGGATTTCGGCTCGGTCAAGGCGACACTGCTGGCTCCGGACGGGGTCGTAGCGCGCATCCCGGACCAGGCCACGAACGTGGACCAGCTCATCTCCATCACCGCTCTGCTGCGGACGGTCGGGCTGATCATCGTCGTGCTCGTCGGCATGACCGTCCTGCTCATCGTCGTCAACACCATCCGCATGGCGCTCATGTCGCGCGCTGATGAGATCGAGATCATGCGCCTTGTCGGCGCATCGGATTCCTTCGTCCGCTGGCCGTTCATCTTCGAGGGCCTGCTGGTGGGGCTCTTCGGCGCGCTCTTGACGCTCGGGCTGCTGTCGCTGGCCTCGGGGCCGATCAGTCAGCTCGCCAACGCCATCGCCGGGCAGGTACCGGTCGGTTTCGGGCAGCAGCTCACCTCCGAGATCGCCGCGGTCGTCTTCGGGGCCGGACTCGGGCTGGGTGGGATCGGCGCCTGGATCTCGGTTCGGGCGTACCTTCGCAACTGATCGGCGGGCACGGGTCGGTGAAGATTCGCCGACGTGGACGTCCATCCCCGCCGATGGCGCGTAGATTCCCACGGACCACCATCCGTCGATCGGGCGTCGCCCGATGACCGTCCCCACGCCCGCATCACGGAGAGACGTTTCGATGTCCGACCCCTCGACCAGTACTCCTGATCCGGCGTTGGCGCCGGTCGTGACGACCGACTCGGCCGACGCACCGCCGGCGACCGCAGCGCCTTCCGCGCCGGCGGCCCCACGCCGCGGGCGATCGCGCGTGGCCCTCTACCTTGCGATCTTCATCGTCGCCTCGCTGTCCGGGGCGGCGCTGTTCGTTTCCGGCTACACGCTCGGCGTCCAACAGTCGATCACGCCCGGCACGGCGGCCGAGAACCAGCAGCTGTTCGAGCCGTTCTGGGAGGCGTGGAACAAGGTCACCACGCAGTACGTGGGCACGTACGACAAGGAGAAGCTCGTCGAGGGCTCCATCAAGGGCATGTTCGATGCCATCGGCGACCCGTTCTCTTCCTACATGACCTCCGATGAGTACAAGGCCAGCCTGGCCGGCGTCTCGGGCGAGTTCGAGGGCATCGGTGCCGAGATGGCGGCCCAGGACTCGACCGGTGCAGCCTGCACTCCGGTCAGCGCCACCTGCCAGGTCGTCGTTGTGCACGTGCTGCGCCGCTCGCCGGCGCTCACCGCGGGCCTCCAGGATGGCGACATCCTGCTGAGCATCGACTCGGCGAGCGTCGTCGGCATGACCCTCGATGACGTGGTGGCCAAGGTCCGTGGGCCGAAGGGCGTGCCGGTTACGCTGGGCCTGCAACGCGCCGGTCAGCCGGTGACCATGACCATCGTCCGCGACGTCGTCCAGTCCGAGGATGTCACGAGCGACGTCATCGCCGACGGCAGCATCGGCTACCTCAAGATCAGCAGCTTCGGCGCCAGCGTGGCCAGCGATTTCGCCGACGACCTCAAGGATCTGGTCGTCACCGAGGGACTCCACGAGCTGGTGCTGGACCTGCGCGACGACCCGGGGGGATTCGTCGACCAGGCGCTCGGCGTGGCCAGCGAGTTCATCGCCAGCGGACCGGTCTACTGGGAGGAGAACGCCGCCGGCCAGTTGCTGGAGCACGATTCCACGCCCGGCGGCATCGCCACCGACCCATCGATCAAGCTCGTGTTGCTGGTCAACGCCGGCTCCGCCAGCGCCAGTGAGATCGTCGCCGGGGCGCTCCACGATACCGGCCGCGCCACCCTCGTCGGGGTCAAGACCTACGGCAAAGGCACGATCCAGCAGTGGCAACTCCTGAACGGCGGCGACGCGGGCGGGTTCCGACTCTCGATCGCCAAGTGGCTGACCCCCAAGCAGACCTGGATCCACGGCGTCGGCATCACGCCGGATGTCGTTCTGCCCGTCCCCGATGGCACGCCGGCCGGTCAGGACCCGCAGCTCGACAAGGCCATCCAGATCCTGTCCGGCGGGACGGTGATCATCCCGCAGGGCCTGAAGGCCGCCTGACCCCTCTTGCGGGCGCGTGACGATGTGCTATCGTCCGCGGCATACGGAAGGAGGTGATGTGCAGTGATCGACAGTAAGAGTCGCTGCACCACCTCGGAGGGTTCGCGCTAAGCGCTGAGCCCACCGGGTGGTGAAGCAGCCGCGAAACGCCGGTCCGTCTTGGGCCGGCGTTCGTGTTTCTCGGCGTTCCTCGCTATCCACCCGCAACTCCGGAGGCTTCGGATCCCGATGGGCGAACAGACGGTTGCCCTCAATCGCAAAGCGCGTCACGAATACGCCATCGAGGAGACGCTCGAGGCGGGCATCGCGCTGACCGGGACCGAGATCAAGAGCATCCGCGAGGGCAAAGCCAACCTGACTGAGGCGTATGCCCGGATCGAGCACGGCGAAGCGTGGCTCATCGGCGCCCATATCGCGCCGTGGGCCGGCGGCAACCGCAACAACCACGAACCGCGCCGCAACCGGAAGCTGCTCCTCCACCGGATGGAGATCGAGCGGCTGGCCGGCCGGGTCGGTGCCAAGGGGCTGACCATCGTGCCGCTGCGCCTCTACATCACCGGACGCGGCCGGGCGAAGCTCGAACTCGGACTCGGACGCGGCAAGCTGCTCCACGACAAGCGCCGCGACATCGCCGACCGCGACGCCAAGCGAGACATGGATCGCGAGATGGCCGAAATCGGCAGAGGTCGTCGTTAGGCTGCGTCGACGAGCGGCTTCACCTGGCCGATGAACCGCTCCAGCGTCTCGGTGTCGTACGGTGCGGGTTGCTCGCTGATGGCGGTGTGGAAGCCAAGCTCCACGTACGGAGCCAGGCGCTCGGCGATCTGCTCGGGCGTGCCGTTCCAGAACGTGTTGTCGTCCTCGACCTCCGACATCGGCGTGCGGTTTGCGGCCATGGCCCCTTTCCAGACGCGCTCGGCTTCGGCCTGAGAGTCGCGGATGGTGACCTTGACGCCGAGGGTGAACTCGATCTCCGACGGGTCACGCCCGACCGCCTCGCAGTGCTGCTTCAGCACCTCGACCTTGTGGGCCATCATCGGCACCGGACCCATCGCGTTCCACATGTCGGCGTACCTGGCGACCGTGCGCAGCGTCTTCTTCTCGCCGCTCCCGCCGATCATGATCGGCAGCCGCCGCTGGATCGGGGCGGGATGGTGGCGCAGGGCATCGAAAGCGTAGTGACCGCCCGGAGCGGACGTCACCGTGCCACCGTCGACCACCGTCCGCATCGCCGCGACCGATTCATCGAACCAGTCCAGTCGCTGGCCGAAACCCGTGCCGAAGTCGATACCGTGGGCAAGGTGCTCGAGTTCGAACCACGCCCCACCGATGCCGAGGATGGCACGACCGTTGCTGATGTGGTCAAGGGTCGTGGCCGTTTTCGCGACCAGGCCCGGGTTGCGGAACGTGTTCGCGCCCACCATCAGGCCCAGTCGAGCCCGTTCGGTCGCCATGGCCAGCGCCGCAAGCACCGACCAGCCCTCGAAGATGGGCTGGTATGGGTCGCCGAAGATGGCGTAGAGGTGGTCCCACGTCCAGATGTAGTCATAGCCGAGCCGCTCGCAAGTCTTCGCCCCATCGAGCATCTCCCGCCAGCTGGCCACCTGGCTCCAGAGCAGGATCCCGAGTCGCAGATCTCCCATGTCGTAATGATGGCGGATGGCGGGTTCTGACGTCTGGCCGTGCCGCGGCCCATCGGGCCGGCTGTTGCTCCTGTCGCCCACGTGGAGCCAGAAAGAGCTCGTGCTAGGATTGAAGTTCGTGGGGATGCGTGGTCTCGACAGGGCCCCAACCCCGAAGAACGCGAGCCGAGGTGCTGTCAGGCCTCGTTAAACCGGCAGCAAAAGAAGTAACTGGCAATCGTCAGTCGACTCTCGCCCTCGCTGCTTAGGCAGTAAGGTGAGCGTGGAAGCAGTCTCGCCTCCGTGGACTGTGGAAGCGTCATTCAGCGGAGGTGCGCTCTGGAGTAGCGTCGCGTAGTCCGGAGTAAAGCCCGCAAGGGGACGTGACTGGAGCCCGGTGGATGGTGCCGATGCCAGACGCCGGGATCGACGACAAATCATCGGACACGCTCGTAGTGGTCTTCGGCCGAAGGTTCTGGACGGGGAGTTCGACTCTCCCCCATCTCCACCATGAGTTCCACGGTGGCCGCGGGGCGTGCGCCCGGGCTGCGTCAGGGGCGGTCGGAACCGATCGACATCACCGCGACCAGCCCATCTTCGTTGGCCGCCATGAGCTGGTCGCCCATTTGCACCGATTGCCACTGGTGCGGCACGAACGGCTCGATGCGGCGCGGTTCCAGGGCTGGGTCTGACGTGTCGAACAGCCGCTCCGAGTAACCGCGGATCGGTGAGCAATCGGCCAGCGAGCGAGCGCTCACGAGCCACCACTCGGTTTCCACCTGCGTGCCGGTCGGGTCGATGCCGACGATCATCAGGTCGTCGGAGATCCAGACCGCTCCGGCGAAGTACTGCAACTCCGACTGTCGACACGATGCGATGACGTGCCCATCGACGGCGCTCCGCAGTTCCAGCACCATCTGTGGCCCATCCAGGCCCCGCGCCGTCAGGAAACGATCGCCGCTGAGTTCCATCGCGAAGTCGTTGCCGTTGTCGCTGCCATCGTTCCAGGAGGCCAGTACGGTGCTGTCACTCGGGCGGATGAGTTCGATCTGCCCTCCCTTGTACGGCCCAGCGGCCACCAAGTCACCCAGGGCCGCGACCTCGTAGCCAGAGTCGACCGTCGGGATGGGGACCAGCGGTCGTGTCGTCCCCGTCATCAGGTCCCAGATGCGCACGTCGCCGCCGTCGACGAACGCGACCGAGCCATCCCTCAGCCACGCAGCGGTCGGGAACTCGTCCATGGTGGCGACGCTGCCCAGGACCGTTCCGTCACGGGCCACGGCCGTCAGGGTCTTGTGGTCGATGGAGTCGGTGAAGACGATCCTGTCGCCCGTCTGGTCGATCACCGGATCGAGCGTATCCGTCGCGATACGAGTCGCCTGGCCAGCGTCGCCGTTCACTTCGGCGACCCAGATCCCAGGCCGATCGGCATCCGACAGGATGCCCTCATCCCCGGTCGCGCCGTCCTGTTCGATGAGGAGGGACGGCGGGCTCGAAAGGTCCCAGTCGGGTTCATCGCCGGGAGCCATGGGGCCCACCGGCCAGAGCGAGGTCAGGTCGCTCGGGCCCAGCGAGAACTGCAGGGAACCGCTGATCTGGGCGGACTCGGTGCCCATCCGCAGGGTCCGACCGGTTTCGAACCGGGTGGATGGCAAGCGAGCCCTGAGCGGAGGTGGCACTGGGGTGGAGGTTGGAAGCGGCGTGGACGACGGTGTCGGCGACCGCGTCGGGGTCGGCCGCGCCGACGCGGAGGCCGTTGACGACTCGTTCGGTGACGCGGTCGGGATCCTGGGCACCGACGGTGAAGGGGACGGCGGCGGCGCAGGGGTCGACGTTGCGGCTGGCTCAGGGACCGGCGCTGACGTGCACGCGGACAAGACGATGACGAGTGCGGAGCCGACCATCCCTCGCCAGATCGCCACGGTGGCCTTTCATCGCGGGCGGTCGTGCCCGGTGCTTCAACGGTACCGGCCCAACGCTTTCCTGCATAGACCCCTTGGTGCCGTTCGGAAGGGATGTTGCTTCGGCAATCGGCGTGCGGTCCTTCGTTTACGCGCAACTATTGCGTAAGCAATCATTTCCTGTTACAGTGTGGGCATGAGCGACTTCAACCACGGCATCATCAACGACTTCCGCGCCAATGCCGGCCAAATGCCGAGCGGCCCGTTCCAGGGCAAGGACCTGCTGCTACTGACCACGGTCGGTGGCAAGACCGGGTTGCTGCGCACCAATCCGCTCGCCTACACGCGCGACGGCGATCGCTACGTGATCATCGCCTCCAAGGGTGGCGCGGACACGCATCCAGCGTGGTACCGGAACCTGCTCGCTACCCCCACGGCTACCATCGAGGTCGGGCCCGACACGTTCAAGGTCCGGGCGACCGAGGTGCACGGCGCGGAGCGCCGACGCCTGTACGACGGCCAGGCCAAGGTGATGCCGGGTTTCGCCGACTACGAGCGGAAGACCAGCCGGACCATCCCGGTCATGGCGCTCGAGCGTATCTCCTGACCTCTCGCAACCCATCAAGAAGAGCCCCGGTGCCCGAGCGCGGACCGGGGCTCTTCCGCATGTCGGCCGGCCGAGCGGCGTCTTGACCGCCGGCTTTGATCCGCTCATACTGGCTACGTCCCAGTAGCACATAAGAAAGACATCGCCTCATGAGGATCGTCATCACCGGCGGGACGGGCATGATCGGCCGGCACATCGTGGCCGCCCTGGTCGAACGCGGCGATGAGGTCGTGGTGCTGAGCCACGACCCTGCGGCGAAGGCCGATCGCGTCCAGCCCGGCGCACGCGTCGTTGCCTGGGATCCTCACGACCTCTCGGCCGACTGGGTCAAGGCACTCGATGGCGCGGCCGGCGTGGTCAACCTGGCCGGCGCGAACATCGGCGACTGGCCATGGACCGCGGCGCGGAAGCGGCTGCTCGTCGACAGCCGCGTGACCGCGACCACGGCGATCGTCGGGGCGATGGCCATGGTGCCCGCGGAACGTCGCCCGAGGGTGCTGGTCAGCGTCTCTGGCACGGATCGCTACGACGGCCGCGATGCCGTCCCGGCGACGGAGGAGACCGAACCCGCGACGACCTTCCTTGCGAACCTGTGCGTGGCCTGGGAAGACGCCGCGGTGAAGGCCGAGGCACTCGACGTTCGCGTCGTACGGCCGCGCTTCAGCGTCGTCCTATCACGCGAGGCGAAGTCGCTGCGCAGCTTCGCCCTGCCATTCCGCCTGTTCGTCGGCGGTCCCATCGCCGGCGGTCGCCAGTGGGTCAGCTGGGTCCACATCGACGACGTGGTAGCGATCGTGCTCTGGGCCCTCGACGATGACGCCATCGATGGCCCCATCAACGTCGCCGCGCCCGACCCCCGCCAGCAGGCCGACTTCGCCAGGGCGCTCGGGCGGGTGCTTCATCGCCCGAGCTTTCTGCCGACCCCCGGCTGGCCATTCAGGCTGGCCTTCCCGCGTGGACAGTCGACCCTCGTGCTCGGCAGTCGCCGCGTCTGGCCGGCCCGAGCGCTGGCGGCAGGCTACCGCTTCCGCTATCCGCAGCTCGAGGATGCCCTCGAGCAGGAACTCGGCTAGGCCTACCGCACCACCACGACGGTGCCCGACGGCGGGTCGCCCGGGGAGCGACCGACCAGCGTCACGCCATCGACCGCCGAGTAATTCGAGTAGAACGTGTCGGTGTGGACGACGGCACCGCTGGCGTCGGTGACCGTGCGCGTCACCCAGGCCCTGAAGCCGTTGGTGGGGTACTCGATCCGCCGTGTCGCGCCGGGCGCAAGTCGGTCGGTGTATTCGATGGTGTCGTGGGCCGTCGTGCGGTCCTTGATGATCGGGTCGGTGAAGGTGACCGTGCGGCCGGTCGGGACGGTCCAGATCTCGAAGCGGACGGTGCCCGGGCCGTTGATGCCGCGAATCAGGACGGGGTACGCAGTGTCGTTGCGGAACCGCATCGTCTGAGTCGACCCGCCCGATGACTTGAAGACGGTGGCATCCAGCCCGACCGGGTAGCGGTCGATGTAGTAGTAGTGATTGCGACGAGCGCCCATCTGGAGGCCGGCGCGGAGCGCCGCGTTGAAGATGGTCGTCGAGCACGAGCAGATCCCGCCGGCGAGGGCGCCGGTGGGCCGGCTATGGCCATTGATGATGGCGCCACCGGGACCATATCCGGTCGCCTTGCTGACTACGCCGATGGCCTTCCAGAAATCGAACCAATCGCCTGGCCCGAGGACCTGCGCGTCGAGCGCCGTGGTCGGCACGCTGATGTTGTGGCCGAAGAAGTTGGAGACGCCCGGGATGAAGTGAGTGATCCAATGGGAGACCATCACGACCCGCGGCGCCGCCTCCTCAGCCTGCGCTGTCGTGAACGTCGGGTCGACCACGGCGGTGGCCACATCGACCGAGTCGGTGAGGGTCCCCGCGGCGCGGGCGGACAACGCAGCCACGACCGCGGCGACCGTTGCGCCGATATCGAGGGCGCGCCCGGGCTGGCCCGGTACCGCGACGACGGTGTTGCCGGCCGCGAAGGCCAGGCTGGCCTCGACCGGAGCCTTAGCGACCGCGGCGAGCAGCGGCGGCAGCGCCGCTGTGATGGCGGCCGTATCCAGGGTGGCCGAGTAGCTCCCATCGGCGGATGGGCCGAGGGTCAGCCGGCTCTGCAACGTCCCGGCCGGGATGGTGTAGGTGGTCGTGCCATCGACCAGGGCAAGGTCTGTCGAGCTCATCGCGTTGGCCCGGGTGACCGCGGCCTGTACCTCGTCCGTGGTGATGGTCGGTTCGGTGATGACGGGAGCCACGCTGATCTGGGTCGAGACGGTGGTCGTGCCCAGCGCGTCGACGGCGGCACGCCCGGCGGCGCTCAGCGCGACGTCGCTGACGTCGGCGCCAGCAGCCGCCGGCCGCACCTTCCATGACGCCGCCGCTCCGTCCGCACCGGCCTTGAAGACGGCGCTCGCCTCGATCTCGGCGCGTTGCACGCTGGCCGCCAGCTGGGCGGCTTGCCGGTCGATGACGGTGGGGTCGTAGACGACGGCGACCGGCAGGTCCACGCCGTGCATCAACGTGCGCAGCTGGTCGCCCGAACGATCGAGCGGCCCACCAGCGCGGCCGACGGCCATGGCCGCATCCACCGCGGTCGCAGTGTCGTATCGGCGTTGCAGGTCGGCGTAGGGAACGACCAACCGTTGGTCGCCGGCGACCATGGTCAGCGTGCCCGCTGTCGGGTCGGGCAGCGACGCGGCGAGGCGAGCCGCCGCTGCCGTCGGATCGAGGCCGCCGACGTCGACGCCGGCGATGCTGACACCGGGCATCACGCGGCCGTCGTAGATGGCTGCGTAGCCCACTGCCGAGCCGACGGTAGCGGCCGCGCCGACCACGATGGTCACCAGAAAGGCGATCAGCGCGAACCGTTTGGCCGACCGTCGACGGGGGCGGGCGGCAGGCAGTGGTGGCGGGGTCGGGGCGCTGGCGATGGTCATGGGAGAGGCATCCTACGCCGCCTATGGCGGCACGCCATATCGGCCCTTAGTCCCGCCGCAGGATGACCACGCGACGCTGCGGCTCCTCGCCGATCGACTGGGTGGTGACCCGCGCGTGGCCGCGCAACGCGAGGTGGATCCAGCGCCGCTCGAGAGCGGGCATCGGTTCCAGCTGGAGCATCGCGCCGCTCTCGACGACGCGGTCGGCCGCACGCTGGGCGATCTCGACGAGCTGCCGCTCGCGCCGTCCGCGGTAGTCCTCGACGTCGACCAGGACGCGCGTCCAGCTGCCCATCCGACGAGAGAGCATCAGGTTGACGAGGTGCTGCAGCGCGGACAGTCGCTCGCCCTTCCGCCCGATCAGCGCCCCCAGCGCTTCCTTCTCCGATTCGTCGCCCGCAACGTCGAGCTTGGAGGTGTCGCCGGCGGTGATGGTCACGGTCGCGTGATAGCCCATCAGGTCGAGCAGGCGCTCGAGGATCTCCTTGCCGGCGGCGAGCGCCTCCGGCGACGCCTCGGCGGCCTGCATCTCCTCGCGCTCGGCACTCAGCGAGGACCGGGCCGTGGCCAGAGCGTCCTGATCGCGCTGCGTGAGCGCCGGGGGACGCCGGTCTTCCGAGCGTGGCTCACGGCGTGGTTCGCGCCGGTCGCGGTCATCGCGGCGAGGTCCGCGGCCGCGCGGCGCCACGGGTTCCGAGACATTGGCCGAGATCCTGGCCGCGGGCTGGGCGGCGGTCGGCGTCGGGCCTTCGGGGGCGGGAGTCGGCGCCGCGTCCTGGCCACGGACCTCGCCCCAGCCCGCTGGCGCGGACGAGGCACGCTCGTCGGTGATGGGCGTCTGGCGCGGCGGCGCGGTGTGCTCTCGCGGAGTGCGGCCACGGTCTCGGTCGCCTTCGCGGCTGCGGTCACGATCGCCCTCGCGGCGCGGGCCGCGATCACGGTCGCCGCTGGGACGGTCGCCACGATCCTGGCTCGGTGCGGGAAGCGGTGCTGCCGCGGCGGCCTCGCGGCGCGGCGCGGTGCCACCCAACGCCGTCTTCGGCGCGGCGATGATGCGTGCCTGCTCGGCGCCCATGCCGAGCACCCCTCGGCTGCCCGGGGTGAGGATCTCGAAATCGAGGTCGGCGAGGCCGCTCACCCCGAACGCCTCGCGCGCCTGGCGGATGGCATCCTCGACGGTCTTGCCGGTGAATTCCTGGTACTCGCTCATCGACGTCTCCCTCGCCGGCTGGTCCGTCCTCGGGACCGTGTCGGCCTGATGGTGCCTGCCGAGCGGTCGGTCGGGCTACGGCGCATGGATGGGACATCCGGTGCGCTCGTACCGTTCTCGACGCGCGGCTTGAAGGACGGGACTGGTGGAGGCTGGTGGTTCCGCGCCAAGGACGGCGTCCAGCCGAAGAGTGGGAACAGGCCACCGTACCCCGCGATCACGTACTGCGCGATGATCGAGAAGAGGGTGGTCGTGATCCAGTAGAGGAAGAGGCCAGCCGGCAGGAACCAGCCGTAGATCAGCGAGAAGAGCGGCAGGATCAGGAAGATGCGCTGCTGCGATCGCTGCTGCGGATCGGCCGTGGCGCTCGAAGGGGTCATCATCCGGGTCTGGACGAGCTGGAGCAGCGCCGACACGAGCGCCAGCAGGCTGAGCCCGAAGACTCCCGGGATGACCATCAGGAAGATCTCGGGCTTGTGCGCATCGAGGCCGGCTTGTCCCGAGGCCGCCGGCAGCCAACCGAGCCAGGTCACCGTCGGGTTGACACAGGCCCGCGTGATATCACCGGGGGCCTGGCATGCGACATGCAGGACCTGCGTCCCGAAGACCTGGAGCATCGAGGTGATGTCCGGGGCCTGAAGGCCGTTCGAGATGACCTGGTACATCGGGATGAGCAGGGCGAGCTGGAGAAGCGAGGGCAGGCAGCCCGCAGCCGGGTTGATGCCCCGTTCGCGGTAGAGCCGCATCTGCTCCTCGGAGAGTTTCGTGCGCTGCCCCTTGTATCTCGCCTGGATCGCCCGGAGCTCCGGCTGGAGCGCCTGCATGCGACGCTGCGAGACGATCTGCTTGCGGAACAAGGGGAAGGTGATGAGCCGCAGGATGATGGTCAGGACGATGATGGCGATGCCGATGTCGCCGAAGATGTTGTAGAGGAAGACCATCACCATGAAGATGGCCTGGAAGATCGGCGTGAACAGCCAGGCCAGGATGCTGATCGGGTCGGCCCCGTTGAGGACCGCCGGACAGAGGTTGTGCGGCAGGGCCGACGCGGTGATGGTCGGCGAGGGGACCGGCGTGATCGACGCGCCCGCGGATGGGCTCGGTGTCGGCACCGGCGTGGGGCTTGGCGTGGGCAGCGGGCACGGAGCGTGCGAGCCACTCGGCTCTGGCGCGATGCTGGCGGATGCGGCGACGCTGGACGAGGGTGCGGGCGAACCTGCCGGCGAGGCGGACGGGCCGGGCGTTGCGGCGACCGCCGTCGGGCTCGTACTCGGGCTGCCACTCGGGTCGACGCCGAAGACCGGCACCGCCACGGCCAGCAGCGCGAAGACGCCGAGCAGGCACGTCAGGATCAGTCGAGAGCGCCTACTGGACAGGGTCGTAGCCCCCCGGGTTCCAGGGGTGGCATCGCGCGATGCGGCGCGCCCCCATCCAGCTGCCGCGCAGGAGCCCGTAGCGCATGATGGCCTGCTCCGTGTAACGAGAGCACGACGGCTCGAACCGACACGACGACGGCAACCAGGCGAAGACGATCCGGTAGAGCCGGATCATCCCCACTCCGATCCGCTTCACGTCGATCTGCTCCCTTCGTCCTTGACCAACCGGTCCAGGAGCCGCTCCATCGCGGCCTTCAATTCGATGTAGCTTGCCGCCGCGCTCGCCGGCCGGGCGACCACCAGGAGGTCCCACCCTCCGAGCGGCCGATGAACGCTCTGGCGGAGCACCTCGCGCAGCCGCCGCCGGACCCGGTTGCGGACGACGGCGTTGCCGACTCGACGTCCGGTGGAGAGTCCGATCCGTTCGTGGCCGAGCCCGTTGTCGCGCCAGCGCAGGATCAGCAGCGGGTGTGCCCGACTCCGGCTGGAGCCTTGCAGGGCCGCGAAATCCTTCGTCGAGCGCAACATCTCGAGCGGCTCGCCCATCGGCCGAGCGCCGGACGCGGCCGGCTCAGGCCGTGAGCTTCTGGCGGCCCTTGGCACGACGCGAAGCCAAGACGCGTCGACCGCCCTGGCTCTTCATCCGTGCCCGGAAGCCGTGTTCTTTGGCTCGATGTCGCTTCTTCGGCTGATACGTTTGCTTGGTCATCGGTGGGCCTCGGAGGTTCCTGTGAGGAGGTCCCGGGATCGGTGCCCGGAGGTCCCGCATGTGGGGGAAGCAAAACGCGCCGGGCGCAGGTCCCGCGGCCCGATTTTCGCGCGGGTGCGCCGTGGCGCGCCACGTCCGGCGGAGTATAGCCGATGGCGTGATGCCCATCCCCGTATGCCGGACGGTCGGGTCGAGGATACTACGGCGCGCGGCCGAGCGCCGTCCCAACAGCCTCGCCGCCGATACTCCGGGAGAGTATGCGCGTTTGGCGTTGCGGGCTTCCCGGAACCGCGCTAACGTATGCCGCCCCGGTACCCGACGGGTGCCGGTGGGAGCCCATTCGGAGCCCAACCGGCTGGCACGGACCAGCCTCCGCGGGCTTCGCCACCGACTCCGTTAACGAGCGGCGACGCTGATCTATCCCTGTAGCTGGGGCTTGTGCCATCGATGGACGCGAAGCAGGTTTGGCGCGCTGCCCTGGGTGAGCTTCAGGTCTCTCTTTCCCCTGCCAACTTCGAGACCTGGCTCAAGGATACGGCGCTGGTGTCGGTCGATGACAGCCGCTTCCGCGTCGCGGTCCCCAACGGTTTCGCCAAGGATTGGCTGGAGAGCCGCTACCGCTCACTGATCTGCCAGACGCTCGCCCGCATCGTCGGCTACAGCGTCAACGTCGACTTCGAGGTACGCGACGGCTTGGCAGCCGCGGCTCCCGACAACGCCGCACCGCCGGCGCCGGTCCGCCTCGAACCTGGTCGGGTCGGCGGTGACGGCGCGGCGCCCACCCTCAACCCGCGCTACACCTTCCGGAGCTTCATCGTCGGTTCGGCCAATCGGCTCGCCCACGCCGCGAGCCTCTCGGTCGCCGAGCGTCCTGGCCATGCCTACAACCCGCTCTTCCTGTATGGCGGCGTCGGCCTCGGCAAGACCCACCTGATGCACGCCATCGGCAACCAGGTCATCGCGCGGTTCCCGCGGAAGAAGGTCGTCTACGCGACCAGCGAGAAGTTCACCAACGAGTTCATCACCAGCATCCAGCAGGGCAAGATCGACGAGTTCCGCAACCGCTATCGACGCATCGACCTGCTGCTCATCGATGACATCCAGTTCATCGCCGACAAGGAACGGACGCAGGAAGAGTTCTTCCACACGTTCAACGCCATCCACGAGGACGGGAAGCAGATCGTGCTCTCGAGCGATCGGCCGCCCAAGGGCATCGTCACGCTCGAGGAGCGGCTCCGCAGCCGCTTCGAGTGGGGACTCATCGCCGACCTGACCGCACCCGACCTCGAGACGCGTATCGCCATCTTGCGCGCCAAGGCCGAGGAACAGAGCGTGCCGATCTCGGGGGAGGCGCTCGAATTCGTCGCCCGAAAGGTGGCCAGCAACATCCGCGAACTCGAGGGCGCGCTCATCCGCGTCGTCGCCTACGCGAACATGAGCGGCATGCCGATCACCACCGAACTGGCGGCGGCGGTGCTATCGAACGTCCTGTACCAGCCCAAGCGGCGCGCGGTGACGCCGGAACGCATCGCGCAGGCCGTGTCCGAGTACTACGGCGTCGATCTCGACGCGCTCAAGGGCCAGAAGCGCGACCGGAACATCGTCACGCCGCGCCAGATCGCGATGTTCCTGATGCGCGCTGAGACGGACGTGTCCCTGTTGCGCATCGGCGCCGAACTCGGCAACCGCGACCACTCGACGGTCCTCCACGCGTGCGACAAGATCGAGCGTGCCAGCCGCGAGAACGAGGAGTTGCGGCGTGAGCTGGCGGCCGTCCGGGAACTCATCTACGCCGACTGACGCGTCGTCGTGCCGACTACGGCGGTCGGGTACGGCCGGTGGACGGAGGGTGCACGATGCGGACCACCGCCACCGCTCCATCCACACCGACGGCTCCGGCATCCACCGCGTGTCCCCGCTGGCGGTTCGGTCGTCCACCGTCGCGATGCCGTCGCCAGAGCGCGACGTGAGCGTGACGAGGGGTGCATCATCCCCACCATCAACACCATGATGATGGTGACGAGTATCGAAGATACTTATCTCTCGAGAACCACCACGCGCCCGATCTGTGGACGGACCGCCAGCGCCCACGCAGCCGAGGGAGCACAACCAACGTGAAGCTATCGGTCATGCAGGAGAACCTGGCTCGCGGCCTCGGGGTCGTGAGTCGCGCCGTCAGCACGCGAAGCACCCTTCCGGTCCTCGCCAACGTCCTCCTCCGGACCGAGGATGCCGGCCTGAAGCTGACCGCCACGAACCTCGAGATCGGCATCACGTCGTGGGTGCCGGGCAAGATCGACACGGACGGTGCCCTGACCGTGCCGGCCCGCCTCATCACCGACGTCGTGAGCGGCCTGCCCGCCGGTGAGCGCGTCGACCTGGAGGTCGATGGCACGACCCTGTTCATCAAGGCCGGCCGCTACCAGACGCACCTGCGAGGCATCGACGCCGAGGAATTCCCGGTCATCCCGGCTGCCGGCGACCGGCCGACCACGCGCGTCTCGCAGAAGCTGATGCGCCAGGCGCTCTCCGAAGTGGCGTTCGCGGCCGCCACGGAGGAAGCGCGGCCCATCCTGACCGGCGTCCTCACCAGGTTCGTGGGTGACCGGCTGACCCTCGCCGCGGCCGACAACTACCGCATCGCGGTCAAGAGCCTGCCCATCCTCGACGCGGTCGAGGAGACGACGCTGGTCGTGCCCGCCCGTTCGTACCAGGAACTGATGCGCATCCTCGGTGACACCGACGACCCGGTCGAGATCATGCTCGCCAGCTCCAAGAGCCAGGTGCTCTTCCATGTCGAGGGCACGGAGCTCGTCAGCCGACTCATCGATGGGCAATTCCCGAACTACCAGCAGGTCCTGCCCGGGTCGCACGCCAGCCGCGCGGTGGTCGATCGCGAGGATTTGCTCAAAGCGGTCCGCCTGTCTGGGCTCATCGCCAGTTCCGCTGCCAACGTCATCCGGTTGCGCCTCGGAGAGGATGGCAGCGCGGGCATCACCATCGCCGCCGCCGCGGATGTCGGTGACGCCGAGGGCGAGGTGGAGGCGGCCATCGAGGGCGACGCGGTCACCATCGCGTTCAACGCACGCTACCTGACCGAGGCGCTCCAGAACATCGATGCCGACCAGCTGGCACTCGAGTTCTCGGGGCCGCTCTCGCCTGGCGTGATCAAGCCGATGGACGATCCGGACTACGTCCACGTCATCATGCCCGTCCGCACGCCGTCCTAAGCCCGGATCCTGGCGCCGGTTCGAACCGTGCGCGTCGAACGGCTGACCCTGGTCGGCTTCCGGAGCTACGTCGAGCTCGATGTCTCCTTCCCGGCCGGCCCGCAGATCATCGTGGGGCGGAACGCGGCGGGCAAGACGAACCTGCTCGAGGCCATCGTGGTGCTCTCCGCCGGGCACTCCCATCGCACCATCGCCGACCTCGACCTGATCGCCTGGGGGTCGGACTTCGCGCGCCTCGAGGCGACGGTATCGAGTGCCGAACGGGGCGACGATGTCGTCGAGGTGGTGCTCGCCAGGCCCGGTTCTGCGGCATCGCGCAAGCGGGTCCGGGTCAATGGCGTGCCGCGCCGCCCGACCGCGCTCTTCGAGGCACTGCGCGCCGTGCTCTTCGCGCCCGAGGACATGCTGTTGGTGGTCGGCTCGCCGTCACTCCGCCGGACGGTCCTCGACACGCTCGTCGCGCAGCGCGAGCCCGAGGCAGCGGCGCGGCTTGCCACCTACGCACGCGCGCTCCAGCAACGCAACAACCTGCTGCGTCGCATCCGCGAGGGACAGGCACGACCGGACGAGCTGCCCTACTGGGACGACACCATCGTCACCGAGGGCGGTCGGATCGTGGCGTGGCGGCTCGCCGCGCTCGAGGCGTTGGCCGATCCGCTCGGCGCGGCTCACGCTGAGATCGCGCCCGGCGAGGGACGACTGACCCTGCGGTATGTCACCAATGCGCCGATGGCTCATGGCGAGGATCCGGCCGCGGCGCTGCGCCGGCGGCTGGCCGACACGTCGGAGAAGGAACTCTGGAACGGTACGACGCTGGTCGGGCCGCACCGCGACGACCTGGCCTTCGAACTCGATGGACGCGACCTGGCCGGCTTCGCGTCTCGGGGCCAGCAGCGCACGGCGATCCTGGCGCTCAAGCTCGCCCAGCTCGACCTGTTGGCGCGGCGCGATGGCCGCCCGCCGTTGCTCCTGCTCGACGACGTGTTCAGTGAGCTCGACCCGGAGCGGCGAGCCCATCTCGTCCGTCGTATCGGTGAGTTGCCACAAGCCTTCATCAGCACCACCACGCTCGACGATCTCGATCCCCGCCTCGTGGCGGCCTCGACCGCCTGGCGCGTCGAGCCGGGCCGCCTGGAGCGGGTCGGTTGATGGCCACCAACGATCGCAAGCGGCCGATGCGCCGCCTTTCCGAGGTCCTGCCGACCATCGCCGCCGAATTCGGCCTCGACGAGGAACTTCGCCTGGCGCGGGCCATGAGCAGCTGGGAGCACCTGGTGGCCGAGCACGTCCCGGCGGCGGCCGGCGCCTCGAGGCTGATCGCCATCCGCCCCCCGGCGCTCCTCGTCAGCGCCGCCAGTCCGATCGTCGCGCAGGAGTTGCGGCTTCGTTCTGACCAGCTGCTGAGCCAGTTCGCCGCCGCTCCCGGCGGCTCGCGCCTGCTGGAGCTGCGCATCACGGTCCGACCGCGCTGACGTGTAGACTCGGCAGCCGATGTCGACCCGCCTCAACCTCAAGTACGGCTTGGTCGCCGAGCATGATCGGCTCTCCTCTTCGTCCGACAGCCTCTCTGTCACGGAGCCGGCGACCGGATCCAAGTCGCGCACCAAGGGCAACCTCTACCTGATCGTCAGCGCATCGACGACGGGTGGTCGAGCGCGCGATGCGACAGCGCTGGTCGCCGACACCATCCGGCGCGAGTATTACTACGACGAATCGGCGGGCATCCCGATCTGCCTCGAGAAGGCGTTCCGGAGCGCGGAGAAGCGCCTCAAGAGCGGCCGCGAAGGCCACGGCGTGGAGCCGGGATCGGTCGGCGTCGCGCTGGCCATCATCCGCGGCACGGAGTTGTATGTCGCCACGACCGGCCCGGCCGAGGCGTACCTGGTACGTGCCGCTCGGTTGCTGATGCCCGAAGTGCACTCGGGACCCGGCCTGCCAACGACGGACGGCATCCGCCTGGACGTCTGGCGGGGAGAGTTCGCGGTCGGCGACTCGCTCCTCCTCGTGTCGCGCGACCTGACCGAGGTCGTCGGCACCGAGGAGCTCAAGAACGCGGTCGTGACGCTCCACCCACAGTCGGCCGTGGAGCATCTCCACCACCTGTTCGTGGCCGCCGGCGGTGAGGGCTCCGATGCCGTCCTGGCCATCGAGGCGAGCGAGGTCGGCGCCCCGCGCAACGCTCATCGCCTCGTGCCGGTGGCGATGCCCGAGGCACCGGAGCCGGATCCGGACCTGGTGCCTGCCACCGGGAGTCGAGCGGCCATCGCCGCGGTCGGCAGCCGGGCCGGCGGGGCGCGCCACGCGGTCGGAAACGCGGTCGGCGGCATGACCGATCGGCTGGCCGATCTCATCCCGGGGCGGCGCTCGCAGTACCGCCGCATCAGTCCACGTGTCTCGCGTCGAGAATCGCAGCGCCGGGCGGCCATCGCCCTGCTCGCCTTTCTGGGCATCATCTTCCTGTCCGGCGTCGGATACGCGCTCATCCCACAGTTCCACGAGGATCACGTGACGCCCGTCACCCAGGGCGAGGCGGCCTACAGCGACGCCAAGGCGGGCGTGGACGACGTTGACCAGAACGACCTCGTCTCGACCAACCCGACCAAGGCCAAGCAGGAGCTCCAGAAGGCGTGGCAGGACCTGGCGCGCGCGGCAGCGACGCCCAGTTTCCCACCCGCCGAGGTCACGTCGCTTCGTGCCCGGATCTCGACCGACCTCGACGCGGTCTACGGCACGCACTTCATGGCGACGACGATGGTCGCGCAACTGACAAGTAGCACGAACGCTTCGCCCGATCCGGTGGACCTGGTGCAGGGTCCCGACGGTGCGGCCTACGTCGATGAACGGGGGGCCAAGAACGTCGTGCGCATCGACCCGAAGACGGGCGCGTCCGTCGTCGTGGTCAAGGCCGGCGACGGAGGCAGCCAGTTCATCACGACGCCGATGATGCTCGGCGTCGGCGGTCCCGACCTGCTCATCTATGACATCTCGAACAAGCTGTGGCGGTGGCGGCCCTCGGACCAGTCGGGTGGCGGCACGCTCGGGGCGCTGACGGTCACCGCTCCGTGGGGGACGGATTCGCCGGACATCGCGACGTTCGCCGGGACAGGCTCCACGGACAGCAGCCAGTACAACCTGTATGTCCCCGACCCGACCCAGCAGCAGATCCTCCGCTATCCGCCTACCGGTGATGGCGGTGGCTTCTCGCCACCGACAGACTTCTTCCTGGCTCCGAACGCCGACGTGGCGAACTTCCTGGGGATCTCCGTCGATGGCAACATCTATGCGCTGACCACCGACACCGTGATCAACAACCATCTCGGCAGCGTCCTCCAGGGCTGGACACTGGCCGTCCCGCCCGACGACGGCGATCTGCGCGTGGGCCACGCCTACGCACTCTTTGACGGCACCGGCGCCCCGGGCAGTGGCCGACTCTATGTCTGGGACAAGACCTACGGTCGGTTGCTGGTCTTCAACAAGTCCGACGGGTCCTACGTCGACCAGTGGCTTCCCGCGCCGGGGTCGCCCGACATGACCGACCTGCGTGGCATGTACGTGGTCGAGCCGACGGTCGCACCCGGGGCGACGGCGACGCCCTCGCCGGCCGGATCCGTGTCCCCGTCGGGCTCGGCGACCCCATCGGGTGGCGCCCCGACCGTCTACTGGGTCACCGGCAACGCGCTGATGAGCGCCCAGCTTGTGGATGCGCCCGTCGCGCCCGCGCCGACGCCGACGCCGAGCGTGACGGTCAGCCCCTCGCCGAGCGCCTCGTCCGCGGCTCCGACCTGTCGACCGAACGGCAAGCCGCCGGGCTGTGTGACGCCCGCGCCATCGTCCACGCCGTGAGCACAGCCCGGGGCTAGAATCGGGACATGGCGGTCGGCTTCACCGAGATGGTCGTCGAGAGCGTCCGCGTGCACATGCTCTCGTCGCAGCACGTGGTCATCCTCAAGGAAGCTGAACGCGACCGCTACCTGCCCATCTGGATCGGTCCGTGGGAAGCCAACGCCATCGCCATGAAACTCCAGGGCGTCTCGCCCGAGCGCCCGCTCACCCACGACCTGTTCGCTCAGACGCTCGAACGGCTGGGCGTCGTCGTCAAGCGCGTCGTCGTCAGTGACCTCGCCGACGAAACGTTCCGCGCCCGGCTGGTGCTGGAGTTGGATGGCCAGGTCAAGGAGATCGACGCTCGACCGAGTGACGCCATCGCGCTCGCCATCCGGGCGTCCGTCCCGATCTACGCGACCGACGCGGTCCTCGAGCGTGCCGGCGTGGTGCCGGAGATCGACGAGGACGAGAAGCTCTCGGTCTTCCGCGAGTTCGTCAACTCGCTCGACCACGACGTCAGTCCGCCGCCGGAGGACGGCGAGCCCGTGTAGGCCACGCCGGGGGTCGATCAGGCCGGACCGGTCGATGCCACGGCGAGGACCGGCTCGCCGCGGCGCATCGCCGTCCGGCGGTTCGCCCACAGGCGCAGCCGGAGCACCCAGAAGTCGCGCACTGCGGTCGCCACGACGCGTGGGTCCGCGCCCGATGCTCGCCCAGCCGTGCGCGGATAGTGCGGCACGCCGACCTCGCTGATCGCCGCGCCCGACTCCTTGAGCTTGATCAGCAGCTCGGCGGAGAGGAACGCCCCCGATGACGCCACGCGGATGTCGGTCAACGCCGAGCGCCGGAAGAGTTTGCATGCGCAATCCACGTCGCGCAGCCGCAGACCGAAGAAGAGTCGCAGGCAGGCACGATAGACCCGCGCATAGGCCAGTCGGACGGGCGGATCGGCGCGCTTCAGCCGATAGCCGACCACGACATCCGACGCGGACAAGGTGCCCGAGGTACCGGCGCTCAGCGGCGTGGCCATCGCGTCCAGCAGGCGGCCGAGATCGGCCACGCGGAACTGGCGATCGCCGTCGGTGAACGCGACGAGGTCGAAGCGCGCTGCCCCGAACCCGCTGCGCAACGCCCCGCCGTACCCCCGGTTGGTGGCGTGGTGGACGACGCGCACGACGTCGGGGTGCTCGGCCGCCAAGCGGTCCGCCATCTCGGCGGTGCCATCACGGCTGCCGTCATCGACGCAGATGATCTCGAAGCGGTCGGCCAGCTGCGGCAGCGCCTCGAGCGCCTCGGCCACCAGCGGGTCGAGGTTGTCGGCCTCGTTGTGGGCGGGGAAGAAGTAGGAGAGGGCGGGCACGCGGTGAGAGGACACTGGCCGATTGTAGGGCGCGATCCTTGCGCCTCGATTACCAGCCCAGCGTGACGCCCCAATAGACGCCCCACGCGTTGATGACGATCGAGGCCACGACCAGGGCCACGGCCAACCAGCGCGACCGCAGCCGCGCGATGCCGAGTGCCACGGCGATCATCGCGAACGGCGCAAAGTCGTTGCTGAACCGATAGCCGAACTGGACCCAGCCCTGGCTGAAGTGCATCAGGTTGACGAGCGCGACGGCACCGACCGCCAGCCCGGCTCCGACCACCAGGCGACGCTTCCGTCGCCGCAGCCCGATGAGTGGCGGGATGGCCAGGAGGTAGGCCGGGCTGGTCAGCAACAGGCTCATGCCCAGAGGGTCGGGGCGGAGGATCGGACAGGTCGGATCGAAGATGATGCCGAGGCCGGTCGGAGGCGGGTGGTAGTTCGGGTCGTTCGGGTCGGTGCAGACCGGGTCGGACGAGGCCGGCGTCTGCGGCGGCCACAGGAACAGGATCTGCGCGTTCTGGATCACGTAGCGGGGGTCTTCGATGGCCCAGTCAGCGTGATAGAAGTCGGCTTTGGGGTGGTACTCCGTGCGCGCCAGGTAGTCGTAGCCGGGGTGGAAGGGATGGCCGGTCGTGATCACGTTGTACCCGAGCAGCATCGCCACCGGGATGGCGGCACCGAGCGCCGCCGAGAAGGCTCGCCGCCAGAGGTTCCCGCCGCCGCCAACGAACGCGAAGAACGGCGCTCCGAGGATGGTCGTGAGGCGCGCCGTGGCCGCCATCCCGAACAGAAGGCCGGCCAGGAACTGGCGCGGATCGATGACCCCGAGGATCAGTCGAACGCCGCCGGAAACCCGCTGCCTCGCCTCGGCGTCCAAAGCAGCAGTGATGCCAATGAACAGGAACGTCGAGGCCACGACGTGAGCGAGGAACCAGGTGCTGCCCAGCATCGCCGCGTACCACGCCACCGTGCCGAAGCCGTAGAACGCGGTGGCGAGGACGGCCGCGCCGCGACGCTCGGTGACGCGCGTGACCATCCGCCAACACAGCCCGACATTGATCGCACCGAGGACTGCCGCGACCAGCGCCGCGTTCGTCGCCAGCCCGAAGAGCGCCACGAACGGCAGCAGCACGACCGCCGGCAGCGGCGGGAACGGCAGCAACCCGTAGCCGTTCGGGTCGCACAGCGGCGGCGGGCCGGTCGCGGAACACGGGTAGACGTCCTGGAAATAGGCGTTGGTGAAGGGCCCGTCGGAGACCGGCCACGTGATCGCCGCGCGCCCGTGCAGCCAGGCGTCCGCCTGCCACACGAAGTGGTCGTAGAAGTTCTGCCGCGCCGGGTTGCACAGGATGTAGACGACAAGCGCGACCAGGGCCAGTCCCAAGCCGATCCACGCCGGATGGATGCGATCGAGGACGCCCGCCCGGCCCGTTCCCGACGCCCCATCCTCTATACTGCCGGTCACCTCATCGCTTTCCCGTTGGAGGCCGGTCGGCGTTGACTTCGACCCCGGCGCGTGGAGTCGATCGCGTCCCCGGGGCGTCCGGACGCCCGCCTCGAGCGCTCAGCACGATCCCGGCGATCGCCCTGCTGCTGCTGGCGGGATTCGCCCTTCGCTTCACTATCGCATACATCCTCTTCCCCGGATCGGGCTTCGGGTCGGACATCAGCTCGTACAAGGGCTGGGCCGATGCGATGGCCCACTTCGGTCCGGGCGGCTTCTACGCCAACGTCAACTTCGCCGATTACCCGCCTGGGTACCTGTACGTCCTGTGGCCCCTCGGCCTCATCGCCCAGGCTGCGCGCAACCTCGGGATCGGCACGGACACCGATTACACGACGCTCATCAAGCTCCCAGCGATGCTGGCCGACCTGGCCATCGGGTACCTGCTGTATCGGATGGTCAAGGGCTGGTCCTCGGTCCCGGGGCGAAACGCGGTCCGGCTCGGGCTGATCGCCGCGGCCATCTACCTGTTCAACCCGGTGACGTGGTACGACTCGGCGATCTGGGGCCAGACCGACGCCGTAGGCGCGCTCGTGATGCTGGTGACCCTCGCCCTCCTGTTGCGCGGCCACTCGGAGGGCGCTACGGCCGGTGCCGTCCTCGCGCTGACCATCAAGCCACAGTTCGGCCTCGTGATGCTGCCCATCGTGGCGGCGGTGCTGCTGCGCCGGCACCTGCTGGCACCGGGTACCGGTCCGCGTCACCGGCCGCGGCTTCCGGGGCGCCTCGCTGACTGGCTCGTCAACGAACAGGGCTGGCCGCGGCTGCTCTCGAGCGCACTGGTCGGGTTCGTCGTCCTGCTGGCGATCATCGTGCCGTTCGGGTTCGATCCCATCAGCTTCGCGGTGTTCATCGGGCGGACGGCCAGCGAATACACCTACTTGTCGACCAACGCCTACAACCCGTGGGCGCTCATCGGCTCGGGCGGTGCGGCGCCGCTGGCGTCTGGCGGGGGCTGGTCCAACGATCTCGTGGGTCTGCTCGGGCCGATCTCGGGCTTCGGCATCGGCACCGCCTTGCTGGTCATCGGGTTCCTGGTCGGATTCTTCCGATTGCTCTGGCGGGCCGACCGGTGGTCGATCGTGGTGGTGGCCGCATTCCTCAGCCTTTGCTTCTTCATCCTGCCCACTCGCGTCCACGAGCGCTACGCCTTCCCTGTCTTCGCCTTCCTGCCGCTGCTCGCCGTAGCCGCCCAGCGCTGGCGTACGGCGCTCGTGGCGATGGCCGTCGGTTCGTTCATCAACCTGCACGGCATCCTGCTGACGAGCGGCTACGGCACGGACAACCTGCAGGGGCTGCCCTACGGAGATACCTTCCGGACGTTCCCGTGGATCGTCGCCAGCGTGCTCCTCCAGACCGGTGTCTTCATCTTCGTGGCCTGGCAGATGCGACGTTCGGCGGTGGCGCATCCCGACCCGCTGGCACGCGTGGTGATGGCGGGCGGCGTCAGTGCCGTCCCGCCACCCGCCAGAGATCCACTGGACGCCGACGGTGGCGATGCCGCTGCTGGCGCGGCCGCCGGAACCGGGCCCGCCTTGTGGCCGGGCTCGGCGCTGGACGCATCGACGGGGTCGGCCGCATCAGCCGTGGCGCCACTTGGCGACCTGCCGCCAGTCGTCTTGGACAACGAGGGATCGAGCGTCCTGCGGTGGTTCGAGGGGAAGCTGCGCGTGCCGATGCTGCGCCGCGATCGCTCGAAGGAGCTGGATCACGAACCGGTCGGCCGGTTGGACAAGCTCGACCTGTTCATCGTCATCCTCGTCGTCGTGGCCGCCATGGCGCTGCGCACCTATCGCCTCGGCGAGCCGTTCGACATGCACTTCGACGAGGTCTATCACGCGCGGACGGCGACCGAGTTCCTCCAGGACTGGCGCTATGGCGAGCCGCACTCCATCTACGAGTTCACGCACCCGCACATCGCCAAGTACAGCATAGCCATCGGCCTGATCCTGTTCGGCGACGACCAGGTGACGGCCACCGCCGATCTGGGCGCAGACGTCACCGACGCCGCGCTCGAGACACGCTGGAGCCCGGCGGACGACGCCAGCGAGCGAGACGGGGATCGGCTCTACCTGGCGACCGGTTCGGACGTCCGCGTCTACGACCTCGCCGAGCGTGACCTCGTGGCCACGTTGCCCATCGCCGCGCAGGCCGTGGCGGTGGACGAGGGCAGCCACACGCTGTTCGCTGCCGACGCGGGCGGCACGGTGTGGTCTTTCTCCACGCTCCAGTTGGACGATCTCCGACGCGACGCCAGTCACGCGCTGCCCTTGCCGACCTCGTTCGCGACGCTGCCGAGCAAGGCCGATCAGGTCAGGAGCCTGGAGGCGAGCGACGGTTCGCTCATCGCCCTGGCTTCGAACGGCGAGCTGGTCAGCCTTGATGGCGTGACCGGTGACCAGACCGGCGAGACGAACGTCGATGGCGCCGCGGCGGTGTCCCGCGCACCGTCGGCCAGTCGCATCGTGGTCGACCCTGCGCAGGTCACCGACGTCACGAAGCTCGCGACGCAGCTGGCCGACATCCTCGGCGACGACCCGGATCGGATCAGTGCCCTGCTGACGGCCGCGACGCGGCCGGTCACGGTCGCCGCGTATGTCGATGACGCCACGACGACGACCCTGCAGAACAGCATCGACGCTGGGACCCTGGCCGGCACCTCGATCGAGTCGGGCCCCACGGTCGCGGTCGGCGGCACGGCGGGCGTGACCGTCCTTGATACCGTCTCGCTCGATTCGCTCCAGACGGTCGATACGGACGCACCGGTCACCGGCCTCGTCCTTGATTCGAACTGCGGCTGCGGCGACGCTAACGTGCCGACGGTGTACGCGGCATCAGCGAGTGACCTCGTGCCCATCGCCATCCGCAGCACCGGGCCGAGCGCGGGCCAGGCGCTGACCATGCCCGGCGTCATCCGCGACGTTTACCTCGACGCCTCGAGCAACATGATCCACGTCTTGGGTCTGACGCCGGATGGCACGGCCAACACCGTCTACGTGGTGGAAACGCACGGCAATGCCGTCTACGCCGACGCCCGCCTGCCGTTCGATCCACGCGCCGTGGTCATGGACATCCAACCCGATCGCCCGGCCGACGATCGCCAGGATCTGCTCGCTTTCTCGGCCACCGGCTCGATGGCCAGTGTCGACATCGGATCGCATGCCTTCGCGTGGCGGTTGCCGGGCGTGATCATGGGCGCGCTGATGGCGGCCGGCATCTACCTGCTGGCGCGCTTCTTCTTCCGCCGTCGGAGTATCGGGCTGCTCGCCGCGCTGCTCACCCTCGTCGAGGGGATGGCCTTCGCCAACTCGCGCATCGCCATGAACGACACCTACGTCGCCGCGTTCATCGTGCTCGCGCTGGTGCTCTTCGTGCCGCTCTATCTCGGCATCTGGAAACGACGGCTGGCCGTGGCCCTGGTCCTGCCACTGGTCGGGATCCTGCTCGGACTCGCGCTCGGCAGCAAGTGGGTGGGCGCGTACGCGATGGGTGTCGTGGTGCTGGCCATCCTGTTGCGCTCGGCGCTGGGACGGATCATCGCGCTGGTGGGCATGATCGGGATGACCGGCGTTCTCGGCTGGCTCGGTCTGCTCGCCGATCCGAGCACGGCCGATCCGCACCGCGACTACCTCTTCCTCGGGTTGATGGTCGTGCTCACCGTGATGCTCGCCGTGGCGATGGTCCGTCGGCCGGTCCGGTTCACGCTCGACGAGCTGCGCTTCGTCGTGGTCGGGCCGGCTGGCCTCGGCGGTCTGCTGGTACTGGCCGGCCTGGCAGCCGGGCCACCGGCAGCCAGCGCGTCGGGGGGCGTGCAATCACCCAACGGCCTGATGCTGGCCGGCGCGGCGTTGCTGTTCCTTGCCGCCCTCGCCTATGGCGCGACGTGGCTCCTGGCGCGCTTCGGCATCGGACCGCTCGCGCCACCGCGCCCGACGCGTGTCAACGACATCGTTTCGTCGCCATCGCCGGAGGGCTGGCTGCGGCCCGGGTGGTTCGGCGGCATCCCGTGGATCTACGCGCTCGGCTGCATGATCATCATCCCGCTCGTCGTCTACGTGATCAGCTACATCCCGTGGGCGCTCCTGCCGGGCAATCGCATCCTCAACGACTGGCCGCCGGGGCACAACGGCCAGACGCTTCTCGACTTGACCCAGGCGATGTACAACTACCACAACGACCTGCGGGCGGGGCACGCCGCCTCGTCGCCGTGGTGGGCCTGGCCGCTCGATCTCAAGCCGGTCTGGTTCTACCAGGACAGCTTCGCCAACTCGACCACGGGCGTCATCTACGACAGCGGCAACCTGGTCATCTTCTGGCTCGGCATCCCGGCCGTCATCTTCGCCTCGTGGCAGGCATGGGTGCGGCGGAGCCTGCCGTTGACGCTCATCGTGCTGGCCATGTTCGGGCTGTGGCTGCCCTGGGCGCGCATCGACCGGGCAACGTTCCAGTACCACTTCTTCACCAGCCTGCCGTTCGTGATCCTCGCCCTTGCCTATTTCCTGGCCGAGCTCTGGCACGGCGCCTCATCGCGCACCTTCCTGCTGGCGCGCGTCGCGGGCGCGATCGCCATCCTTGGCCCGCCCATCCTGTGGTTGCTGCGCGAGCCCTTATGCAGCCTTGCCGCGACCAACGCCATCCACCCCAACGGCGCGGCGTGCGGGCCGACCCCGCTTTCCCGGTCGCTCGACATCACCGACTCGACGGCTGCAGCGATCGCCGTCTTCGTGGTCGCCGCCATCGTCATCGGCGAGCTCATCCGTCGTCAGCGGGGGCGCTCCTCCTCGGAGCCGGTCATCCGGTTCGGGGACGGCGCGTCCGGCCTCGAGGTCTCGTTGATGGTCGCCATCCTGGCCGTGCTGACCGTGGCGGCCGTCGTCATCGTCGCCACCCAGTTCATCTTGAGTGGCGCGGTCGTGGCGACGATGGATCTGCGCGCCGACGACTTCTACGTGGTCGTGATGCTGCTGCTGATCGGCCCGGCGATCTATGCCCTGCGCACCAGGGATCCACGGCGCTGGGTCATCGCCGCAGTCGGCTCGGCGGTCCTCTGGTTCATCATCTGGTATCCCAACCTGACCGGGATGCCGATGCCCGATTCGTTCGGGCAGGCCTACCTGCTGTTGCTGCCCACCTGGAACTACGACTTCCAGTTCTCGGTCAACCTCGACGCGGCATACCAGGGCTCGGTGGTCGTCCCGGAGACGCTGTGGTTCACCGCCGCGGTCATCGGCATCTGCATCTTCGCCATGGTGCTGGCACGTGGCTGGCGCAGCGGGCGCGAGGTCAATCCTCCGGAGTGACCAACAGCGCCCTCGGCGCGGGCGGGATGGGCGCCGAGAATCCACTCGGGAGCTGGCCCTGGGCGGCCAATCGACGGATGACGAATCCGTAGTAATCGTCGACCTTGGCGGTGATGTTCTCCCAGCTGTACTGGACCGCTCGTGCTCGCCCGGAGGCCCCCATGCGCGCCCGGAGATCCGAATCCTTGAGCAACCGGGCGATAGCCTCATAGAGCGCCTCGGGGTCGCGCGGTGGCACCAGCAGCGCCTGTTCGCCGCGCCGGACGACGCCCTTGTAGCCATGGATGTCGCTGCACACGATGGCCGTGCCTGCGGCCATCGCCTCGAGCAGCACGATGCCGAACGACTCCTGGCCGGTGGCCGGTGAGACGAAGACGTCGGCCGTCTCGAAGTAGCGGACTTTGTCGTCGTCGCTGACACGGCCGAGGAACTCGACGCCCTGGAGCCGTCGCGTCGCCACGTAGCGCCGTGCCTCGCGCTCCTGCGGGCCGCGCCCGACCAACAGCAGCCGGCAGTCGAAACCTTCCCTGCGTAGCGTGCGATAGGCCTTGAGCAGGTACAGAACGCCCTTGCGGCTCTCGAAGCGCCCGACATACAGGATGTTGGCGGTGCCGTCTCGCCAGCGGGCGAACGGCCGGACATCCTGGTAACGCTTGAGGTCGACACCGTTGGGGATGACCTTGTAATCGCCCGGGAAATAGTGGTCGATGAAGTGGCGGGCGGCCGCGCTGACCGCGATGCGGCCGTCGAGCCGCGCCGCGAACCGCTTCAGGGCGCGCTTGCCGAACTCGTAGGACGGGCTCCAGCCGGCATAGGCATGGAACGTCGCGATGTTGACGCTGGTCGACGATCGCAACAGCTGGAGTGACAGGAAGGGCACGAACGGCTCGTGGAAATGGAGGATGTCGAAGCGCTCTCGATCGAGCACCTCCTGGACGAGCGATCCGTAGCGGTGCGAGAAGGTGAGCGTCCCGACCGAGCCGTTGGTGGGGACCGAGAAGCCGTAGCCGAGCCGGATGACGTCGCCTTCGGTGGCCTTCTGTGGCCCGTGCGTCGAGCTGATGATGCGCACGTCGTGGCCGCGCGCGATGAGGTTCTCGTAGAGATACGCGACGTGGGCGTTGACACCGCCCGGCAGGGGATAGATGTACGGCGTCACGAGCCCGATCTTCACAGAGCGTCCCTCAGCGTCGCCTTCGGCATCATCGGTCGGTGCCGCCTTCGTCGAAGCGAGCCGGGCGTTGCCGGCCGCCGGGATACCCGAGGTCGCGGCCGGTACCGTCGCGCAAGAGCTTGCCACGGACGTCGTCGCGCAGCGCTCGCGCGTTCTTGCCGAGCTGGGCGCGGAACATCACCAACTGGGAGCGCAGCGGATAGAGCGTCCCTTCCCAGCCGGTCTCACGGGCGGTGATGGCGCGTCGCAGGTCCTCGGCCGTGGAACCCGGGAACGTGGTCAGCGCGCGACCGACGTTCGATGCTCGATGCGCGTCGCTGCCACCCACCGCCGCGCGCCCGATCTCGTCGATGAAGTCGGGCAGGGTCCGCGTCCAGCGCATGCCGGCCGTCGTCGGGTTGAACGCCTCGATCGCGTCGGGGTGGTAGATGGGGTCAGCGTCATCGAGCAGGCTCCGGATCGACCTGGCACTGGCGCACAGCGGGTAGGGCACCAGGGGATGGGCGATGATGGCCAGTCCGCCCTGTTCGTGGATCCGAGCCACGCTCGTGCGCAGCGAGTACCACGGTCGGATGCGCTCGGTCATGAACAGGCCGACGAGATGGCCGCCGCGGGTGCTGATCTCCTCGCCAACGATGACTTCGAGCGGCAGGGCGCGCGCCACGGCCATCTTCTGTGCCGCGACAGCGGCATCGATGCGCTCATGATCGGTCACGGCGATGACGTCCAGCCCGGCGGCAACGGCCGCATCGAGGACCTCCGCGACGGTCGAGATGCCGTCCGAGGCAAGCGTGTGGATATGCGGATCCGCTCGGCCCATCAGCCGCGTCGCTCCCAGATGGGGAAGAGGCACGCCCACCATTGCTCGGGCGCTTCGGAGATGATGCGCTCGAAGGCTCTCGCCTGCGCATCGAGGACCGCCGACAGGCGCTCGCGGCGGGTGCCGACGGCCGGGAGGTCGAGGCGCTCGATGTGCGCGGACCATCTGCCCCAGCCGGTCCGGACGACACCGATGGCATAGACCGGGGCGCCCGATTCGACCGCCAGGACGGCTGGGCCGACGGGCATTCGGGCGATCGCTCCCAGGAGTTCGACACGGACGCCGAGGCCGCCGATCGGCCGGTCGGAGACGATGGCCACATCATCGCCGACGGCAAGAGCATCGCGGAGATGGGACGAAGCGCCCACGGCGGACACGATGCCGATGCCGCTGGCGCCGCGTGTCCGTTCGAAGTACGCCTGGAGGGCGGGGTTGGCGACGGTCTCCATGGGCGCCCAAACGCGCAGCCCCGAGACCTGGACCGCGTACAGGCCGGCCAGTTCCATGGCGCCGAAGTGCGGGCTGACGAAGATGCGCCCGACCTCGCCCGATCGCGCCGGCGCGAGTGCCGCGGTCGCGGCCGCGGCGGCGGGCGTGGGGAGCGACACGCGCGCTCGCAATCGCTCGGGCGAGTAGCCGGTCGCGACGGCCGATTCGGCGTACGAGACCGCCCACTGCCCGAACGCCGCCCGGGTCAACCGGGCGAGCTGCCGCTCATCGGACGCGGCGGCGCTGATCGTCGGCGAGGCTAGGCCGCGAGCCTGGAGGCCGAGACAGACCTGGCGCAGGTTGGCGCGCACCAGGGTGCGCCGCTTCCTGTCGACGAGCCACGCGGCCAGGCCGGCGGCATACGCGGCACGGAACACGAGCCCTTCGGGCAGATGACGGAGGAGCGCCACGCCACCGGCGAGGGTAGCCGTGATCAGCCGCTCGCGGAGCGTCGCTGGCCGGGGAGGCGTGACGACCGGTCGGGCGATGGGCACGCCTTTCAGAGACGCTCGACGGCCGTCGCCGCGGCCATCCCGGCGGCGCGCGACGCCAGCCGTTCCTCCTCGGCGGCGGTCGCTGGCCAGACCGGTTTGAACGTGTACCACTGATCCGGCGCGACGGAGACCATCCGCTCGAGGGCATCGGCGACCGCCTGCGTCGCCCGCAGCAGCTCGGCCGGCGAGGCATCGCTGACCTCGATCGGGTCGTCGTGACTGGCCACATAGCTGCCATCAGGTTGGCGGCGATTGACGACGGGCAGGATGACCGCCCCGGTCCGTGCCGCGAGCTGGGCGGGACCGGCGGGCAACGCGGTCCATCGGCCGAGGAGGCGGACCGGGATGCCGTCACTGCGATAGCCCCAGTCGACCACCAGGCCGAGCACCGCCGGCTGGCGCAGCACGCGATACACCTCGCGCAGGTTGCGCCACGGGATGATGCCGACGCCCCACCGTGCGCGCTGGCGGTTGAGCAGCTCGAAGAGTTCCGGATAGGCCGTGTCGTCGGCCAGGCCGTAGGTCGGTACGCCCCGGGCCGCGAAGGCACCCGCGAAGACCTCGATGCTGCCGATGTGCCCGCTGACCGCGATCAGGCCGCGGCCCTGTGCGCGATACCGATCCCAGATGGCGAGGAAGGAATCCGGGCCGCGCTCATCGTCGATGCGGACGAGTTCGAGCGGCGCATCAGCCGGCATGCCCGGCAGGCGCATCAATTCGACGATGAAGCGCGAGTAGGTCGCATAGATCTGGCGCGCCAGCCGCCTGACCCTCGGGTCGCTCTCGGGAAGGCCGAGGATGTGCGACGCGTTGGCCTCGATGATGCGTCGCTTCTGCGGCCACGCCCAGTAGCCGGCCAGGAAGAGGGAGCGCGCCATCGGCAACGTGGCCGCGGTCGGCAGGCGCTGCAATGCGCCCGAGGTCGCGCGGTAGCCCGACACGACGGTCCGCTCGCGGGCGCGCTGGACTACACGACCGATGCGGCCGCTCGCCGCACGACGATGCGGCGCGTAGGCGACGCCGGTCTCCGCCGGCTCCGCACCGGCACCTGGAGCCGCCCAGCGCCCGAGCCGCCCGGTGCGCGGAGCGCCGTCGCTCGATCGCCCCTCCGGAGGCATGGCATTCGGTGTCGGCACGATCCGTGGATGGTCCTCGAGGAAGATCGGCAACCAAGCCGATGCAGGATGGGAAGGCGACACTAGGTCGGAGCGACGGACCCGTCAACTCGCCGGCCTCGGCGGCCGGCTCGGCGCCATGCTGGTACCGTCATTGCCATCGAGAGCAGACCATCGAGGAGGTGGCGTGGATCCGTTCGTCGCGGTCGTGCCCGCGTTCCTCGCGTCGGCGGTCGAGGCGGTCGAGGCGCTCACCATCGTGCTCGCCGTCGGGGTCACGCGGCAGTGGCGATCGGCTCTCTACGGGGTGGCAACCGGCCTGGCCGTCCTGGCACTCATCATCGCCGTCTTCGGGACGGCCATCGTCCTGTTCGTGCCCATCGGTGCGCTCCGACTCGTCATCGGCAGCCTGCTGCTCATCTACGGCTTGCAGTGGACGTGCAAGGCCATCCTGCGGGCGGCCGGTGCCAAGGCGAAACACGACGAGACGCAGATCTACGGCGCACTCGAGGGACGCCTCCGACAGGAGGCGCCGGTCCCGGAGCATGGCCTCGATGGCGTTTCCTTCGCGGTCGCCTTCAAGGGCGTCCTGCTCGAAGGGCTCGAGGTCGCCTTCATCGTCGTCACCTTCGGCTCGTCGGCCGGGCAACTCCTGCCGGCGGCCGCCGGCGCGCTGGTCGCATGCCTCTCGGTCGCCCTGATCGGCGTGGTCGTCCACCGACCACTTTCGCGGGTCCCGGAGAACGGGCTCAAGTTCGTGGTCGGCATCATGCTCATCACGTTCGGCACGTTCTGGGCGGGCGAGGGCATCGGCATCGACTGGCCGACGGGAGATCTCACCATCCTGATGCTGGTCGTGGCGTACGCCAGCGCAGGCCTCGTGGCGATCTGGTTGTCGCGCGCCATGCTCGAGACACGACGACGCCGCCGCGGTGGTGCGGCGGCGGCGTTCGCGGCGAAATGAGGGCGACGCCGCGATGAGCTACGTGCGTGCCTTCGGCGCGTTCCTGTACGACTTCCTGATCGGCGATGCGTGGGAGCTGTTCGTCGGTCCGATCGTCGTGCTCGTGGTCGCCTGGTCGCTCATCCAGGCTGGGGTCGCGGCCGTGGTCGTCGGCGTCCTGATGGTTGTCGGCGTCCTGATGGTCGTGGCGCTGAACCTGTTCCTGGCGCTGCGCGGATCGATCTAGACGATCAGCCGGCCTTGGAGGCTGACGCGGAGGCGGCCTTGGACGCGGCTTGCGATGCGGCGGCCGTCGCGCCGTCCGCCACGATGCGTGTTCGCGGCGTTGACATGCGGCGCATCTTGCGTGGCTTGATCTCCTCGGTGCCGACGAGCGTCTCGTTGTCGTCGCCGCGGATGAACGCCTCGACGCGGTTGAACGCGATGTCGTCGTGGATCTGGGTTGGCGGACTCTTCATGAAGTAGGCCGAGGGCGCGACGAGCGTGCCCGTGAGCCCACGATCGAGTCCCAGCTTCAGGCAGCGGATGGCATCGGTCACGACGCCGGCGCTGTTGGGGCTGTCCCAGACCTCGAGCTTCATCTCGACGTTGAGCGGCACGTCGCCGAACGTCGTGCCCTCCATCCGGATGTAGCACCACTTTCGGTCCTTGAGCCACGGCACGTGGTCCGACGGGCCGACGTGGATATCGTCGGCATCGATCTCGTAGTCGAGCATCGAGGTGACGGCGTTGGTCTTGGAGATCTTCTTGGACTCGAGGCGCTCGCGCTCGAGCATGTTCAGGAAGTCGGTGTTGCCGCCGAAGTTGAGCTGGTAGGTGCGGTCGAGGCGGACGCCGCGATCCATGAACAGGCGAGTAAGGACGCGGTGGCTGATCGTCGCGCCGACCTGGCTCTTGATGTCGTCACCGATGAGCGGCAGGCCGGCCTCGGCGAAGCGGCGCTGCCAGTACGGCTCTCGCCCGATGAATACCGGGATGCAGTTGATGAAGCCGACGCCCGCCTTGAGCGCCTGCTCGACGTACCACTTGGTCGCCTCTTCGGAGCCGACCGGCAGGTACGAGACCATCACGTCGACCTCGCGATCCTTGAGGATCTTGACGATGTCGGCCGTGGGGCCGGGCGCCTTCTCGATGATCTGGCTGAGGTACTTGCCCAGACCGTCGTGGGTCATGCCGCGCTCGACCGGCACGCCGAGATGGGGCACCTGCTGGAAGACGTACGTGTTGTTGGGCTTGGTGTAGATCGCCTCGGAGAGGTCCTTGCCGACCTTGTTCTTGTCGATATCGAAGGCGGCCACGAATTCGATGTCACGCACGTGGTAGCCGCCCAGCTCGACGTGCATCAGGCCTGGGACGAAGTCGTCCTTCTTGGCATCCTCGTAGTAGTACCGGCCCTGGACGAGGCTCGAGGCGCAGTTGCCGACGCCGACGATGGCGACGCGGATCTTGCCATTCTTGGCGCGCGGTGCGTGGCCGTTGGTGCTGTTCTTGGCCATGTCAGTGAGAGACCTCCGACTGTGATGCCTGGGCGCGGACATGAAGGATCCGCTGGACGACGGTGATGCTGCTGAGGGCGGCGATGGCCGCCAGGGCGATCTGGAGCCACGGGCCGTTGGCCGGACCGCGGGTGATGCCGGCGAGGATGAGGCCGACGCCGAGGATGACGATGCGCTCGGGGCGCGGAGCGATGCCGACTTCGCCCTTGAAGCCAAGGCTCTCGGCCTTGGCCCGGGCATAGCTGACCATGAACGCGGCACTCATCGCGAGCGCGGCGAGGATGACGGTGAGCGAGTCGCCGGCCGCGAAGCCGCCAGCGACGATGCCGATGTAGACGACCGCCTCTCCCCACCGGTCGAGGGTGCTGTCGAGGAACGCCCCAAAGACGCTGGCGGTGCCGGTCGCGCGGGCAAGGGCGCCATCGAACATGTCGAAGGCGGCGCCGCCCATGCTGATGACCCCGGCCGCGATCCACCATTGGAGACCGGCCGTGATGGCGGCGACGCCGGAGATGCCGAAGCCAAGGACGGTCAGCGCGTTGGGCGTCAGCCCCAGCCGTCCGAAGCCGCGGGCGAACGGCTCCACCCGCGCGCGCCACCGATCGCGAGTGGCGACGGAGACGACCGAACCATCAGGCATGACGTTGCGACTCAGGCGGCGCTGGGGGTTCGGTCAGGCGTGGCGGCAGCCGGCGCCAGTAACGCGCGCTCGCGTTCGCGGTAGGCGTCGATGGTGTCGCGGCGCAGCGAGCAGATGACCTCGCGGCCGTTGCGCTGCATCTCGATCAGGCCGGCCGCCTTGAGGCGGCGCAGGTGCCACGACACGAGCGGCTGCGAAAGGTCGACGTGGTCGATCAGCTCGGTCACCGTGCCCGGCGCGTCGGCCAGGCGCCGCAGGATGCTCAGACGCGTGGGGTCGGCGAGGGCCTTGTGGTAGACGGCGACCTCGCGCAGATCCTCGGGGGGCGCCGTCAGCGTGGCGATGGTCGAGCGGATGCGGGCGGGACTCGGCACGGATCGGGCTGGCGCTCCTGATGTATCAACGAGGCTTCATATAAAGCTGCGTTGATACTACCTGACTTCGCGGCACTGTCAAGGGCTCACCTATCGGCGCCCTACACTCCGCCAATGAGCTCACGGGGTCGACTGCTGCTGCTGGCGGCGCTCAGCGGGGGCGCCTGCCTGGTGGGCGTCGAGTTGATGATCACGGCTGTGGCGCTGCCGTCCATCGTGGCCGACCTGGCCGGCTGGACGGAGCTGCGCCGAGCGTCCTGGATCGTCAACGGCTACGCGCTGACGTACATCTCGATCATGCCGCTCGCCGGTCGCGCCGCGGACCGCTTCGGGCTGCCGCGGCTGTTCGCGCTGTCGCTCATCTCGTTCGCCATCGGCTCGGTGCTGTCGGGCGCGGCACAGACGCTCGACCAGCTCATCCTGGCGCGCGTCTTCCAGGGCATCGGGGCGGGTGCCATCGTGCCCCTCGCCACGGCCGGGGCGAGCTACCTGTTCGAGGGTCAAGCGCGGGCCCGGGCACTCGGCGTCGTGGGCGCCTTCACCTTCCTGGGCATGGCCATCGGGCCGGTCGCGGGAGCGTTCGTGCTCGAGACGTACCAGCTCGGCCCCGCTCTCGCCAGCGCTGGCCTCGCCCACTCCACGCTCGCCGATCTTGCCGTTCCGGCGTGGCGCTGGATCTTCTATCTCGGAGCGCCGCTCGCCATCCTCGGGCTCATCTACCTGTGGGCGGCGGCGCCGTCGTGGCCACGACCCACGCGCCAGGGCGGCCTCGACCTCTTCGGGGCGGGCCTGTTCACGGCCACGCTGGCGACCGGCCTGCTGGCGCTGACGCGTCTCGGCGAGACCGACGCAACGTTCCCGGGCGCGCTGGAACTCGGCGTGGCGACGCTGGTCATCGGCGCGCTGGCGGTCATCCGCAACACGCGGACGAAGGATCCGTTCCTCGACCTGCGGCTGCTGCGCAACCGTGTCTTCGGCTCGGCCGTGCTGGTCAGCCTGCTGACCGGGTACGCGCTCGCGACGGCCATCATCGGCGCGGCCGTCTTCGTCGACCGCGTCCGCTATGCAGGCCCGGACGAACAGCGTCTCGTCCTCGGGTCGCTGGCGCTGGCGGTGGCCGTCGGCGCGCTGGTATCGGGTTTCGCGCTGCGCATCCTCTCGGCGATGTGGCTCAGCCTCCTCGGCCTGGCCATCAGCATCGGCGGGTTGCTCGTCCTCGCGCGTGCTGACGCAACCACTGACCTTGCGGTGGTGGTTGGCGGAGTGAGCCTGTTCGGGCTCGGTTTCGGGTTGACCGTCACGCCGCGCAGCACGGCCGCGGTCGAGGCGCTCGGCCGGCAGGCCTTCGGCGTCGCCTCGGCGGGCGTGACCGTGGCGCGGATGGCGGGCATGGCCGTCGGCCTCGCCGTCCTGACCGGGTTCGGGTCGAATCGCATCTCCGAGCTGAGCGCCGTGCTGGTCGATCCGGTCGCCCGCGACGCGGTCCTGCCGCCCGCGCTCCAGGGTCGACCGCTCCAGGACGGCCTGGTGGTCGACTATCTCGAGCGATGGGCAAGCCAGCAGGCGGCCGGCATCCTGGCCGGGCTGATGCTCGTGGCGGCCGGCGTGATGGTCGTCGCCGTCATCCCGACGCTGCTCATGGGACGCCCTTCCCGACGGTCGGTCGATCAGCGTACGATCCCGGCCGATGACGGAAGCGATGCCGACGACGGAGCCGCCCAGGCCGCACTCGCACTCTGACGTCCCGCCCGACACGGACGGAGAGGCGCCGGACGGCCCCATCCGCGGCTTCGTCTGGCGCCCCGACGGCTCGACCGTCGAAGTCGACACCGTCGAAGCCATCCAGGACGCGCATCACGACCCGACGACGCGCCTCTGGGTCGACCTCGAGAACGCCTCGACGCCGACCCTGCGTCGGATCGCCGACTGCCTCGAGCTGCACCCGCTCATCGTCGAGGACATCATCGAGCGCAACCAGCGCGCCAAGATCGAATACACGGCGGGGATCATGCACGTGGTCCTGTTCGCCCTCCTCTACGAGGGCGAGCTCGCCCCGGCGGAACTCGACATGGTCCTCGGCAAGCGTTTCCTGTTGACCTCCCATCCGCCGGAGTGGCGGCCCGCCGAGAAGGCCAATGTCAAGCGCAACGGGGCCGGCCATTTCCTCGGCGTCGGCGTCGATCACATGCTCTGGGCGGTCGTCGATGCCGCCGTCGACGGCTACTTCCCCGTCTTCGACAAGCTCGGCGACGAGATCGAGGACCTCCAGGACGACGTCCTTCGGCGCCCCACCAAGTACGTCATCGAGCGCCTTTTCACGGTGCGCCGCGAGCTGCTCGAGATTCGCCACGCGGTGAGCCCGGAGCGCGAGGTCTTCAACCAGCTCACCAACCGCGAGAACCCGCTCATCAACCCCGATCGGGTCATCTATTTCCGCGACGTCTACGACCACCTCATCCGCCTCACGGACGAGCTCGACAGCTATCGGGAGCTCGTCAGCACGTCGCTCGACGCTTATCTCTCGACCGTCAACAACAACCTCTCGGAGGTCATGAAGCGGTTGACCGCGGTGACCGTCATCCTCGCCGGCGTCGGGGCGGTGGCGGGCATCTTCGGCATGAGCGAGGCGGGACTCGCACTGGATTTCGCTGAACAGCCGGGCTTCTGGCTCATCACCGGGTTCATGGTCGCTCTCGGGGTCGCCGCCTTCATCTACTTCCGGCGCATCGACTGGATCTGACGTTCGACCTTCAGCCCGGATAGCAGGCCCTGGGCTGCGGGGTCGGGTGGGCGTCGGCATCGGTGGCGGGCAGCTCACGCACGAGGTCGCCGGCGACCTGGAGCTTGAGGACGGTGCCGAAGGGACCCTCGCTGGTCTGCAGCACGACCTGGTACTGGCCCGGTGACGTCGCGGCGATGGCGAAGTCGGTGGCGTGGCGCTTGACCTGGTCGACGGAGTAGACGTACAGGCGATCGTCGTCGGTGTAGACCTCGATCAGGTCGCCGAGCATCGAGGCTCCGCTGTCCGGTTGCCGCGACGCCAGGAGCAAGGGCAGGAACATGCCCGCCTGAGCGTGCGCATACAGGTACGTGGTGCCCGCCTGGCTCGGCTGAACGAAGGCATCGTCATCTATGGCGACGTCGCACGGCGGGTAGAAGTCGGGGCCCTGCCCGGGGACCGGCTGCAGGCGCGAGATGACCGGCAGGTCGATGCCGAGGGCCGGCAGCGCGACCCGCGTGACGGTCGGGGCAGGAGGGCTCGAAGCCGTGGCCGTCGCAGATGGCACGGCGCCCGACGTCGCCGGGCTGGGTGTGGCCGTGGGCGCGATCGGCGTCGCGCTCAGGGTGGGGGGAAGCGAATCGGGCGGCAAGGGCGTAGCGGCGAAGATCGTGCTTGGCGTCGGGACGGCCGCCGAGTCCGAGGGAGATGCGGCGTTCCGTGCGCCGGATGGCGCCGCGTACGACAGCAGCCCCGTCGCGACGAGCGTCACGCCGGCGGCCATCAGCAACGCTGGGACGATGCGGCCGACGATCCTCGCGAGTAAGCGCATGAGCGACGATGCTACCCCGGGCGAGTCGCAGCGCTCCCCGCATGGCTTCTCGGCACCACGCGCCTCGACACCCCGGCGCCCCCGAACGGCCGAGCGGCGCCCCCGGCGTACACTCGCCGGACATGCGTGGACCCATCGCCGCCGGAGTTTTGGCGGGCCTGTTCGTGGTCTTGATCGCTCTGGCAGGGTTCGTCGCATTCGCGCTCGGCCGACCGGAGTCGATCCCCTCGACGGTACCGAGCATCACGCCGGCGCCATCATCCATCACTGCCGCGTCCACGCCACCGGCCGCCTCCGCCACTCCGTCGTCCGTGCCGGCGACCGCGACGGCCGCTTCGAGCCCGTCACCTTCGATCACGCCGAGCCCGTCGCTGACGCCTTCGCCCGCACCGGTCGGCCTGAAGGTGGGTGATCGCGCGCCGGCGCTGCTGCTCGACCAGCTCGGCGGCGGCCAGATCGATACCAGCGCCATCGTCGGGCAGCCCATCTGGATCGACTTCATGGCCACCTGGTGCCCGTCCTGTCGCGACGAGCTCCCGGCAATGGAGGCGCTCGACCCGCAGCTGGCCGACAAGATGACCGTGCTGATCGTCGATGTCGGCGAGGACGAGGACACCGTCGGGACCTTCCTCGACTCGCTCAACATCGACATCCCGACCGGACTCGACCACGACGGTGCCGCGCAGAAGACCTGGGGCGCGTACGCGCTGCCGGTCCACTACTGGGTCACGGCTGACGGCCACATCGCCGCGTTCCTCTACGGCGGCGCCGACCGCCAGCAGTTCATCGACAGCATCCACACCGTGCTGCCCGACCTCGTCCTCAGCCCGTGACGGTGACCGGGCGCGAGGCGCTCGTGGCCATCCGGCCGTTGCTGAAACTGCGGCCGCTGCTCATCGTCTCGGACTTCGATGGGACGCTCAGTGACATCAACCTCGATCCGTGGGCGGCGCGGATGCTGCCGCTCGCCCAGCGAGCGTTGCGGCGCCTGGCCGGCGTCGATGGGGTCCACGTGGCGATCCTCTCGGGACGGACCGCCGCCGACGTGGCGAGTCGCACACGGATCGGCGGCGCCACGTATCTCGGCAACCACGGCGTGGAGAAGGGCTACCTCCCACGTCGCGGCCGCGCCGGGGGGATGCTCGTGCACGTGCCGGCCGTCGGTGCGGCCCATGCGGCGGTCGCCGAGCGGCTCGCCACTGGCGTGCCCAGAGTGATCGGCGAACCGTGGCTGATCGTCGAGCGCAAGGGCGGCTCGGTCGCGTTCCACTTCCGGGCCGCGCCTGACGTCGACAGTGCGGGCGCGCGCGTCAGCGCCGCCGTGGAGTCGCTCGATCCCGATCAGGAGCTCCAGCGCTTTCCCGGCAGGCGCGTGATGGAGCTGCGGCCTGCCGGGTCGCCGGCCAAGGGCGACGCGATGCGCGGCCTGCTCGCCGAGCATCAGCCCAGGGCGGCGATCACGCTCGGCGATGACATCTCCGACGCGGAGGCCTTCATCGCGCTCCGCGAGGCACGTGCCGATCACCGGATCGAGGGGCTCGCCATCGCTGTCCAGGCTCGGTCGGAGGTCCCTGTCGCGGTCGCCGAGGCGGCCGATCTGGTGCTCACCTCCCCGGCCGAGGCGGCACGGCTGCTGTGGGGCATGGCCCGACACCTCGCTCCCTCGAGCGCCTAGCTCGACCGCCTCATCGCGTCGCGCAGCTGACGGCTCGGCGGGCGGCGACCCGCGGCTACCGCGGCGAGATCGCGGACCTGGCGGCCGAGCCACCACGACAGATCCTCATCGCGGACGCTCGCTCGCAGCCGACGCGCGCGACGGATTCGCTCTTCATCACTCATCGCGAGTGCCCGTTCCATGGTCCGGCTGGTGCCCGCGACGTCGGCGGCCGTGACTGCGAGGCTGTCGCCCGCCAGTTGCTCGGCGGCGCCGGCCGTCTCCGACAGGATGAGCACCGGTTGCGCGACGAGGACGGCCTCCTTGGCGACCAGGTTCATGCCGTCGACGATGGGGTTGACGAGGACAGTGTGAGCGAGTCGCAACGCGGCGATGGCAAGCGCTCGGTCGCTGCCGTCGAGCAGCCAGATGGGCTGCTCCTCGGGATCGGCCATTCCGTTGACCCGAGCGACGACCTCGCGCACGGCCACTGCGTAGCGCGCGTACTCGGGGATGTTCTCCCTGCTGGTCGATTGGATGGCCAGGAAGCGGACGGTCGGGCGCAGGTCCGGCCTCCGCTCCAGCAGCGACTCGAACGCCAGGAAGCCACGCAGTGCGTTCTTGGAGGGCTCGAGTCGGTCGACGCGCACGATCAGGCGCGGCTTTCCGGCACGTTCGAGGCGTTCGGTGAGATGCGTCATCGCCTCGGCCACGGCAGGTCCTGCCGCGAACGCCCGCAACGCGTCGGGATCGAGCGAGATGGGGTAGGACCGGACCCAGATGGTCCGGTCGTGCCAGCGCACGTTGCGGCCGTCCGGGTCGACCCGGGCGTCAGGCACGAACGCCTCGGCGGCGAGCAGGAAGTTGGTCGCGTAGTGGTCGGTCTGGAAACCGAGGATGTCGTTCTCGAGCAGCCCCCCGACGATCTCGCGCCGCAGATCGCGCGGGATGACCTGGAGCGCCTCGACGGCCGGCCACGGGATGTGGTTGAAGTGCTGGATGAGGGCATCGGGACGCGTCTCGCGGATGACGCCAGCAGCGAGGTACAGGTGATAGTCCTGCAGCAGCACCACCGGACGAGCCGCCGTCTTCGCGCCATGGGCACCGAGCGCCGCCTCGCCGAGGAGCCGATTGACGACGCGGTAGCCCTCGCGCCAGTCCGTCAAGAGGCTCTCGTCCACGTTGGGTTCGTACGGCAGCGCGAAGAGCTGGTGCTGGAGGAACCACAGGAACGGGTTCGACACGACGCCGTAGTGGGCCTGGTAGATTTCCTCGGGCACGTCCACCAGGTCGAGTTCCAGGTCCTGCCCCGGCAACTCCGCGGAGATCACGGCGTTGAGCGCGACCGCCCCCGCGCGGCCTGCCCGCAGCGCCACGCCGGCCGCTCGGTCGCCCGCGTCGCTGGCCGTGCTGACCCACCGGATGGGCACGAGCCGACCAAGGTCGGCCAGCGCCGTCACCAGCCCGCCCGAGCCACGATCGGCGCGCCACCGCTTACCGCGCGCGCGGTGGAAGGACAACGGCCCCCGGTTCGAGACGACGACCACGCGCTGGCCCGGCGCCAGGAGTCGATCGAGCTGGGTGGCCAGGTCGCCCACCGGCGCAGGAGGGCTCGTCAGAGGACGGCTTGGGCGGCCTGCCTGGCCATGTCGAAGACGGCGTTGGTGATCGGTGGCAGCAGGCCGATGACGATGGTCCCGGTGGCGGCGACGACCAGGCCGGCGCGGGTCATCGCGCCGATGGTGAGTGGGCGGGCGTTCTCGGGCGCGTCGCGCATGTACATGTAGACGACGATGCGCAGGTAGTAGAACGCCGCCGCGGCCGCGTTGAGCATCATGATCACGGCCAGCACGCCGACCCAGCCCCCGGTCTGTACGGCCGCGATGATGACGTAGGCCTTGGCGAAGAAGCCGGCCGTCGGCGGGATGCCGGTGAGTGACAGCAGGAAGAGCGTCATGGTCAGGCCGAGCAGCGGCGCCCGCCGGCCCAACCCGGCGAAACTGGCGATCTGGCTGGTCACGCCCGGGCGGCGCTGGAGCGCGGCCACGCAGGCGAATGCGCCGAGGTTCATGAACGTGTACGCGACGAAGTAGAACAGCATCGCCTGGAGGCCCTGGGATTCTGCGGTCGAGCCGACCGGCGCGCCGGCGAACGCGGCAAGGCCGACGAGCATGTAGCCGGTGTGGGCGATCGAGCTGTAGCCGAGCATCCGCTTGATGTTGTCCTGGGTCACGGCCACCAGGTTGCCGAGGGTCATGGTGACCGCCGCGAGGATGACCACCACGGGCAGCCAATCGCCCTTGAGCGGCGCCAGGGCGACCACGAAGAGGCGCAGGATGAGCGCGAACGCGGCGACCTTGGGGCCGACCGAGAGATAGCCCGTGACCGGTGTCGGTGAGCCCTGGTACGCGTCCGGCGTCCAGTAGTGGAACGGCACCGCGGCGATCTTGAACGCGACGCCCGTCGTGAGGAGCGCCAGGGCCATGGCCAGACCGATCGAGATGGGCGCCTGGCCGGCCACGATCGGGGCGAGTTTGGCGGCGATGCCGTCGATGCGCGTGGAGCCGGTGAAGCCGAGCGTCAGCGCGAAGCCGAAGAGCAGGATGGCGCTCGAGAAGCTGCCCAGCAGGAAATACTTGATGGCCCCTTCGGTCGAGAGGCCGTCGCGCTTGGCATAGCCCGCCAGCATGTACCCGGGCAGGACCAGCAGCTCGAGGCCGAGGAAGAGGATGAGCAGGTCGCGGCCGCCGGCCAGCAGCATGGCGCCGCTGATGGCAAAGAGGAGCGTGGCGCTGTACTCGGCCATGGGCAGGGCGCGCGGTTTCAGGTAATCCACGGCGAACAGCAGGCTGAGCAGCGCGATGACGATGAAGAGCAGATCGAGGAAGGCGGTCAGCCCGTCGCGCGCGTAGACGCCGCCCAGTACCTGTTGGCCGCCGGCCGGCAGCGCGCCGACACCCGAAGGCAGCGGTCCGGCGATGACCGTCACCGCCAGTGCCACGAGCAGGCCTGTGACGCCGACCACAGTCACCAGCTCGTCGCGATGGGGCGCGATGATGTCGACGAGCACGATGGCCATGGCAAGGCCGACGACCAGGACGAACGGCAGCAGTGCCAGGATCTCGTTGCCGGTCATGGTCGGAGGCTCACGGCAGGATACCCACGGTCGGTCCGCCGACACTCACTCGTGCGAGGACATCGCCGACCGGCGACTGGATGAGGTTGAGCACGAAGCCTGGCGCGAGCCCCAGGATGACCGTCAACGCCATCAGCGGCGTGAGCGTCAACAGCTCGCGCGGCGACATGTCGGTCAGGTGATGCCCGAGGCTCTTCAGGAAGTCGGACAGCTCGCCGAAGACGACGCGCTGGTACATCCACATCAGGTACGCGGCGCTCAGGATGACCACGAACGTCGCCACGGCAGCCGCGATGGGCGAGACGGCGAACGTGCCGAGGAAGACCAGGAACTCGCCGACGAACCCGCCCAGGCCTGGTAACCCCAGCGAGGCCAGCATGAAGAAGCCGAAGATCGCTGCGTAGACCGGGGTCGAGCCCGCCAGGCCGCCCATCTTGGCGATCGATCGGTCGTGGGTGCGTTCGTAGATGACGCCGACGCAGAGGAACAGCGCGCCGGTGATGATGCCGTGGTTGACCATCTGGAGGATGGCGCCCTGCATGCCCTGGGACTGGAAGATGAAGATGCCCAGAGTCACGAAGCCCATGTGGCTGACCGAGCTGTAGGCGACCAGTTTCTTGAGGTCGGGCTGGACCATCGCCACGATCGCGCCGTAGATGATTGCGATGAGCGACAGGACGATGATCAGCGGCGCCCACTGGTGCGCGGCGGCCGGGAAGAGCGGCAGCGCGAAGCGGATGAAGCCGTAGCCGCCGAGCTTCAGCAGGACGCCGGCCAGGATTACCGAGCCCGCCGTCGGCGCCTCGACGTGGGCGTCGGGCAGCCAGGTGTGGAACGGGAACATCGGCACCTTGATGGCGAACGCCAGGAAGAAGGCGCCGAAGGCGAAGAACTGGAGCGATCCATCGAAGCCGAAGTTGCGCAGCTGCAGGTAGTCGAACGCACCCGTCCAGCTGCCCGTGGCGGCCTGGAAGCTGAACGCAGTGGCCAGGATCGCGACCAGCATCAGCAGCGAACCGACGAGCGTGTAGAGGACGAACTTGATGGTCGCGTAGATGCGGTTGGCGCCGCCCCAGATGCCGATGATCAGGTACATCGGCACGAGCACGACTTCCCAGAAGATGTAGAAGAGGAACAGGTCAAGGGCCAGGAAGACGCCGATCATCCCCACCTCGAGGATGAGGAAGGCGATCACGAATTCCTTCATGCGCGTCTTGATCGGCCCGATGCTGGCGAGGATGCTGATCCAGGTGAGGGTCGTGGTGAGCACGACCAGGATGAGCGACAGTCCGTCGACGCCGACCTTGTACTGGATGCCGAAGGCGGGGATCCAATCGACCGTCTCGACGTACTGGAAGCCGGGCGCGGCGGTATGGAAGGCCGCGACGAGCAGCAGCGACAGGCCGAAGGTGACCAGCGCGGTTCCCATCGCCAGCCACAACACGAGCCGCTGGCGGTCGCGCGGCACGAAGGCGATGAGGATCGCCCCGACGAGCGGCGTGAAGATGATGCCGCTCAGGATCGGCAGGCCGTGGAGGTCCATCAGCGCGTCACGAGCACGATGTAGCCGAGGGCGATGACGATGAGCCCTGCGGCGATGCCCAGCGCGTAGTTCTGGACGTGGCCGGTCTGGACCTGGCGCAGGCCGCGGCCGCTCGACTGCGTCAGTGAGGCGATGCCATTGACCGTGCCGTCGATGACGTGGACGTCGAACCACCACAGGCCCGCCGCCAGCAGGCCGCCGATGCGCACGAAGAGCAGGTCGTTGAGGTCATCGAAGTACCACTTGTTCTTCGACGCCGTGTAGAGGCCCTTGAAACGGTCGGTGACGGCAGCCACCCGAGCCGCCTGCGGGCCGATGCCAAAGAACCCGAACAGGCGCCAGGCCGCGAACAGGCCGAAGGCGGCGACGGCCGTGCTGACGAGGATGAGCACGCCGTCGATGCCGGCGATCTGGAAGGTCGATCCGCCGTGGCCGAGGACGCTCTCAGTGGCGCTGAACAACGGATCGAGCCACTGGTGGATGAGGCCGCCATCGAAGGGCAGCCCGAGGACGAGGCCCGCCACGGCGGCGGCGATGGCCAGCAGGATCAACGGGATAGTCATCCACTTGGGCGATTCGTGGATGTGCGGCTCGACGTGGGGGTCGACGTGGCTCGGGCCGTAGAAGGTCTTGCCCATCAGCCGGAACATGTAGAACGCGGTCAGCAACGCGACCACGACGCCGATGCCCCAGACCCAGATGAAGCCGTTCTTGAACGAGTCGCCCAGGATCTCGTCCTTGCTGAAGAAGCCGGCCAACGGCGGGATGCCGGCGATGGCGAGCGAGCCGATCAGCATCGTCACGTGGGTGATGCCGATGCGCCGCCACAGCGCGCCCATCTTGTTCATGTCCTGTTCCTCGTCGACGGAATGGATGACCGAGCCCGAGCCGAGGAAGAGCAGGCCCTTGAAGAAACCGTGGGTCACGAGATGGAAGATGGCCGGCACGTACGCGCCGACGCCGAGCGAGGCGAACATGTAGCCGAGTTGGCTGAGCGTCGAATAGGCCAGCACGCGCTTGATGTCGGTCTGGGTGAGGGCGATCGATGCGGCGAGGATGGCCGTGAAGATGCCGATGGCGGCGACCACCACGAGCGCCTCGGGCGCCTCGGCGAAGAGCGGGTTGGTGCGCGCGATGAGATAGACGCCGGCGTTGACCATGGTCGCGGCATGGATGAGGGCGCTCACCGGCGTGGGGCCCTCCATCGCGTCCGGCAGCCAGACGTGGAGCGGGAACTGGGCGCTCTTGCCGACCGCGCCCGCGAAGATGAGCAGGCAGATGCCGATCATCTGCCACTCCTGGATGCCGCCGCTCGCCAGCAGTTGCGGCAGGCGGGTGAAGACATCGCCGAAGTTGAGCGTGCCGACCGTCGTCCAGATGGCCATGATGCCGAGCGCGAAGCCAAGGTCGCCGACACGATTGACGATGAACGCCTTCTTCGCGGCCAGCGCCGCCGACCGCCGCCGGTACCAGAAACCGATGAGCAGGTAGCTGCTCAGGCCGACCAGCTCCCACGCCACGAACAGCAGCAGGAAGTTGTCTGCCAGCACGAGCAGCAACATCGAGAACATGAAGAAGTTCAGGTAGGCGAAGAAGCGCCAGCGCCCCGGGTCGTGGGCCATGTACCCGACGGAGTAGATGTGGACGAGCATGCCGACGCTGGTGACGACGATGAGCATCACCGCCGAAAGCGCGTCCAGCCCGAAGTTGACATCGACCTGGAACGATCCGGCCGGGATCCATTCGTAGAGGCGGAAGTGCAGGCCGCCGTCGCCATAGGCGTGCTGGAAGAGTGTCTGATCGACGAGGTACATCGCCGCCACCCAGACGGCCACGATGGCGGCCACGGCGATGATCCACGCCTTGGTGCCCATACGCCGGCCGAACAGCGCGGTCAGCCCGAAACCGGCCAGCGGGAGCCCCAGCAGCGCCAGCACGAGCCACTGGTCGAGCGAGCCGGTGTCCACCTCGGTCAGTCCCGCATGGACGAGTACTCGTCCACGAGCGGTGTCCGGCGGTTGCGGTAGATGGCGATGACGATCGCCAAGCCGACGGTCGCTTCAGCGGCCGCGACCGCCATCACGAAGAGGGCGATGACCGTGCCCTGGCCCTTGAGCTCGGGAACGAACGTACCGAACGCGACGATGGCGAGGTTGACCGCGTTGACCATCAGCTCGACCGACATGAGCATGGCGATGGCGTTGCGGCGGGCGAGGAACCCGAACGTACCGATCGAGAAGAGCAGCCCGGACAGGACCAGGTATGCGTCGAGGTTGCCGGTCATGCCGAACCGTCCGGTGTCGGCTCGCCCGCGTCCGGAGCTTCCTCGCGCTTGGCCAGGAAGACGCCGCCGATGACCGCTGCCAGCAGCAGCACGCTGATGACCTCGACCGCCATGGTGTTGTTCGAGAAGAGCAGCTGGGCGACGACGACCGTCGATGCGGTCGCCACGGCGACACCGGGTGCGACGGCCTCCGGCCACGTGGTCCAGAGCACCGTCACGGTCAGGATGAGCGCCAGCAAGCCCGCCGCGAGCCCGGCCGCCTTGGCCTGGTGGTGGAAGGTCAGCGCCGCGCTGCCGCCCTTGGACTGGGTGAGCATGATGGCGAAGAGGATGAGCACGCTGATGGCGCCGATGTAGATGAGCACCTGGGCGGCGGCCACGATGGGCGCACCGAGCAGAACGTAGATGCCAGCCAGCGCCGCGAACGAGAGGATCATGAACAGGCCGCTGCGGATGATGTTGCGGCCGAGGACGACGAGCAGCGCCGAACCGAGCATCACGCCCGACAGCACCACGAAGATGACATCGTCCCAGCTCCAGCCGAGGAGCGGGATGGTCTGCGGCAGGCCCACGTCCCGGGTGACTCGTCTACCGGGCGTGCGTGTGGCCGGCGTGACCGCCGCCGGACCCGCCGTCGTTCACGCCCGGCCCGTGGCCGTTCTCCGAGGCGTGCCCGCTGCCGTTCCCGTTGGCGATACCCGGCGGAAGCATCGGCAGCAGCCGATCGGCCGGCCACGGGCGACCCGTCGCCGCGGCGCGATCGGCCCAGTCACGCTCCCGGCGGACGTAGCTGATCTCCGTGTCGCGATCCATCGAGCTGATCGCCATCAGGTCGATCATGGGCGACTCGCGGCTCTCGTGGCTGAGCTCGAAGTCGGGGCCGCAGCGGAGCGCGTCATACGGGCATGCATCGACGCAGATGCCGCACAGGATGCAGCGGCTCTCGTCGACGTCGTATTTCTCCAGCACGCGTGGCTTGGGCATCAGCGCGCCGGTCGGGCACGTCTCCGCACAGCGGCCACAGGAGACGCACGGCGTGGTGTTGAGGCTCATGTCGAGCGGCGTGGTGACGAGCGTGTCGAAGCCGGTGCGCATGAAGTCGTAACACGCGGCGCCGACGACTTCCTTGCAGACGTTGGCGCAGCGGCCGCAGTCGATGCAGCGCGAGGGCTCCCGCAGGATGAAGGCGTGGCTGTCGTCACGGATGTAGTCGTGGTTGATGCCCGTGAAGCGGTTCTCCGAGACGCTGCGGAACGAGAATGCGCCACGCGCCTGCGGCTCGAGCGTCTGCAGCGTCGTGCCGTACTCGATGCCCTGCCGCCGCAGGTCGCAGTAGCCGATGGCCTCGCACGTGCACTGCAGGCAGCGCTTCGATTCGGACATCGCCTCCTGCTGCGAATAGGGGATCTCGTACTCGACGTAGCTCTTGTTGCGGATGTCGGCGGCCATCGACTTGAGGCGGAAGCGCGGCTCCTTGAGCTCGCCTGTGAAGGGCACGATGGAGAGGAACTCGGGCTGCGGCTCGGCGAGCGTCTGGCGGGTGCGGATGGCGTCGAGATCGAGGCCCTTGAGGTACGCGTCGATGGCATACGCCGCACGGCGGCCCTCGGCGTTGGCCTGCACGACGGTGGCTGCGCCGACGCGCACATCGCCCGTCCCGAAGACACCCTTGCGTCCGGTCGAGAAGGTCACCGCGTCGGCCGCCAGTCGCTTGTTCTTGGTCGCGGCCACGCCATCGGAGCCCTTGGCCAGCCAGTCGAGCTGTGGTCCCTGGCCGATGGCCAGCAGGACGCGGTCGCAGTCGATGGTGAACTCGGTGCCCGCCACTGGCTCCGGGCGGCGGCGCCCTGAGGCGTCGGGCTCGCCGAGGCGCATGCGCTGGAACTCGACGCCGGTGACCGTGTTCTTCGCGTCGACGATGACGCGCGTCGGAGCGGCTTGGAAGATCGCCGTGGCGCCTTCCTCGATGGCCTCGTGGACCTCGTTCGAGGCAGGCATGTCCTTCATGTCGCGGCGATAGACGAGCGTCACCGCCGACGCGCCCTGGCGGATCGAGGTGCGCGTGCAGTCCATCGAGGTGAAGCCGCCGCCGATGACCACGACGCGCTTGCCCTTGTGGCCGGGGAAGGGCAGGCCGAGCGTCGCCACGCGCAGGTACTCGAGGCCGTCGAAGACGCCATCGGCATCCTCGCCCGGCACGCCCAGCGTGTTCGTGTCGTAGCAGCCGATGGCCACGCAGACCGCGTCGTAGCCCTGGTTCTGGAGGTCGTCGAGCGTGAAGTCGCGGCCGAGCGCGGCGTCGCAGACGATCTTGACGCCGAGATCCCAGACACCCTGGTACTCGGCCTCCAGCACCTCCACCTTGGGCAGCCGGTATTGCGGGATGCCGTAGCGCAACATGCCGCCCGGCGCCGGGTCACGCTCGAAGACGGTCACGTCGTGGCCGGCGATGGCGAGGTAGTAGGCGCTCGACATGCCGGCCGGCCCGGAGCCGATGACGGCGACGCGCTTGCCCGACGGCTTCTGGACCTCGAACGGGACGGGCGCCTTCTCGCCTTTGGCCTGCGCCTTCAGGACCTGGTCGCCGGCCCATCGATGGCTGTCGCGGATGGCGATCGCCTCATCGACCTCGTCGCGGCGGCAGTGTTCCTCGCACGGCGCCGGGCAGACGCGCCCGAGCACGCTCGGAAACGGGATGGTGCGCTTGAAGATGCGCGTCGCCTCGCGCGGATTGGCCTCCGTGTTGGCCTTGAGGAAACCCGGGATGTCGATGTGGCTGGGGCACTTGTTCTGGCACGGCGGCAGGCAGTAGGCGTTGTGGTCGCTGAAGATCAGCTCCAGGTTCGTCTTGCGCACCTGGCGGAGGCGCGGCGTCTGGGTCTGCACGACCATGCCCGGCTCGCACGTGCGCGAGCAGCTGATGGGCGGGTGCTCCTCGCCCTCGACCTCGACGACGCACATCCGGCACGCGCCGAAACCGGGCAGCTTGGGTTCGTAGCAGAGCGTCGGCACCTCGATGCCGTGGTCGCGGCAGACCTCGAGGATGGTCTGGCCGATGCGACCGGTCAGCTGGCGCCCATCGATCTCGACCTGGAACGTGCCGGTGGTCTGCGGGCGCTGCGGCGTCTGCGTCTCGAGCAAGCGCTCGATGGCCGCGTCCGGAGCGGACGAAGCCTCGCGCACCTGGGGCAGGGTGTCGGTCATCGGCGGCCGTCGCTCCCCTCGTCGCAGCCTGGTCGGGCGGTCCCTGGTCGGGCGATCACTGGGCGGCTCCGGCGGCCACTCGCAGGGGCTGACAGACGCCGGCCGGGCAGATCCCCCGCACGATGTGGTCCTCGAACTCCGGCATGAAGTATCGCATCCCGCTCATCAGCGGGTTGGGTGCCGAGCGCTCCAGGCCGCACAGCGCAGCGTCCCGGGTATCGGACGAGAGGTCCGTCGCAAGCTGGACATCGTCGGGGCGCGCGTGGCCGGTCGTGAGGCGGTCGCCGATCTCGGCCAGGCGGCGGAGGCCGATGCGGCAGGGGATGGTCTTGCCGCACGCCTCGTCGTTGAGGAAGCGCGTCATCAGGCTGGCGAGGTCGACGATGCAGGCACGGTCGTCGACGACGAGCACGGTTCCCGAGCCCCACAGCGCGCCACGGTCGCGCAGCGCGCCCGGCTCAAGCGGCACGTCCAGTTCCGAGGGCGGCAGGAAGCCGCCCGAGGGGCCGCCGACGAGCACGGCTTTGAGCGTGCCGGACGGCCCGCCGGCGAGTTTGACGAGGTCGCTTACCGTTGTCCCGAGGACCACCTCGGCGATGCCCGGCTGCTTGACCGCACCGCCGATCTGCACCAGCGTCGTGCCGGGTGCGGAGGCGAGGCCGATCTTCGAGAACGCCTCGGCGCCGTTGCCCAGGATCCACGGCACCGCAGCCAGGGTCTCGACGTTGTTGACGACCGTCGGCTTGTCCCAGAGGCCCTTTTCGGCCGGGTAGGGCGGCCGCTGGTCGGGCTGGGCGCGCTTGTCCTCGATGGCGCGCAGCAGGACGGTCTCCTCGCCGAGCACATTCGCGCCCTGGATCTCGCGCACCTCGACATGCAGGTCGAAACCCGAGCCGAGGACGTCGCTGCCCAGCAGGCCCTCCTCCTCGGCCGCCCGAAGCGCGTCACGAAGACGGCGAACGGCGACCACGGCGGTCGACTTGACGACCACGTACGCCTGGTGAGCGCCGACCGCGAAGGCGGCGAAGGCGAGGCCCTCGAGGACGGCGTGCGGGTCGCGCTCCATGAGCGTCCGATCGAGCTGCGCGCCTGGGTCCGCCTCGAAACCGTTGGCCACGGCGTAGCGGATGCCCGGCGGCTGCGAGGCGCAGGCGGCCCACTTCTGGCCGGTCGGGAACCCCGCGCCACCGCGGCCGCGCAACCCGGACGCGGTGATCTTTCGGACGATCTCCTCGGGGCTGACCGTCTTGACGAGCTTCCGCCACGCCTTCCACGCGCCGGTCGCCTCGGCTGCGCTGAGGCTGGGCTCGGCCGCGCCATCGGCCGCGCGGGCCAGGAGGATGGACGGCGTGGCGGCATCGCCGCGCAGGATCTGCATCGTCAGACCGGCCTCGCCGGCGGCGCGTGGCCGGTGCGCAGGTGGGCGGCGATCTCGGTCGCCGTGTCGGGCGTGATGGACGGCTGGAGATGACCGTCGACGATGACCAGCGGCACCCGATCCGATTCGCCGCCGCAATCGATGGTCGAGAGGCGAACGAGGCCATCGGGGCTGACCCCGCCGGTGCGCGTCGCGAGCGCCTCCTGGAAGGCCGCCAGCACCTTGCCGCCGCCGAGCAACGTGCAGCTCGAGCAGCGGCAGATCTCGACCTCGTGGGTCGTCCCCGGCTCGAAGCGGAGGTGCCGGTAGCTGGTGGCGATGCCGTAGATCTCGCTGTACCACGCGCCGGTCGCGTGGCTGATGTGCTGGATGGCCGCCACGGGCAGGTTGCCGTACGCCTCCTGCGTCCGCTCGAGGATGCGCAGCAGGTGCTTCGGGCTGTACTCCTCGTCGGCCAGGATGGCGTCGAGCGGCGCCAGGTCGATCGCTGCCCAGGCGGAGAAGCTCCGATCGGGGACCGGGCGGCCCGAGCGGCGCAGCGCCGATTCCTCGCGCCTCTCGGCGTACTGCTCGGCTGGGCCCCAGTGGACGTGGAACCGGCTGCGCGTGTCGACGCCGCCCATGTCGATGCATTCGATGGGGCACGCGGCCGCGCACTGGAAGCAGGTCTCGCACTTGAGCGTGCCGAACTCGTCGTAGAGCAGGATCAGCCGGCCGCGGTGCTTCGGGGCGATGTCGCGCGGCTCTTCCGGGTACTGATTGGTGACCTTGGGGCGCAGCATCTGGGCGACGCCGAAGGCGACACCCCTGAAGACTCCCCAGCCGGGCATCCGGTCCATCAGTGACATGTCAGCGAGCCTGGAGCACGAGCAGCGCGCCCGCGGTCACGAACAGGTTGAGCAGCGCGGCGGGGATGAGCCACTTCCAGGCGAAGCCCATCAGCTCGTCGATGCGGACCCGGGGCAGCGTGCCGCGCATGATCACGAACAGCGCCACCATCGTGAACGCCTTGCCGAAGAACCAGAACAGGCCGGCCACGAACGGGAACGTGATGTACGCCCACACCGCGAGGATCGCGCCGCCGATCACGTTGACGATGACGAAGCCGACGATGAACGCCTTCAGGAACGACCACTTCGACTTGATCATCCAGATGGGCAGCGTCACGGCGAGGATGGCGAGCGGCGGCACGAGCAGGATGATCCACAGCAGGCCGATGCCGAGCGACCCCGGATCGATGGCGGAGTTGACCGTGATGTGGAGCCAATCGAGCAGTGGCTGGATATCGAGCGGCGCGTTCCAGCCGCCCAGGAACAGCGTCACCATCAGCGCCGAGAGGATGAACAGGTTGACGTACTCGGCGAAGAAGAAGAAGCCGAAGCGCATCCCGCTGTACTCGGTCGCGAAGCCGGCCACGATCTCGCTGTCCGCCTCGGTCAGGTCGAACGGCGTGCGCCCGCCCTCGGCGGTCGCGGCGATGAAGAAGATGATGAAGGCGAGTGGCTGCTGGAAGGCGAACCAATCGATGAAACTTCCCGATTGGCGCAGCACGATGGCGTTGAGGCTCATCGTGCCGGTCAGCATGATCACGCCGACCACGGCCAGGGTGAGTGGGATCTCGTAGCTGATGATGGCGGCCGCCGCGCGCAGGCCGCCGAGCAGCGAGTACTTGTTGAAGCTCGACCAGCCGCCCATCATCAGGCCGATGACGCCGAGGCCGGCGACGGCGAAGAAGTAGAGCAGGCCGAGGTTCATGTCGAGCCCGAACAGGCCTGGCGCGAAGGGGATGACCATGATGGTCATGACCGCGCCGAGATAGGTCACGACCGGCGCCAGGGTGAAGACCGGAACATCCGCGCCGGTCGGCGTGAAGTCCTCCTTGGCCAGCACCTTGAAACCGTGGAGCGTCGAGCTCAGCACGCCCCACGGTCCCTGCCGGTTGGGGCCGAGGCGCAGGTTGATGAAGGCGATCAGCTTCATCTCCATGAAGATGATCACGAACGCCGCCGGCACCGTGAACAGCAGCAGCGCCGTCACCGCGCCGATGAATCGGAAGATGTCGACGTTGTCGTTGATGACCTGGAACAGGCCGTTGACCAGTACCGGCAGGACGCCCGTCATCTGGCCGGCCACGATCAGGATGTTGAGCAGCACGAACAGGAGCAGCAGCGGCAGGATGATCTTGCCGGCGAGGGTCATGCGCGACCAGGGTCGCGTGATGATGCTCATCGGCTGCTCGCGCGGCGCATGAGCCCGGTCACTTGTCGATCCCGCCCATGATCGGGTCGAGGCTGGCCATGATGGCCATCGTGTCGGCGATGAGGTGGCCCGGCATCAGCAGCCCCACGGCCTGAAGATTGAAGTACGACGGGTCGTGGATGCGCAGCCGGAACGGCTGGTCGGAGCCGTCGCTCATGCCGAAGCACGAGTACTGGCCGCGCGGGCTCTCGATGGCGATGTAGGCACGGCCGGGCGGCACGCGCAGCAACCGAGGCACCTTGGCCATCACCGGCCCGTCGGGCATCTTCCCGAGCACCTGGTCGATGATGTGGATGCTCTGCTTGATCTCGTCGAGATGGAGCAGGTAGCGCGCGTAGGAGTCGCCTTCCTCGCGCGTCGGGATGTCGAATTCGAGCTCCGGATAGACCGAGTACGGGTGCGCCCGACGGACGTCGTACGGGATACCGGTGGCGCGCAACGGCGGTCCGGTCAGGCAGGTGCGGCGGGCCATGTCGCGGTCGATGACGCCGAGGCCGCGCGTCCGGTGCACGAAGATCTCGTTGCTGTTGAGCAGCTTGCTCTCGTCGTCAGCGCGCTTCAACGCGTGGCTCATCCAGTCGCCGAGTCGGCTCAGGAACTCGTGATTGAGGTCGCCGTTGACGCCGCCGATGCGCAGGTAGTTGAAGAGCAGCCGCTGGCCGGTCAGCGCCGCCAGCATCTCGACGATCTCATCACGCTCGATGAAGCCGTACAGGATCGGCGTCAACCCGCCCAGGTCGAGCGCCAGCCAGCCGATGAAGAGCATGTGGCTGGCGATCCGGTTGAGCTCCCAGGCCAGGACGCGGATGTACTCGGCGCGCCGCGGCACTTCCAGGTCGAGCAGCTTCTCGGCGACGAGCACCGGCATCGCCTCGGAGAACATCGAAGCGATGTACTCGAGTGGGTCGCAGTTGCTGATGGCGTGGTGCCAGTCCCCGTTCTCGCAGATCTTCTCGACGCCGCGATGGAGGTAACCGAGGACAGGGTCCAGGTCGACCACGCGCTCGCCGTCGATCTTGAGGACGACACGCAGCACGCCGTGGGTCGAAGGGTGCTGCGGCCCGATGTTGATGAGCATCTCGCCGTCACCCATGGCGTAGAACTCGGCCTCGCGCTCGGTGCGCGGCGGGTAGGGTGGGATGGCGTCGTAGATCGTGGCCGGCGTCTGGACCATCAGGTCCGGATCGTCGAGCGAGCGGACAAGCGTCGGGTCGGCGGTCATGCCGAAGCCTCCGGGCCGATGGCTGCAGGCAGCGTCGCCGTCGTCGGTGCGTCGCCTGGCGCGATCGTGGCGGCGCCGGTACCGCGGCGCAGCGTCGGGGCACTGCGCGTCTCGGCCGGCGGGGCGGCCTGCTCCATGTGGCGGATGCCCATGCCCGGCGAGCGCGACGAGTCATCGGGCAGCAGGAAGTCCTTGCGCAGCGGGAAGCTCTGGTAATCGGGCGACATGTAGATACGTCGCAGGTCGCGATTGCCCTCGAAGATGATGCCGAACATGTCGTAGGCCTCGCGCTCGGCCCATTCGGCGCCGTTCCACAGGAACGTGACCGACGGGATGCGCGGGTCGTCCCGCAACAGGTCACCGCAGATGACGCGCAGCCAGTCCGGCGTCGCGTCCGACCAGAGGTGATAGACGACCTGCATGACCGTGCCCGTATCGACGCCCGCCAGGTCGGAGAGGATCAGGAAGCGCAGCTCCGGCTGATCGTGGAGCGCCGTCATCACGTCGGTCAGATGCTCGGGCGTGACGCGGATCTCGGTCGTGTCATGCCGCGCGGTGACCGGCCCGGCCAGCATCGGACCGAGCGCGGTTTCGAGGCGTCGCTTGAGGGCCGTGTCCGTGGCGGGGCTCCTTGGGCTGGGTTAGGTTCAGACGCCGGTCGGAACGGTCGGGCCGACCCGACGCTCCGACCAGTGACCACGCCGCTCGCGGATCAGCTGCTGCAACTTCATCATCCCGTAGATGAGGCCCTCCGGACGTGGCGGGCAGCCGGGCACGTAGACGTCGACCGGCAGGACGCGGTCGATCCCCTCCACCGTCGCGTAGGACCGCTTGTAGCGGCCGCCCGAGCAGGTGCAGTCGCCCATCGCCACGCACCACTTCGGCTCGGGCATCTGTTCCCAGAGGCGGACGAGCGGGCCGGCCATCTTGGTGGTGAGCGTTCCGGCGACGATGAGCACGTCCGCCTGGCGGGGGCTGGCGCGGAACGGGAACATGCCGAAGCGATCCATGTCATTGCGGCTGGTCGCCGCCGACATCATCTCCATCGCGCAGCAGGCCAGGCCGGAGAGCAGCGGCCAGAGGCTGTTGATGCGGATCAGGTCGAGCACGTAGTCGGCCTTCGTGGGGATGATGTCGAGGGCACCCCAGCGGCCGGTGTCGCGCTTGTACTCACCGGTCTCGAGCTGGCGGAGGTGGTCGATCTGGCTCGGCTGACCACCGTTGTAGGCGGTCGGGTCGACTGCCGACCAGCCGGTGTTGGGCACGATGATGGGCACGGTGACGGCCGAATCGGGAGCCACCGCGACGGCGGTCCCGGCCTGGTTCGTGGCGGCGAGATCACCCTTGGTCGGGTCGCTCATCGCCAGCTCAGGACGCCCTTGCGCCATGCGTACCCGAGGCCGAGCAACAGGATTCCCACGAACATGACCATGCTGATGAAGCCACCCAGGACGACATCTCGGAAGACCAGCGCCCACAGGAAGATGAAGATGACCTCGATATCGAAGGCCACGAACATCAGGGCGTAGATGTAGAACGAAAGGCCGAAGCGACCCCACGTGTCGCCGTACGTGTCGATGCCCGATTCGTAGGGCAGGCCCTTGTGCCGATCACCCTTGGAGCGATGGCTCAACAGCCACGCCAGGCCGATGGTGAGGAACACGAACCCCACACCGGCGGCGGCGAAGCCGAGCACGTACCACAGTCCTGTCGTCACCTGAACCTCGATGCTGGCTCCGACCATCGCCACGCATCCGGAAGCGTTCCCGGCATAGCGGCGGCGAGCACGCGCATTCTACCCGAGCAGCCTCACCCTTCGGCTCTCGCCCACGGCCGGTGAGCGCGGGTTCTGGGTTCCGCCCGTCAACCGTCGCGAACGAAATCGCCTGGCGCCCGCACGGTGGACCGCTGGGCGTTCAAGAGCGACAGGTTGATCACGCACCGGTGGTCCGGAAGAGCCGGCGGCGCCGAATCGGCCCGCGAATCCCCTCCGTCGGTGCTCGCCTCACGCTGGTCCCGGGTCATTGCATGACTCCCCATCTCGGTCCGGGCCCGCGTCGGGCAGGGCGGAGTAGTCGCTCTTGAACACTGAGCGGCCCAAGCCTGCGCAGTCGTGCGGCGTCAAGGACTCCCGAGCACTATCGATACCCCAGGTCCGACCAGGGTATGGGCGCCGAGTAGGATCGGAATCGACGCCGACGCGGCGGAGGCGGTCAGGTCGCGCAGCCAGGGATCGGTCACATCGTCCGGACGCAGCAGGTCGCTGGCGAAGCGGTCAACCGGCGCGGGCCAGGCGTCCTCATCGGAACCGAATCGATCGGCCATCAGCACGCGCGAATCGATGATGGCGCCATCGGCCAGCTCGGCGACGATCGAGGCGAGCGCGCCGGGGCCGTGGTCTGCGAGGAGACGACCGAGCGTCGCGCGCGGCGGACGGGTGTGGACGGGTCGGCCGCTCGGCTCCGAAGGTGGCATGTCCCCGATGGCCAGCGGGGATGAAGCGCGCAGCCCGCGCTCCTCGGCCAGGAACCGTACTCGGCAACGAACGTTCCTCTCAAGCCAGCGCAGCGTCGCCGATCCGCTCCGTCCGAAGATGAGCAGCTCGCGCCTCGGATCGCGGGCCAGCGCGCGCAACTCGCCCAGGCGTGGGACGGTGAGGTCGGCCTCCGCGGCGACCGATCGGACGGCGCGGGGCGTGCCGCGGACGAGCGCCAGGAGCGCCACGTCCTGCGGCGTGTCGAGATCGAACGCCAGCCGGTCACGGGCAGGCAGCTCCGACACGGCAAAGCCCGCCCGCTCCTCGAGCCAGCGCGGCAGCGGATTGTCGGACGGCAGCGCGGGCAGGTCGAGCAACGGGGACGCGTCGGACATGGCGCAGATGTCTGACGAGTAGCGGTTGTTGGTGAGGGCCACGCGGCCGGGTGAACCTGCCGCCGCCACGAGCCGCCGCGCGTCCGAGAGCGAGAGGAGCGGGACCGCGCCGCTGCCGAACACGACGAGACGGCGAAGGCGTTGCTCACCGACGAGCTGGGCTAGGTGCCCCCCGAACGAGTCCGTGACCGCCACTCGCGCGTCGGTGGCACCTGCCACTCGCGCGTCGGCGGCCATCGCTGCGTCCCCCACTCCGCTCGACCCAGGCACGCGGCCCGGCACGATCCGGACGCGGCCCGCGCCGGCTCGCTCGAACAGCTCGACCTGGTGCTGCACCAACCGATGGCGCGCCTCGGCCAGCACCCGGACGAGCGGCGCGTCATCGTCGCGCGGCGGTTGGTGGAAGATGACGACGTCGACGCGGGCCATGGCGCGCGAGTCTAGTCGAGGAGGTGGTAGTCGCCGTGCATCGGGTCAACGCGTACGTCGGCCTCGGCGCCAACGTCGGCGATGCTCGCGCGACGCTCACGGCCGCCGAGCATGTGCTCGCAGCACTCCCCGGGGTGCGGCTGCGCGGTGTTTCCGACCTGTACGCGACACGGCCGGTCGGCGTCACCGATCAGCCCGGATTCCTGAACGCGGTCGTCGCGCTGTCCGTGCCGGCCGATCCCGACGCCGAGACGGCCGCCCTCGCGCTGTTGATCGGGCTCAAGGAGATCGAGCGCGCCTTCGGTCGCCAGCGCCGAGGCCGATGGGGCCCTCGTGAGCTCGACCTCGACCTGCTCGTCTTCGGGCGCCACCGGCTCCATGTCGAACGACCACCCGACGCCAGGAGCGCCGACGGGTCGAAAGGACCTGCCGGCCTGTGGCTGACGGTCCCGCACCCCGAGGCACATCAGCGCCTGTTCGTCCTCGCGCCGTTGTCCGACCTGGCGCGCTGGCTCTCGCCGCCCGGCTGGGGCGAGACGGTCGATACGGCGCGCGCCCGGCAGGAGGTCATCGAGGGGCCGGACGCGGTCCGGCCGATCGGCCGCTGGGATGGCTCAGAGTGGACCGCCTCGGCTTGAGCCGAGCCCACGCCTGAGGCGATCGACCCGAGCGGGATCGAGCTTCACCAGCCGGTTCTTGCGCAGGTTCTCGGCCACGATCCAGCGGATGTCGGGATCGTCCACCGCGCACCAGGCCTCGAAGCGCGGCCAGCCCTCGGCGGGGAGTGCCGCCACGGCCACGCTCCACCCGTAGCCGAGCGCCTGTCTCAGGACACGCAGGTCGGGGTCGCGGCGGTCGGAGCGCGCCATCAGCGACCGCGTTGCCCGGTCCAGGATCTGGAGCGCCCCGAGTGCCGCGGAGGGATCGCGCAGCAAGCGCGGCTCGCAGACGGCCGCCATGGCCGCACGCTGTTCGAGCGCGCTGCCGCCGGCCCAGTCGGCGGCGATACCGGCCATGCGCCGGGAATCGGCATCGCCCAGGCGCTGCAGCCCGATGGCCACGGCCTCGCGGACGCGCCACTCCCCATCGCCGGCGCGCCGCCGCAGGATGGTCAGCCCGCGGTCGTCCCCCACGGCCAGCATCCGGCCGAGTCCGACCAGGCCGATCGAGATCAGGAAGACGTCCGAGGGCGCCGCGCCGACGTCGGCGTTGGCCCAGCGCAGGCACCAGTCGGCATCGAGTTCCTCGGCTGCTGCGGCCAGTAGTTCGAGGTTGGAGCGCGGACCGGGGAGACGCGACTCGGCGCGCAGATACGCTTCGAGATCGCCCGCGTCATGGAGGTGCGCGCGGACCGCGACCCGGTACGCGTCGATCTTGCCCACCTTCGTGCCCAGGTCAGAGGCGAACGGCCGGCGGGCGTTCGCGGTCGAACATGTGGACCGTGTCCACGAAACGGACCTGCTTGGTCTGGTAGCCCATGACCAGGGAATGGGTGCGCGCGCCGCCGCCGAAGAATCTGACGCCGTTGAGGAGGTCGCCCTCCGTCACCCCGGTCGCGGCAAAGACGAGGTTCTCGCCCGGCGCCAGATCGAGCGTCGTGTAGACGCGGTCCTCGTCGACGTTGACGCCCATCGTCTCGGCCCGTGCCCGCTCCTCGGGGCTGCGGAAGCGGAAGCGGGCCTGCATCTCCCCGCCCAGGCAGCGCAGCGCGGCGGCGGTCAGCACGCCCTCCGGTGCTCCACCGACGCCCATCACCGCGTGCACGCCCGTGCCCGAAACGGCACAGCTGATGGCGCCCGACAGGTCGCCATCGGTGATGAGCTTGATGCGCGCGCCGGTGGCGCGGACCTCCGCGATGAGCGCCTCGTGCCGCGGTCGGTCGAGGATGACCACCGTGATGTCGGTCGGCTGGCGGCGGAGCGCACGGGCGATGCGTTCCACGTTCTCGGTCGCCGAGACCCGGATATCGACCTGTCCGGCCGCGATCGGCCCGACGCAGAGTTTCTCCATGTAGGTGTCCGGCGCGTGCAGCAGGCCCCCACGCTCGCTGGCGGCGAGGACGGTGATGGCGTTGCCCTGGCCCTCGGCCACCAGGTTCGTGCCCTCCAGTGGGTCGACCGCGATGTCGACCTCGAGTTGATCGTCCTTGCGCATGCCCACCGGCTCGCCGATCCAGAGCATCGGCGCCTTGTCGCGCTCGCCCTCGCCGATGACGATGGTGCCGCGCATCTCGACCTCGTCCATCGTGCGGCGCATCGCCTCGGTGGCGGCGTGGTCGGCGCCCATCCGGTCGCCGCGGCCCATGTAGCGCGCGGAGGCGATGGCCGCGGCCTCCGTGACCCGGACCATCTCGAGAGCGAGCAGCGTTTCCATGTCGGCTCCGCGATCAGTGGTCTAGTGGCGGAAGTGGCGGCGCCCCGTGAAGACCATCGCCATATGGTGACGGTCCGCCACTTCGATGGCCATCTGGTCGCGAATCGACCCACCTGGCTGGATGATGGCGGTCACGCCGCGCTCGGCCGCGAGCTGGATGGCATCGGCGAATGGGAAGTAGGCGTCCGAGGCGAGGCAGCTCATCGGTGCCCGATCGGCGGCGCGGTGGAGCGCGATCTCGACGGCGACCAATCGGCTGGCCTGGCCCGCGCCGACGCCGACGAGTGCGCCGTTGCGTACCAGCACGACCGCGTTCGACGTGACGTGCCGCACCGCGCGCCAGGCGAAGAGCAGGTCGTTGAGTTCCTCCAATGTCGGACGTCGCCGCGTCACCACGTGCAGCTGCGAGTGGTTGATCTCGAGCCGGTCGATGGTCTCGACAAGCAGCCCGCCTTCGATGCGATGGAAGTCGAGATCGGCGATGCCGTAATCGGACATGCCGCCGGGCGGCGTGTCGGGCACGCTCAGGACGGCCAATCCGCCCTTCTGGGCGAGGATGCGCCGCGCCTCCTCCTCGAAGCCGGGTGCCACGACCGCCTCGTACGCGTTGCCGGCGATCTCGCGCGCGGTCTCCGCGGTGAGCGGCCGGTTCACCGCGACCACCGCACCATAGGCCGAGACCGGATCGCCCTGGAGCGCGCGCCGATAGGCCTCATCGAGCGAATCGTTCGTCGCCAGCCCGACCGGATTGGCCTGCTTGACGATGCAGCAGGTCGGCCCCGTGAAGTCGGTCACGATCCGGTAGGCAGTGTCGAGGTCGAGCAGGTCGTTGAAGCTCGGGTCATCGCCGAGAAGCTGCGTGGCATCGGCGAGCGAGCGCGTCCGGTGGGTCGTTTCGCGGTAGAACGCCGCCCGCTGGTGGGGGTTCTCGCCGTAGGGCAGGTCGCGCATCTTCTCCATGACGATGGTCAACCGGGCCGGGAACCGCGCCGCGCTGATGTGATCGAGGTAGCCCGCCACCTCCGCGTTGTAGGCCGCGACCATCGCGAACGCCTCGGCCGCCAGGCGTTGGCGGAACTCCGGCGAGACCTGGCCAAGGCGCTTGATCTCGTCGATGACCTGCGCGTACTGCGATGGGTCGCTCAGCGCTGCCACGCCGGCATAGTTGCGCGCCGCCGCGGACAGGAGCGCGACGCCGCCGACATCGATCATCTCGATGGCCTGGTCGATGGGCACGATGCCCGAGCGGACCTGCGGCGCGAACGGCTTGACGTTGACGACCACGATGTCGATCAATCCGATGCCCTGCGCGGCGAGCTGTTCGAGGTCCGCCGGCACGTGGCGACGCGCGAGGATCCCGGCGTAGACCTCGGGATGGAAGGTCTTGACCTGGCCGCTGATGAGCGGCGGCGTGGACGTGAGCGTGCTGATCGACTCGACCGAGACGCCGTCCGCGGCGAGCGATTCGCGCGTGCCGTCGGTGGCGAAGATCTCGACGCCAAGTTCCAGCAGGTCACCCGCGAAGGACGCGATGCCATCGCGGTTCGCGACCGAAATCAGGGCTCGCAAACCGTGGTCCTCCATCCCTCCGTCACCCTGAGCGAGTATAGCAAGCGACCTCGGGCAGCCTTGCCTGCTATCCTCCGGCCACTGCCGTCGGCGCGGCTCCAAGGGGAGGAAGCGTGAAGCACGATCCCGGGCACTACCTGTTGGCGAAGGGCGGATTCAGCCCCGACAACTTCCCCGACCTCTTCTATCCGCTGGCCGCCCTCGCGCTCATCTTCCTCGTCCTCAGCGTCGTGCTGTACAACGTCCAGACACGTCGGCTGCACCGCCACTTCCCGCTCATGAACATGCAGGAGTGGCTCCTTTGGACCGGATTGGCGACCTTCTCGATGATCCTCGTCGAGGCGACCTTCAAGTTCTACTTCATCTTCGTGCTGGTGACCGTCGGCCTTGGCGTGGCGGCCTTCATCTGGATCCGCTTCTTCCTGTTCCCGCCCCAGATCGAGGCGTACAACCAGCAACTTCGGCGAGCACGGTTCTACAGCGCGCAGAAGTACCGGCGTCCCGAGGCGACCGTCCGACCGAAGCGATCGGAACGGACCCGCCGCCGCCGTCGCCGCTAGCCGTCGAGACCGGCCCGGTTCGACAAGGGCGACGGCGATGGAGATCCGACGGTTCGGTCCGGGCCATCGGCGGCCCGAGGGTCCGCCCGGCACGAAAGGCCTGACCGGCCAGGTCATCCACTCCGACGAGCGTGGCGTCGTGACCGAGCTGGCGTTCTCGCGGCGCGGCCTCATCGCTCCGCACGCGAACCCGAACCTGACGCTCTTCGTGGTCATCAGCGGCGGCGGTTTCGTGCAGGTCGGCGAGGAGCGGACGCGCATCAATCACGGCGAGGCGGTCCTCTGGCCACCGGATGTGCCGCACGGCGCCTACACCGACGGATCCGAGATGCGGGCCATCGTCATCGAGTTGCCTGAGCGCGGGGCACCGACGCTCCTCGAGGGGTCCGCCGAGGACGTCGAGATGGCGGCCGCTCCTCCGGAGACCCTTCCGGCGAGCGGCGCCCTCGCCGAGCGGCCGGTCACCCGCCACGACTACGACTCGACCGAAGGGGAGCCCTGGTAGCGGACGCTCATTCCGCCCCGAGGACCGCTCCCAGCTGGCCGAGGATGCGGGCGGTGGCGCCCCAGATGCGGTACCGGTCGAACGGGTAGGCGCCGTACCGGAGGCGGTAGCCGTCGCGCTCGTCCTCCACCATCTCGATGGGTGCCCCCGGCAAGAACGTCGTGACGGGCACGCGCAGGATGGCGGCGACTTCGCGCTCATGCGCCGCGAGTGCCGGCTCGCGGGCCGCGACGGCGAGGACGGGCACCACCAGGAACCCTGAGACGCGGCGCATGTCGACCGTCGTCAGCACGCCGAGCGTTTCGACGCCGGCCGCAACCGGATCGAGCGCGACCTCCTCGGCCGCTTCACGCAGCGCCGTGCCGACGGGGAAGTCGTCGCCGGGGTCGGCGGCGCCGCCGGGGAAACTGATCTGCCCCGAGTGGCGCAGATCCCCGGTCGGCCGTTCGGTCAGGATCAGATGCGCTGCGCCGCTCGGCCCCGGATAGACGAGCACCAGCACGGCGGCATCGCGAGGAGGTCGGCCCTCGCCCGGACCGATCCATGGCGGCCGTCCCTCACGGGCGAGGGCGATCGGCTCGAGCGCGCGCGGCGGTGCCGGCAGCGGGCCTGGCAGGGTGCGCAGCCGCCGTGATGCTTCGTCGAAGAGCATCAGCGCTCCCTCTGAGGCCGAGAGGTGGGCGGCGACTTGCTCGCGGTCATCCCTCGCCCGTAGAGGAGGACGCGGAACGAACCAAGGTGTCGCGGGTCGAGCATGCGGGCCACCGCGGCGCGGGCGAGCAGGTAGTCGCTCGGATCCGTCGTGGGATCGCGGCCGAGATCGCTCAGCACGTCGCCCAACCCGAGCGCGGCCACGAATGGCCCGAGCGTGGTCGACTCGATCGGCTCGAGGCCGGCGCGATTCGCGGCCTGGTCGAGGGCCGTGATGTCGACATGCGCGGTCAGATCCATCCGCCCCACGGCGCGGAATGGGTCGGCCTCGACGCGATGGCCGCGGTACCCGAGCAGCGTGCCCGCCGCATGACGCGGCCCGTACAGATCCGCGGCCGCGTGGCCGTAATCGATGATGAGCAGACCGCCGTGTTCCAGGGCATCGGCCGCGCGTGCGAGCCACACCGGCGCAGCGAGGCAGATCTCAGCTCGTGCCCCTTCGGCGAGCTCCACCCCGTCCGACTTCAGGCGGGCAAGCAGATCGACCGTGGAGGGCTCCCCGGATTCGTCGGCAAGCCAGTCGTCGCGCCAGGTGACGAAGATCTCGCGCAGGTCGCCGTCACG
>PNAP01000051.1 GCA_003169735.1 Chloroflexota bacterium | reverse complement strand
ACGAACTGGCAGAACTACTCCGGTGAGACCGGCGCCAGTGACCTCATCCAGTCGGCGATGCTCGCCGTCCGCAACTTCACCTCGGCCGCGACCGGCCTGGCCATCGCCATCGCCCTCGTTCGCGGCCTGGTTCGCCGAAGCTCCAAGACGATCGGCAACTTCTGGGTCGACCTGACCCGTGGCACGCTCTATATCCTGCTGCCGATCGCCGTCGTCGGCGCCATCATCCTCGTCTCGCAGGGCGTGCCGCAGACCTATGACGCACAGCACACGGTGACCACCCTGCAGGGCGCGCAACAGACCATCTACGTCGGGCCTGTCGCGTCCCAGGAAGTCATCAAGGAACTCGGCAACAACGGCGGCGGGATCGTCAACGCCAACTCCGCCCACCCGTTCGAGAGCCCGAACGGCTTCACGAACTGGTTCGAGATGGTCCTCATCCTGGCGTGCGCCTTCTCACTGACATTCACCTTCGGTCGGATGGCCGGCAACCAGCGACAGGGCTGGACCCTGTTCGGGGCGATGGCCATCATCCTGTTAGCCGGCGCCTTCGTGGCCATGTCTGGCGAAGCGCACGGCAATCCGCTCTATCCACCGGGCGTCGACCAGACGCTGGGCAACACGGAAGGCAAGGAGACGCGCTTCGGCGCCGGCGTGAGTGGCCTGTTCATGACCGTGACCACCGGAACGAGCACGGGTGCCATCGACTCATGGCATGACAGCGCCCAACCCATCGACGGCCTCATCCCGCTCTTCAACATGGAGCTCGGCGAGATCACACCGGGCGGCATCGGTGCCGGGCTCTACGGGATGCTCATCTTCGGGGCCGTCCTCGGCGTCTTCATCGCCGGCCTGATGGTCGGCCGAACACCCGAGTACCTGGGCAAGAAGATCGAGTCGTACGAGATGAAGATGGCGATGCTCGTCATCCTCGTCCTCGGCGCCAGCATCCTGGGCTTCACGGCGCTCGCATCCGCGATACCCGAGGGGACGGCCGGGCCCCTTGCCGTCGGACCACACGGCTTCAGCGAGATCCTCTACACGTACAGCAGCCAGACGGGCAACAACGGCTCGGCCTTCGCCGGCCTGACCGGCAACACGCCCTTCTACAACATCACCGGTGCCTTCGCCATGCTCGTCGGACGGTACGGGATGATCGTGCCGATCCTCGCGCTGGCCGGCTCCATGGCAGCCAAGAAACGCGTCGCCGCTTCCCTCGGGACCTTCCCGACGACCGGCGTCCTTTGGACCGTCCTGCTCATCGGTGTCGTGATCATCGTCGGCGCTCTGACCTTCTTCCCGGCGCTCGCGCTGGGGCCGATCGTCGAGCAACTCATCCAGAACGCCGGAAAGGTCCTCTAAGCCATGAGCATCACTCGATCCATCGACCTGACCCGCGGCACGCGCCGCTTCCAGCGCGCCGAACGGGGCGGCGCCAAGACGCCCCAGCCCGGCGCTCCCGGGCCGAAGGGCATCCTCGACCCCGACCTGCTCAAGGCCGCGCTTCCGCAATCGGTCCGCAAGCTCGACCCCCGGTTGCTCATCAAGAACCCGGTCATGTTCGTGGTGGAGATCACGGCCGCCCTCGTGACCGTCATCGCCGTTGCGAACGTGACCGGCATCCAGCCGACCACCGGCCCGTCCGGTCTGGGCTTCCAGGTCCAGATCGCCGCGTGGCTCTGGTTCACGGTCCTCTTCGCCACATACGCGGAGGCCGTCGCCGAGGCGCGTGGCCGCGCCCAGGCCGCGACCCTGCGCAAGACGCGCTCCGTCATGACCGCCCATCGGCGCACGAAGGACGGCACGATAGAGGACGTCGGCTCGGCCGAGCTGCGCCGCGACGACATCGTCGTCGTCAAGGAAGGCGAACTCATCCCCGGCGATGGCGACGTCATCGAAGGTGTCGCCTACGTCAATGAGTCGGCCATCACGGGCGAGTCCGCGCCTGTCCTCAAGGAACCGGGCACCGACATCCGGAGCAGCGTCACCGGTGGCACGCAGCTGACCAGTGACAGCCTCGTCATCCGCATCACAGCCGACCCCGGCGAGACGTTCCTCGACCGGATGATCGCCCTCGTCGAGGGCGCCAAGCGACAGCGCACGCCCAACGAGATCGCCCTCGCGATCCTCCTCGCAGGCCTGACCATCGTCTTCCTGATGGCGGTCGTGACGCTGCGGCCGTTCGGCTCGTTCGCCGGGACGATCGTCGACACGGTGGCGCTGGTCGCACTGCTCGTCTGCCTCATCCCGACCACCATCGGCGGGCTCCTGTCCGCCATCGGCATCGCCGGCATGGACCGCGTGGCACGCTTCAACGTGCTGGCCATGAGCGGCCGGGCCGTCGAGGCGTCGGGCGATGTCGACGTGATCCTCCTCGACAAGACCGGCACCATCACCTACGGCAACCGCCTGGCAGCGTCGATCACGCCGGCGCCGGGCGTCTCGCCGACCGAGGTCCTGACCGCGGCGCTCGTCTGCTCTCTGCACGACGAGACACCGGAGGGCCGCTCCATCGCCTTACTGGCGCGCGAGAAGCTCGCCGAGCTCGGTGCCCCCGGGCGCACGGGCGACGACGCCGGCGCGAACGCCCTGGCGGCGACCATCGCCGAGGACATCCCATTCAAGGCCGAGACCCGCACCAGCGGCGCCCACACCACCGACGGCAAGCTCATCCTGAAAGGCGCGGTCGATGCCATCGCGGCGGCCATCGACGGACCGATGCCGCCCGAGATCCTGACCGAGACCGACCGCCTGGCCGACCTCGGGGCGACGCCGCTGGCCATCCGCCAGGACGGCCGCTGCCTCGGGCTCATCGAGCTCAAGGACACCGTCAAGGAGGGGCTCGTCGAACGGTTCGCCGAGTTCCGCAAGATGGGCATCCGGACGGTCATGGTCACCGGCGACAACAAGCGCACCGCGGCGACCATCGCCCGCGAGGCCGGCGTCGACGACTTCATCGCCGAAGCGAAGCCGGAGGACAAGATCGCCTTCATCCGCAAGGAACAGGCCGACGGCCACCTCGTGGCGATGACCGGCGACGGCACCAANNCGCTCGCCCAGGCCGATGTCGGCCTGGCCATGAACAGCGGCACGTCCGCGGCCAAGGAGGCGGCCAACATGGTCGACCTCGACTCTGACCCGACCAAGCTGCTCGAGGTCATCGCCATCGGCAAGCAGCTGCTCATCACGCGTGGCTCGATCACCACATTCTCCATCGCCAATGACGTGGCCAAGTACTTCGCCATCGTCCCGGCAATGTTCGTCAGCGTCTATCCGCAGCTCAACCAGCTCAACGTGATGGGCCTGAGCACGCCACAGAGCGCCATCCTCTCGGCGGTCATCTTCAACGCCCTGATCATCGTGGCGCTGATCCCGCTCGCCCTGCGCGGCGTCGCGTTCCGCGCGGCACCCGCGAGTGAGCTGCTCCAGCGCAACCTGCTGATCTACGGCCTCGGCGGGATCATCGCGCCGTTCGTCGGGATCAAGATCATCGACATCATCGTTTCAGCCCTCCACCTGGCATAGGCAAGGACCATGAAGACATTCTTCCGTCAACTGCTCTGGCCATCCATCGCCATCCTCCTGGCGTTGACCGTGATCACCGGCATGGCCTATCCGGCCGCCATCACCGTCGTCGCACAGGCGGTCTTCCCAAGCCAGGCGAACGGCTCGTTCATCACCACGACCGATGGGCGGACCATCGGTTCGAGCCTCATCGGGCAGGCCTTCGATCAGCCGCAGTACTTCTGGGGCCGGCCATCGGACGCCGGCGCCGGGTACGACGGCATGGCCTCGGCCGGGTCGAACCTCGGCCCGACAGATCCGCGCCTCGTGGGATTCGTCCCCGGAGTGAACACGGTGGGCCTCGACGGTTCCACGTCAGCGACCAATCCGTTCGCCACTCCAGCCGATCCTTACTGCGTGCCGACCGACACGGACGGGTCCCCGGTGATCAGCCCGAGCGCGGATACGAGCTACGCCATGAATCCGGACGGAACGTACGTCTGTGACGCGAACACCATCGTCGAGCGAGCCATCGCCTTTCGAGCAGCCAACGGTCTCGCATCGGACGCGAGCGTTCCCATCGACCTGATCACCACGTCCGCCTCAGGCCTCGATCCGGACATCAGTCCGGCCGCGGCCGAGATCCAGGTCGCCCGCGTCGCCGCCGCCCGAGCGCCGAAGATGACCGTCGACCAGGTCCGGGCGATGGTCGCGAAGCACACCGACGGAGCCCTTCTTGGGTTCATCGGCGAACCCACCGTCAACGTGCTCGAGCTGAACCTCGACCTTGATGGCCTTCTGAAGTGAACCATGTCAGGATGACCTGACATGTCCCAGCGCGACACCTCCGACGCGCGCCCCAGCGGCGACGAGATGCTAGCGCGCGTACGCTCGGAGACGGCCAGCCAGCGCGGCCGTCTCCGTGTTTACGTCGGCATGGCGCCGGGGGTCGGAAAGACCTACAAGATGCTCGAGGAGGCGCACCGCCGGTCGGAGCGCGGCACGGACCTGGCCGTGGGTTTCGTGGAGGCGCATGGCCGGCCGCGCACCGCTGCGCTGCTTGACGGCCTGGAGGTGCTCCCCCGACTGCGCATCGAGTACCGCGGCGTGGTCGTCGAGGAGATGGACACGGAGGCGGTCATGCGCCGCCATCCCGAGGTGGTCCTGGTCGATGAGCTGGCCCACACCAACGTGCCCGGCTCGCCACGCGAGAAGCGCTGGCAGGACGTCGAGGCCATCCGGGACGCCGGCATCGACGTCATCAGCACCTGCAACACCCAGCATGTCGAATCGGTCGCCGACGCCGTCGAGACCATCCTCGGCGTGCCCGTCCGGGAACGCTTGCCGGACGACGTCCTCGAGACCGCCGATGAGATCGAACTCGTCGACATGAGCCCGCACGCGCTCCGCCAGCGCATGCGCCACGGCAACGTCTATCCGCCCGACCGGGCGGCCAGCGCGCTGGAGCGCTTCTTCACCGAGGCCAACCTGACCGCGTTGCGCGACCTGACGCTTCGCTTCGTGGCCGGCCAGATCGACGAGGAGCTCGAGGCGACCGTCTCGGATCGCGGCCTGGCGCGTCTCGCTCCTGTCAGCGAACGCGTCATGGCCGTCATCGACGACTCGGACGCCTGCAGACGCGCATTGCGGCGTGCCGCGTCACTGGCGAGCGCGCTCCGCGCGCCACTCCTGGCCTTGGCCCTGGAAACACCCGAGACCGGCCGCTACGCCGTCGAGCGGATCCGCGACCTCAACACGAACGTCGAGTACGCCACGGACCTCGGGGCGGAGATCGTCCATTTCGAGGCCGCCTCGAGCATCGCCGGCGTGACCGAGATCATCCGTCGGCGCCGCATCTCGCATCTCGTCCTGGTCTACTCGCCGCGCCGGGCGGTCGGCGGGCTGCTCCGGCCATCGCTCGCCGACGAGCTACTCCAGCGCGTGCCCGGGCTGGACGTCCATCTCATCGGAACGGACAAGCACCCCGAGGCTGCGACCCGATAACGGGGCCTGACCGGTATCGTTCAGCGCTCAAACGTGACGTCGCAAGGAGGGGCTCGATGTCGAGTGCGCCGGTCCTGACCCCCGGCGGAGGGCCACCCACCGGTCCAGAAGGCGCTGCGGCCGAGGCACCGATCGCCACCATCCCGGGCTTCCGCCGGGCCGTCGCGGCCGGAGACCTCGAGGGCGCGACGACCATCGCCACGGCACTCGACCGGGCGGACCTGCGCGAGGCGCTGCGGAGCCTGACCGCGACCGAGATCCGAAGCTTCTATACGACGTTGGGCGACGACCGGCTGGCGGCCCTGCTGCGTGAGCTCGAATCGGCCGACGCGGCGATCATCCTCCAGCGGCTGCCGGAGATCGAAGCGGCCGACGTCCTCGACGAATTCGCACCGGACGACGCGGCCGACGTCCTCGAGGCCATCAAGCTGACGATGCCGGCGCTGGTCAAGTCGCTGCTCGTCGAGATGGACCGTGCCGGCGACATCCAGGCGCTGCTCCGCTACCTGCCCGATACCGCCGGCGGCCGCATGACCACCGAGTTCCTGGCGGTGAAGCCGACGACCACCGCCGCGGAAGTCATCCAGCTGCTCCGCGACCGAGCCCACGACCGGCCGTTCCGCGGCTACATCTACGTGACCGACGACGACCGCCAGCTGGTCGGCGTGGTGCCGCTCTATGAGCTGGTCGTGGTCGAGGAGCCCTCGACGCCGGTCTCCGAGTTCATGTCGCACGACGTCATCCGGGTCGTCGGCAGTGACGACCAGATCGACGTCGCGGCGATCTTCCGGCAACGCCACTTCATGGCCGTACCCGTGGTCGATCTCGAGGGCCGCCTGATGGGCGTCGTCACGGCCGACGACATGGCCGACGTGATGGAACGCGAGGCGACCAAGGAGATGTACCGGATGGCGGGCATCGGCGTCACCGAGCGTGCCACGAGCCCGCTCTGGGAGTCGGTCCGCCATCGCGTGCCCTGGCTCGCCTTCAACATGGTCTGGTCGTTCGGCGCCGCGATCGTCATCAACGCCTTCACCGGCACCATCCAGGCCGCGGCCGTACTGGCCATCTTCATCCCGGTCATCACCGGCCAGGCCGGCAACGCCGGCATCCAGACCGCGACCATCGTCATCCGCTCGCTCGCCCTCGGCGACGTGACGCCGAAGGACACGTTCAGCGTGCTGCTGCGCGAGTGGGGCGTGGGATTCGTCAAGGGCGCGCTCTTCGGGACGATCCTCGGTTTGGTCGCGTGGCTGTGGCAGGGCAACGCCGTCCTCGGCCTGATCGCCGGCGTCTCGCTCTTCCTGAACATCGCCGTCGTCGCTTCGACCACCGGCGTCCTCTTCCCGATGGCGCTGCGGCGGCTGGGCAAGGACCCAGCGACCGTGGCGGGCGTCTTCGACACGATGCTCTCCGACCTCTTGGGCAACCTCATCTACCTGGGCTTGGCGACGATCCTGCTCCGCTTCCTGGTCTGATCGGCCTCGACAGCGGGCGCGTGCATGACGCGATAGCCGACACCGGGCTCGGTGACGATGAGGTCCGCGACCGAGCCCGTGCCATCGGCAGCGGCGAGCTTTCGCCGCAGGCGGTTGACATAGACGTGGACGTAGTGACCCTCGTCGGAGTAGGCCGTGCCCCACACGGCTCGCAGCAGCCGGCCCTTGGTCACGACGCGGCCGGCATGCGAGAGGAGCACCTTGAGCAGCTCGTATTCGTGTGGCGTGAGACGGACCGACTGGCCCGAGACAGTGACGTTGCGACGCGCCACGTCGAGGGCGATGGGGCCGAGCTCGAGGCGCCCCGACGCGTCGGCGTCGGGCCCGGCGGCGCGGCGCAGGACGGCCCGGATGCGCGCGTTCAGCTCGGCCGTCGAGAACGGCTTGGTCAGGTAGTCGTCGGCGCCCGCCTCGAGCGCGGCGATCTTGTCGTGCTCCTCGCCGCGCGCCGAGACGACGATGATCGGCGCGTTCGATTCGGCCCGGATCCGCCGGATGAGGTCGACGCCGTCGAGGTCGGGCAGGCCGAGGTCGATGAGAACCAGATCCGCCCGGTGCGCTGACCACAGTCGAAGGGCGCTCTGTCCGGTCGTCGCGCTGTCGATGCGATAGCCGAGACGCCCGAGGTAGGTCGACAGGAACCGCCGCGCGGGCTCGTCATCCTCGACCAGGAGCAACGCGGCACCGACCTGCTTCACGAGGCAGCCCCGCTCGGTGCAGCGGTGACGGCGGGCACGGTCGGCGGGGAGTCCGGGGATTCCGGCGGGTTCCCGGTCGATGGCAGCACGATGCGCACAGCGAGGCCGCCGAGCCCGCTCCGGCCGGCATGGATGTCGCCGCCCATTGCGCGCACGAGCCCCTGGGCGACGGTCAAGCCGATGCCCATCCCCCGGCGAGACGCTTCACGCGCCCGGCGGACGCGATAGAACTTCTCGAACAGGTGGGACAGGTCCGCGTCGGCGACTCCCTGGCCGTCATCCTCGACGGTGATCTCGACCATCGGCTGGGACGGGACCGGAGCGGCCGAGATGCGGATGTTCGGCCCACCGTAATGGACGGCGTTCTCGAGCAGGTTGGTCATCACCTCGTCGAAGTAGGTGTCGTCGACGAGCAGCGGCGGCAGGTCGTCCGGGATGTCGAGGCGCAGCGTCTCCGTCATCGGGATGCGCTTGACGACCGGTCCGAGCAGCTCATCGAGGTCGTGCGCCTCGATCTCGGGACGCAGCGCGCCGCCCTCGATGCGGCTGAGGTCGAGCAGGTTGCGAACCAACCGGTTCATGCGCTCGGCTTCGGCGTCGATGGAGCGGAGCGCATCGTTGCGTTCCGACGTGGTCCAGGCCACCTCGGGGTCGAGCATGCTGCCGGCGGCGGCACGGATGGTGGCGAGCGGCGTTCGCAGGTCGTGGCTGACCGAGTCGAGCAGAGCGGTCTTGAGCGCGTCGCTGCGCCGGGCGATCTCGGCCTCCACCGCCTCGGACGCGAGCCGCTCGCGGTGGACGCCCTGCGCGAGCTGGTCGGCGGCGGCGGAGAAGATGCGCGTCTCGGCCCGGTCGGGCACCTTCTCGTTGCGCGAGCGCAGCCCCCACAGCGAACCGAGCACGTCACCGGAGACTTCGAGGCGGACCCGATACAGCATGTTCCCCTGCCGGCCGCGGATACGCCCGGCAGCCGCCGCCGCTACAGCCGCGACATGCGAGCGCTGCCAGCGCGCCGGTTCGTCGCCCTGACGGCGCTGCAGGATGATCTGCCACGTGGAAGCCGGAAGCGGTGCGCCAGCCGCCGTGTCGGCGATGATCCGTTCGAGCGTGGGCGTCGGGCCGAGACCCAGCCAGATGCGGTCCATCGCCGTCGAGGTGGCGAGTTCGGCGAGGACAGTCGATGTCGCGCCCGCCAGGTCCTCGCTCGTCGCGAGCGAGCGGCTGATGCGGAAGAGGGCGAGCGCCTCTCTCGCCCGCTCGGCCGCCTCGATGGTGCGTGCCGCCTGGAGCGCCACCAGACGGCTGATGACCATGCCGACGGCCACGAAGAGGAGCAGGTTGAGCAACTCCTGCGGATCGGCCACGGTCAGCGTGAAGTACGGCGCAGTGAAGAAGAAGTCGTACAGGAAGGCCGAGGCGATGGCCGTGGCGATGGCCGGGGCGGTCCCGGCCATCAGCGCGACCACGAGGATGCCGATGAGGTAGAACGACGCCGCGTAGTGGACGAGCAGCACGTTCTCGAGGACGGCCACCACGACGGTCGAGATGACGAGCGCGGCGACCATGACCGTCAGTGTTCGCCACGTCGAGCGGCGTGCCTCCTGCCCGAGCCCCTCCATCCGGTCGACGACCCACTGGCGCCAGGCGCTCACGCGACGAAACCACCGATCCGGTCGAGGAAGAGGCGCGCGCCGAGCCCCTCGAAGATGGCCGCGGCTTCGAGTTCAGCGGCGTCGGCACCGGAGCTGCCGCGGCGCAGCACGCTCCGCTCGAGCTGGCAGAGGGCGAGCGGCATCGGCAGGCCGAGGTCACGCCACCAGCGCGCGGCCGCGTCGTACCCGGCATCCGCTTCATCGAACACGCCGCCGAGCGCCGCCAGACCGGCCGTCAGCGTGGCGCGCTGAGCAACGACCCAACGTCCGCTGATGCCGCGTCGCTGGAGCTCGTTCAGCTGGGCCGTGACGCGCGCGGCGTCACCCACCCACAGCGCGGCGCGGGAGCTGGCCAGCCACGCTTCGCGGAGCGCCCACCGGTCGTAGCCGGCATCGCGCAACGCGCGGGATGCCTCATCGGCATATCCAAGCGCGCGATCCGGCTGGCCGAGCGCCAGCGCCAGCCCCGAGCGGCGGTAGTCGAGCAGGGCGGCGGCGTGCGCAACGGCCTGGCCGGGAACATCAGAGATGCGCTGCCCGAGATGCTCGAGGCGCCGGGCGGCAGCGGGATCGCCTCGCCACCCGGCCAGCAGCAGGACGGTGCTCTGCAGGTCGATCTGGTCGGGCACCGAGAGATCGTCGCGATCGAGATCCTCGAGCGTTTCGACCGCCCAATCCCACGACCCGGCGTCGATGGCTGCCTCGCCGGCGGCCAGGATGGTCAGCCGGACGAGCAGCTCGAGACTGCCGAAATGGCGTGCCCGCTCCATCCCTTCGCTGGCCACGGCGAGCGCACGGGCCGGGTCGTCCTGCAACAGCGCAAGCGCGAGGTTATGCCGCGCCCGTAACTCGCCCCTCACCACGTCGTTGGCCTCCGCCAGGCGGACGGCGTCTTCCAGCAGAGCCATCCCCTGGGTATCGTTGCCCGAGATGGACAATGCCGAGCCTTTCGTGACGAGCGCGTCGATGCGCGGCGTCATCCAGCCGCCAGCCGCGGATGCGGCGAGGGCACGGTCGGCCCAGGCCACGGCAAGGTCAGGATGCTCCAGCGCGAGGTGCGCGCGCGCGAGCTCCGCGCTGAGCGTGATCATGAGCGGATCCTCGGTCTCCATGCCCGCGTCGGACAGTTCGATCAGGGCGCCCTCGAGAACGCCGACGGCGTCGTCCATCTCGTAGCGATACAGCAGCACGGTCCCGAGCCGCGCCGTACTCAACGCCGCGCCACGCCGGTCGCCGTGACTCTGATGGGATCGGAGTGCCGCACGCAGGTGTTCCTCGGCCTCACCCAGGTGGCCCGCAGCGAGCGCTGCGGCTCCGGCTCGGTCATCCAGGGACGCGCGCTCGGCCTCATCGTCGGTCAGCGTGATGGCCCGATCGAGATGGAGGAGCGCTTCCTCCGGGGAGTACAGGGCAGAGGCCCGATCCGCGGCGGCGCTCAGCGCCTCGCGCGCCCGGCGAGCGAGCGCCTCGGTCGCCGTGTCATGCGGGACGGCCATCGCGGCGGCGTAGAGGTGGCCGGCGACCGAGGCGATCGCCTCGGTCTCGCCGAGCGTCGCGTAGTACCCGGCGGCTGCGATGTGTCGCTCCCGACGGAGTCGGCGGCCGAGGCCGCGATAGGCGACCTCCTGGAGCAGCCAATCGGTGAAGCGGTAGCGCTCGACGCCCGATGGGTCGCTCGGGTCGCGCTGGAGCAATTCGCGCCCCACCAGCCGTTCGAGGTCGTCGGGGTCGGTCGGATCGGCGACCGCGCGCAGCGCGTCGACCGGGAAGTCCCTCCCGAGCACGCTGGCATCGCGCAACAGGGCGCGCTCGTCGGCCGGAAGTGCGTCGAGGCGGGCGGCAAGGAGCGCGTGGAGCGTTTCGGGCACGTTCAACTCATCAGCTTCGGTCAAGACCCGATAGGCCGTGCCTTCCGCGGCGAGGACGCCTCGATCGGCAAGCATTCGCAGGGTCTCCACAGCGTAGAGCGGAACACCTCGCGCGCGCTCCACGACGCGTCCTCGGAGGCGTCGCGGGAGTTCCGGCGCGAGGTCGTCGAGAACCGCCGCGACATCGGCCGCTTCGAGCGGTCGCACGTCCAAGACGGTCGTGTTCCGGAGGCCCGAACGCCAATGCGGGCGCCGCTCGATCAACTCCGGTCGGCAGAGCACGACGACGAGCATCGGGTGGCCGCGCGACCACTCCGCGACATGCTCGATGAAGTCGAGCAGCGCGGCGTCGGCCGACTCGGCGTCCTCGAAGACGAGCCCGGCGATGCCGGCGTCCGCGACCCGCTCGAAGAACGTCCGCCACGCGGTGAAGAGCGCCTCGCGCTCGCCGCCGGGCGGTGGCCGGAGGCCGAGCAGCGCCGCCAGCGCTCGTTCCAGCGCGTGATGCTCGGCGGGATCCGGGACGAAACGTTCGATGCAGGCACGCAGGGCGCGCTTCGCGTTGGCGGTGCTCGTCGCCTCCCCGATCTCGGCGCGCTTGCGGACCATCTCGCGCAGGGCGTGATAGGTCGAGCCACTGCCGTAGGCGGGCGATCCGGCGCGGTGCCAGTAGGCCTGCGTCACGACGCCGTCGAGGTACTTCTCCAGCTCCCACACGAGCCGACTCTTGCCGATACCGGGCGGGCCCGTCAGCGCCACGAGCTGCACGTCGCGGTCCGTGGCCGCTCGCTGGAGCGCATCCTTCAGTGCCTGCAGCTCGGTGGCGCGCCCGACGAAACGCGGCTCGGGGAGCAAGCCGCGTCGGCCGCCGCCGCGCATCGCGACCACGCGGAGCGGCTGCCATGTGGCTACGGCACCGCGCCGGCCGCGCATCTCCAGCTCGCCCAGCGACCGGTACGCGATGGCGCCGCGTGTCGCCCGGTAGGTGCCGACGTCGACGAGCGCAGTGCCTGCCTCGGCGGACGTCTCGAGGCGAGCGGCGATGTTGACGATGTCCCCCGCCACGAGCGCCTGATCCTTCTCGGCGATGTCCACCGCCGCTTCGCCTGTCGCGACCGCGGCACGCGCTGCGAGGCGCGGGAGCCCCGCCGGCGCGCTCAATCCGGGCACGGCGGCCAGCAGGTCGAGCGCCGCCCGAACGGCTCGCTCGGGCCCGTCCTCGTGGGCTGTCGGGGTGCCCCAGACGGCCATGACCGCATCGCCGATGAGCTTCTCGAGCGTGCCCCCGTAGCGGCCGATGACCGACCGCGTCAGCTCGAAATAGCGGCCCAGGAACTCCTGGACCTCTTCGGGGTCCTGGTCCTCGGCGAGGCCGGTGAACCCGACCAGATCCACGAACAGGACACTGACGAGGCGCCGCTCCGGCGCTGCTGGGCGAACCGGGGCGGGCTCCCCGGACGGCGCTACGTCAGAACTGGATCGGGTCCGAGGTCGGGTCGTAGGTCGGGTCCTTTCGCGGGTCCCGCTTCCACGCCACGAGATGAGCGTGCTTGGCCTCGGGTCGGAGATAGAGGAAGTAGATCACCGGCCAGCGCCAGATGCGGAACTCATGTCCGATGATCGATGTCGTGACCGTCCATCCGTCGGTCACCAGATCGCTGAACTCGCCTTTGAGGTCGCCGAGCGGATCGAACAGGAACTTCTTGGAGTCGAAGTCCTCGCTGTGAAGGAGACGCCAATAGACATTGAGTTCGCCCGGGAAGAGACCGTTGACGACATCGAGCGACTGCCATCCCTGGGGTTCATCCGCCATGACCTGCCTCCACGTCCCGCCGGCGCGGTCGCGCCGCGCCCATCATGGCGCAGCGGCGGACTCGTGTGGCGCGGATTCGGGCGGCCGACCCTTTCGCGCCGTCGCCTTCCTGTACGCTCTGGCCGTGGAGCGGCTGAAGGTCCTGCTCGTCGGCGTCGGCACGGTCGGCGAGGCGATCGCCAAGACCGCGCGCGGCAAGCCGTGGCTGGAGCGGATGGTCCTTGCCGACTACGACCTCGATCGGGCGCGCGAGGTGCAGGCGATGCTGGGCGGCGGCGCGAGCGATGCGGACGCGACCGCCACCTTCCCGGCCGAGTTCGTGGATGCCGGCGACCAGGCATCGGTGGTGGCGCTGGCGCAGCGTCACGGCGTGGACCTGATCATGAACGCGGCCGATCCGCGTTTCGTGCCGACACTCTTCGATGCGGCGTTCGAGGCGGGCACGGATTACATGGACATGGCCGTCAGCCTCTCGGTGCCGAATGCCACCGATCCTTTCCACCAGCCCGGCGTGCTACTCGGCGATCACCAGTTCCCGCGGCACGCGGAGTGGCAGGCGGCCGGCCGCCTCGCCCTGCTGGGGATGGGCATGGATCCCGGCCTGACCGACGTTTTCGCCAAGTACGCCGCGCAGCACCTGTTCGACGAGATCGACGAAGTGCACGTCCGCGACGGCGGCGACCTGTATATCGAGGGTTACGCGTTCGCACCCGTCTTCAGCATCTGGACGACCATCGAGGAGTGCCTCAACCCGCCGCTGATCTGGGAGAAGGCACGCGGTTTCTTCACCACCGAGCCCTTCTCGGCGCCGGAGCGGTTCGTCTTCCCCGAGGGCATCGGGCCGGTCGAGTGCGTGAACGTCGAGCACGAGGAGGTCGTGCTCGTGCCGCGCGGCGTCGACTGCCAGAAGGTGACCTTCAAATACGCCCTCGGCTCGGAATTCATCGACGTCCTGCGGACGCTCCACAAGCTCGGGCTCGATTCCACCAGGCCGGTGCGCGTCAAGGGCATCGAGGTCGCGCCGCGCGACGTGGTCGCGGCGCTCACCCCCGATCCGGCCCGGGTGGGCGATCGCATGAGGGGCCGCGCCATCGTCGGCACCTGGGTCATCGGCCGCAAGGACGGCCAGCCGCGCGAGATCTATCTCTACCAGAAGACCGTCGCCGAGGATTGTTGGCGCGATCTCGGCCTGCAAGCAGTCGGCTGGCAGACGGGTTTCAACCCCGTCGTCGCCATGGAGTTGCTGGCCACGGGCGCCTGGTCCGGCTCGGGCGTGCTCGGCCCCGAATCGTTCGATGCCAAGCCCTACCTCGACGTTCTCGACGCCTGGGGCATCCATTGGGCGCTCGAGGAACGCATCCCAGGCGCCCACCGCCCGACCTGACCGTGCGCGTCGCGGATCTCGCGCGGCCTACCGCGATGGCGTGCCCGTCACGCAGTCCTGGGCAGAGTGCTCGGCGACGATCTCACTCGCGGACGAGGCGTCGTGGTCGGCGGCCCATCGTGGCCACGCTCATATTGGTTCGACTCGCCGGACTTGGGGACATCCGAAGCGCGATGACCTTCGCTTACCACTCTGTCCGGGACTGACTGGCGGGAGTCGGTCGCCGGCCCGTGTCCCTGTCGTATGTGCTGGGCACATTTCGGAGGAAACCGACGGGCGCGGTGCGGCGTCTTCGGGGCATAGAGCGACCGAGCCGCTCCCGCCAACGCCCGACCGGGCATCCACGACGATCCCGCCGCTGACGGCGGACCGGAGGTACACAAACCAATGTCGAACGCAACCATCCTTCCGCGCGGAGACCGCCGGATCAGCTGGCTGCTGGCCGGCGTGATCGGCGGCGTCGTCGCTGCAATCCTTCTCGCCCCGTCGCTCATCGGACCGACCCGCGCGGCCGATCCGACCACCGGCACGACCGGCACCACCGACACGACCAAGACCATCAGCGTCACCGGCGACGGCCGCGTCATCATCAAGCCTGACGTCGCCGACATCAACCTCGGCGTCAACATCGACAAGCCGCGCGCCGGCGACGCCGAAGCCGCTGCGGCCGACGCGATGGCCAAGGTCATCGATGCGCTCAAGGCAGCCGGCATCGCGGACGCCGACATCCAGACGACCACCCTCTCGCTCCAGCCCCAATACGACTGGAGCTCCGGCAGCAGCAATCCCCGCATCACCGGCTACGAGATGGACAACGAGGTCGATGTGACCGTGCGTGACCTGACCAAGGTCGGATCGGACGTCGACGCGGCTGTCGATGCCGGCGCCACCAGTGTGAACGGCATCACCTTCCGGGTCGAGAATCAGACCGCCGCCGAGCAGCAGGCCCGCACCGCCGCCATGACTGACGCTCGTGCCAAGGCCGACACGCTCGCCACCGCGGCTGGCGTGAGTATCACCAGTGTGGTCTCGATCTCCGAGGTCTCGGCTCCGGCGCCGACCCCGATCATGTACGCGGCACCGGCAGCAGCTGGCGCAGCAGACGGCCGTGCCGTCACCCCGGTCCAGCCCGGCAACGTCGAAGTCGACATCACCGTGACCGTCGTCTACGGCATCGGCTGATACCGCTGATCCGAACGGATCCTTCAAGAGGGCCGAGGCGATCGCCTCGGCCCTCTCTTCATGTCTTCGGTGCCCCGGCTCGACGCGGCTCGACCCCGCCCGTCACTCAGGGCGCCGCGTGGCAGGTCCCTGTACCGGAGTCGGTGAACGTCGCCCCTGCCACCGGGATGAACTGCCAGTCGAAGTCGCTCGGCCGAAGGGTGAGCTTGAGGACGCCGGCCGTCGATCCGTCAGAAACGGCCAGGTTGGTCGCGGCGGTCAGCGGCGTCACCTCGAGGATTCCCCCGGTCCCCGCCACGAACTCGATGATGCCGTGGTCGTCGTCGACCGTGCCGGCGGGTGTCTGGGGCAGGAAGCGCTCGTAATCGTGGTCGTGGCCGGAGACGACGATCTCGGCGCCTGCCGCGTAGAGCGCCTGCCAGAAGGGCACGTACGCCGGCTGGTCGCCGTGTGGCCCGCCGCTGAACAGCGGCTCGTGCCAGATGGCCGCGACGCACTGGCGTGGGTTCGCCGCGAGGTCGGCCTGCAACCACGCGACCTGCGGCGAATCGGCGGCGCATGACACGAACGAGCACTCACTGTTGAGGAAGTAGACGCGCCACGTCCCGACGTCCTCGGCGTAGTAGGCGCCCGGCGAGGCAGCCACCGCGCCGAAATAGGCGAAGTACGGCGCGGCGCCGGGGGTCTGGTACTCGTGGTTGCCGATGACCGGATAGATCCGCGATCGGAATCGCCCCCACGTCGGGTCGAAACAATTGGCGAAGTCGTCGGTCGAACCGGTCGGGTAGGAGTTGTCGCCGGCCGTGAAGACGGTGCCCGGGATGCCGTCCAGCAGCGCCGCCGTCTTCGACGCACCTGAATCAGCCGCCGGGCAGGAAGCGATATCGCCGGCTCCGACGAGCACGGCGGTATCGGAAATGGGCGACGGCGATGGGCTCGCGGTCGGCGAAGACGTGGGAGAGGAGGTCGGCGAAGAGGCCGGCGAAGACGACGGTGTCGGGGTCGGCGACCCGTCCGGTGCGACCGGATCGACGTGCAGGTCATCGACCGAGACCTGGATCGATGGGTTCGCCAGGGTCTTGCTGAAGTAGGTCCGGATGCCGAACGAACCGGCCGCCTGGAGCTCCGGCGTCGAATCGGTCAAGGCCAACCGCCAGGACGTCGGCTCGGGCTGGGTCGCCGGCCAGGCGCGCATCTGCCAGGTGGTCGGGTTCGTGCCGACGACTCGAGCGTGCAGCTCGACCCACTGGCCGGGCACGATGGTGAGCCCGGGTACGGTCACTTCGGGGGCGAGGTTCGTCTCGGCGCCACCGATCGACCGGCTGATCGCGACGGCAAGGGCGCCCGTGCTGGAGACGCGCAGCTTGGCGCGATACTCGTTGCCGGCCGCGGTCCGACGCACGACGGTGTAGAGCCACAGACTGCCGGTGCCGTGCGGAAGCGCGTCCACGGCGAAAGAGACACGCACATCGACGTCGCTCGCGACCGTTCCCTCGAGCAGGGCGGCCGCGGTCACGCCGGGGACCGTCCGGATCCGACCCACGTTGCCATCGACGGAGTAGTCCGTGGCCGCCGTGCCGAGGGCGTACGAGCCTCCGATCGCGGCCATCCCGAGACCGCGGGCCACGGTCCGGCTGAAGTCGTCCGACACGTATGGGTCGACCGTCGGTCCCGGCGTCGGCGTCGCGGCAGGCGGCGAGATGTCGGTGACGGCGAGCGCGTCGTAGCCGAACACTACCGGGGCGTTCGACAGGGTGGCGCCGAGGAACGATCGCAGTCCGACCGTACCAGGCCCCTGGAGGACCGGCGTGCCATCGCTGAGCGTGAAGAGCCAGCTCGACGGCTCGGCCTGCGTTGCGTCCCACGCCCTCATGCGAAGCGTGGTCGGATCCGACCCCGAAGCGTCCACTCGGATCGCATAGGCGTGCCCGGCGATATGGGTCACGCCGGTCAGGCGGACCTCGGCGCCAACGTTGGACTCGACACCGCCGACGACGCGCGTCGCCTGCGCATAGATGGTCCGGTTCGGCGTGAAGCGAAGCTTGAAACGGTATTCGTTGCCGGCCGATCGCCGCACGACGGCGTAGGCGTATTCGCTGCCGACGATCGCGGTCTGGGAGGTCTGGATGGAGACCGTCAGCTCGACATCGAGCAACGAGACGGCGTTCAGGCCAGTCGCCCGGGTGCCGCCTGCCGCCGGGACGTTGACCGACCCGATGCCGTTGGCGACCGAGTAGCCCGCGGTCGCACCAGCCGGCGTCCACGCCCCTCCCTGATCGGCACGCCCCCAGCCGCTAGCCAGGGTCCGCGCGAAGTCGTCACGCGCGACGGACGGGTCGGCCGAGCGGCCCCCGGTCGGGACGATGACCGCCGCGACGAAGACGCACAGGCAGATCCAGATGGCGAACGGACGCATCGCCCCTCCTCGGTCGGGAAAGGCACGTTACCACCCCGGACCGCTCCCGACCGCACCGATCCGCACGGGACCGGGCTCCGCTCATCCGGTGGCGGAATCAGAACGACCGCTGGTTCGCGGACCAGCGGTCGTTCGAAGGGCGGTTGAGAACGGTCAGGTCGTCGTCGGCGTCGTCGGCGCAGGGCGAGCCTGCCCGAGGCGACTCCACGGGGTGCCGAGACGCGGGAGCAGGTAGCGGTCGACGCCGTACCAGCCGGCGACGCGCCACGCCAGGATCAGGCCGATGCCCATGCTGAAGAGCACCGGGTTCACCGACGCCGAGCCGGACAGTAGGAACGACATGTTCATGACGAGGCCGAAGAAGGCGGCGAACCCGGTCAGCGCGCCGAACAACAGCCCGAGGCCGATGGCCATCTCACCGAGCAGGACCAGCCAGGAGAACCACGGCGCCGCATTATTGTTGATGAGCACCTGCAGGAAACCACGCCACCATTCGAAGGTGATGGCGGGGCTGCCGGTGCCCGCCGCGGGGATGGCCACGGCGTGGGTCCAGTAGCCAAGTAGGGCACTGCCGCTGCCGTCCGTCCATGCCGCCTCATTGAATTTACCCATGCCGGCGGCGAAGAATTCGAAGCCGACGAACAGGCGGATCGGCAACCAGAAGAGCCCGGCCCGCGTGTTGCCGAACAGGAACCGTGTGAACCCGGGTCCCTCGACGTCGACGTACTGCGAATCGGGATCTCGGCTGTCCACGAGCAGGATGATCACGAGCGCGATGGCGAGGATCCAGAACACGACGGTCACGGCCTGCCGCAGGTCACCCGTCGGGTTATTCCACGGGTTGACCAGATAGGCCAATAAGACGGCCGCGACGCCGCCGATCGGGAGCGCGTACTTGCGCAACGATTTGATCATCTGTGAGCCTCCCTGTCGATGTTCCTGCCAGTTCCTCGGCACAAGCGATGTCCGGATACTGGCCGGGTAGCCCCCCCGAGAACAGCCTCCAAGCGGCCCATACGGGCGGGCCGTTCAGCCCCCCGGCAGCGGGCACTCTACACCGGTCCTTGGGAGCCATTTGCATCGTCTGGCACGTGACCTCCGGCCCGCGGAGCGGGGCGCGTTACCATCGCGTCATGTGTCGCAGCGTCAAGACCCTGCGTCGCGCCGATGCCGACGCGTCAGACGAAGAGATCCGCGCCGCCGCCCTCCAGTTCGTCCGGAAGGTGAGCGGGTACCGCGTGCCCGCCCAGCGCAACACGGTCGCATTCGAGGCGGCGGTCGATGAGATCACCGCCGCGTCCCGCCGCCTTCTGGACGGTCTGGTCGCCCGCTAGACGGAACGCACTTCGGCCAGGCGACGCTCCAGGAAGCGCCGCTCGACCGGGTTCGTGGCGAGATCCAGGGCGCGCCGATATGCGGTGGCTGCCTCGTCGCGCCGCCCGAGACGCCGGAGCAGGTCGGCGCGCGCGGAGTGGAAGAGGTAGTAGTCGCCAAGGACTTCCTCAGCCCCGAGCGCGTCGAGCTGGGCGAGGCCGGCGGCGGGGCCGTCACGCATCGCCACCGCCACGGCGTGGTTGAGGTCGACGATGGGTGACGGGAGAAGCCGCCCGAGTCGCTCGTAGAGAGCGGCGATCTGGGGCCAATCTGTCGCTTCCATGCTCTTCGCTTCGGCGTGGAGGGCGGCGATGGCGGCCTGGATCTGGTACGGACCGGCGCGGCGGGCGCGCAGCGTTCGATCCAGGATCTCGACACCCTCGGCGATGCGCGCGCGGTCCCAGCGCCCGCGGTCCTGCTCCTCCAGAAGGACGAGGTCGCCAGCCGGTCCGAGGCGGGCATCACGCCGCGAATCATGGAGCAGCATCAGCGCCAGCAGGCCGTGCGCCTCGGGTTCGTCCGGCATCAGCTGCACGAGCAGACGCGCCAACCGGATGGCCTCGTCGCAGAGCTCGCGACGGACCAGGACGTCGCCGCTCGTCGCCGAATAGCCTTCGTTGAAGACGAGGTACAGGACCGCGAGCACGGACGCGAGGCGCTCGGGCAGCAGGTGGTCGGGCGGGACGCGATACGGGATGGCGGCGTCGCGGATCTTGCGCTTGGCGCGCACCAGTCGCTGGGCGAGGGTGACTTCCGGTACCAGGAAAGCACGCGCGATCTCGGGCGTGGTCAGGCCACCCAGCGTGCGCAGCGTGAGCGCCACGCGCGCCTCCGGCGCGAGCGCCGGGTGACAGCACGTGAAGATCAGCCGCAGCCGGTCATCGACGATGGCGCTGCCGTCGGCCGAGCCGATCACCTGGCGCCCCGGGTCCGTCTCGAGTTCGTGCAGCTGCCGCAGGAGGCCCTGTTTCTCAGCAAGGACGCGCGAACGACGGAGCCGATCGATGGCCCGATTACGCGCGGTGGTGACGATCCATGCGCCCGGGTTGGCCGGCGTGCCGGTGATCGGCCAACGTTCGAGGGCGATGACGAACGCCTCCTGGACCGATTCCTCGGCCAGGTCGAAATCGCCGGTGACCCGGATAAGGATGGCGACGGCCCGGCCCGATTCCTCACGGAACGTCCGCTCCAGCGCTCGACCGGTCTCTTCGACGCCGCTCAAGCCGCCGTCGATCCCGCCTGGCTCGTCGTTCGGATGCAGGTGCGCAGGATACCGCTCATCGATCCACCTCATGGCCAGCGGAGACGCGGCGAAACCCGCCCGTCCTTCAACCATAGTGACGAAGGGACGGTCGGCGAATCGACGCTAGAGTCTCTCCGATGACCGATCCACGGCCGCCCGACCCCGGTTTCGTCAGCGGGCCGCCCTTCATCAGCGCTCCTCCGCCGATCCCGCCGAGTGTCTCACCCGCCGGTTGGGTGGCCGGTCCGCCGGTCAGCGGACGCGGAACGCGGTCGCGCTTCGCCGTGGCCGGCGTTGTCACCGCGCTCATCGTCGCGCTCACCGGCGCCGGCGTCATCCAGCTCCTGGCGCCCGAGCCCCCGGCCGTTCGGCCGCTCGCCACGCCGGTCGCCAGCGGGCCCACTTTCGATCCGAGCAGGACCGCCGACCCATCGGCCCTGCCCATGCTGGAACCGACTGCGTGCCGATTCCAGGTCTCACGACGCCGCGCCGTCACCTGTGACGACCTCGTCGTTGCCCAGGACCGCGCCGATCCATCGGCCGGCGTCATCCGCATCCATGTTGCCGTCTTCGCGAGTGCGGTCCCCGATCCCGAGCCGGATCCGGTCGTCTATCTCGTCGGCGGTCCGGGCGCGACGGCACTCCAGGACCTCGAGGACTTCACCGAGTACCCATTCCTGGCCGACCGCGACCTGATCGTCTTCGACCAGCGCGGGACCGGCCACTCCGTGCCCTCGCTCGACTGCCCCGAGGAGGACAGCGTTGACCCGCTCGCGCTGGGGTCGGCGACGGCGGCGTTGGACGCCATCGGGACCTGCCGCGAGCGCCTCGTCAGCGCTGGCGTCGATCTCGCCGCGTACGACAGCGCCGCCATCGCGGCCGATCTGACCGACCTGCGCAAGGCGCTCGGTATCGCGGAGTGGAACCTGTACGGCATCTCGTACGGCACGCGCGTGGCGCTGACCGCGATGCGCGACCAGCCGGCGGGCATCCGCAGCGTCATCCTCGATTCGGTCTATCCGCCACAGGTCGACCTGTACGGCCAGCGGGCCAGCGACGCCGAACGCGCCTTCGACGTGCTCTTCGCGGCCTGCTCGGGGGACGCCAGTTGTGAGCGTCGGCATCCCGACCTCGGCGCAGCCTTCAGCGCCGTCGCATCACGGTTCGAACAGGTCCCGGTCACCGTCACGTCCGAACGCGATGGGCACCAGTACCGCGTCGATGGCGAGACGCTCGTCGACTTCCTGTTCGATGAGATGTACGACACTGCAGCCATCCCGGGCTTGCCGGCCGTCATCGACGACATCGATGCCGGCCAGTACGCGGAGCTCGCGCAGTACCTGGACGACCGGGCGCCCCCCGACACCTCGAGCGGTCCCGACGACATCGCTGACGGCATGCATTACTCCGTCCAGTGTTCCGAGGAGATGCCGTTCACGAGTGCGGATGCCTACGCCAGTGCCAGCGCCTCAGTGCCGGCCATCGTGCGCGACGCGTTCGACCCGGCCTTCCAGCAACGCGTGTGCGGCGTCTGGGACGTGCCGGCCCTCGGGCCGATCGAGAACCAGCCCGTCACGAGTGACATCCCGACGCTCATCCTGAGCGGCGAGGACGACCCCATCACGCCGCCGGCATGGGCGGCCGAGGCGAGCGCCACGCTCTCCCACTCGAACGTCTTCGAGTTCCCTGGCGCGGGACACGGCATCCTGCCGGACTTCGGTTGCGCCGCGTCGATGACCGCCGCGTTCCTCGACGCGCCGACGGTGGTCCCCGACGCAAGCTGCATGGACGGTCTGCGACAGGCGCCGTTCGTTCCCTAGCGGCGGGTCACTTGTCGCGCTCAGCGGCCCCACTCATGGCGGCCTGCGCCGCAGCGAGCCGCGCGACCGGGACGCGGAACGGTGAGCAACTGACGTAGTTCAGGCCGATCTCGTCGCAGAAGGCGATCGAGGCGGGGTCGCCGCCGTGCTCGCCGCAGATGCCGATCTCGAGGCCCGGCCGCACCGAGCGGCCCTTTTCGACCGCCATTCGCATGAGCTGGCCGACGCCCGTCACATCGAGCGTCTGGAACGGATTGGCGGGCAGGATCTTGCGCTCGACATAGGTGAGCAGGAAGCCGCCCTCGGCGTCATCGCGGCTGTACCCGAAGGCCATCTGGGTCAGGTCGTTGGTGCCGAAGCTGAAGAACTCGGCGTCCTTGGCGATCTCGTCGGCGGTCAGGGCGCCGCGCGGCACCTCGATCATCGTGCCGAACTTGTAGTCGACCGTGGTGCCGGCTGCGGCCTGGACCTTCTTGGCCTCGGCCTCGAGCAGGTCGCGCGTCGCCGTGAGTTCGTTCACGTGGCCGACCAACGGGATCATGATCTCGGCGTGCGGGTCGCCGCCGTTCCGCCGCACGGCGATGGCGGCGTTGAGGATGGCGCGCGTCTGCATCTTCACGAAGTCGGGGATCATCAGCCCGAGCCGGCAGCCGCGCAGTCCGAGCATCGGGTTCTGCTCGCGCAGGCTCTCCACGGCGCGCAGCATCTCGCGCGCCGCGGCGTACTTCGGGTCGTCGAGCGGCGTCTTGGCGTCCTCGAAGCGCGTGACCTCGACGAGCAGGTCGCTGTGGTTCGGCAGGAACTCGTGGAGCGGCGGGTCGATGAGGCGGATGACGACGGGCAGCCCGGTCATCGCCGCGAGGATGCCCTCGAAGTCCCCCTGCTGGAGCGCCTCGAGCTTGCCCATCGCCGTGTCGAACCGCGCGATCGCGCCCTGCTCGTCCGCGCTGAGCGTCTCGCCGGCGGCAGCGCGATCCTTGGCGCGGGTGGCCTGGAAGGCGACGAGGATGGCGTCGCGCACGATGTCGAGGCGCTCGCCCTCGCGGAACATGTGCTCGGTCCGGCACAGCCCGATGCCCTGGGCGCCATAGGTACGTGCGAGAGCCGCCTCCTCGGGCTTGTCGGCGTTGGTCCAGACCATCAGCCGGCGGACCTTGTCGGCCCAGCCGAGGATGCGCTTGAGGTCGACCTGGTCGTCGAAGTGGACCTCGACCTTGGGGAGCGCGCCGAGGTAGACCTCGCCGGTCGAGCCGTCGACGCTGATCCAGTCGCCCTCGGAGAAGCCGAGGCCGTCCACCCGCGCCGTGCGCGTGCCGTAATCGATGACGAGCGCGGCGCAGCCGGCCACGCAGGGCTTGCCGATCTGTCGGGCGACGACGGCCGCATGCGAGGTTGCGCCGCCGCGAGCGGTGAGCACGCCCTGGGCGGCGGCCATGCCGTGGAAATCGTCCGGGCTCGTCTCGATGCGGACGAGGATGACCTTCTGGCCGGCGGCGCCCATCTCGGCGGCGCGGTCGGCATCGAACACGGCCATGCCGACCGCCGCGCCGGGCGACGCGTTGAGGCCGGCTGTCAGGCGCGGCGCCTTGGCCTTGGCGACCTGGTCGAATTGGTCGCGCAGCAGCTGGTCGACCTGGGTGGGCTCGATCCGGGCGAGGGCCTCGCGCTCGGTGATCATGCCCGACTCGACCATGTCCGAGGCGATCCGGACGGCAGCCGCGGCCGTGCGCTTGGCGGAACGCGTCTGGAGCATGTAGAGGCGGCCGCGCTCGATGGTGAACTCGAGGTCCTGAACGTCCTTGTAGTGGCGCTCGAGGCGGTCGGCGATGGCCTGGAACTCAGCGTAGGCGGCGGGCAACTCGTCGCGCATGTGGCTGATCGGTTGCGGGGTCCGGATGCCGGCCACAACGTCCTCGCCCTGGGCGTTGGTCAGGTACTCCCCGTAGAGCACCTTTTCGCCGGTGTTCGGGTCACGCGTGAAGGCGACGCCCGTGCCCGAATCGTCGCCCATGTTGCCGAAGACCATGGTCACGACGTTGACGGCCGTGCCGAGATCGTGGGCGATCTTGTTGTAGTCGCGATAGTCGCGAGCGCGCTTGCCGAACCAGCTGCCGAAGACGGCCTTGACGGCCAGGTCGAGCTGCTCACGCGGGTCGGTCGGGAAGTCGCGCCCGGTTACCTCGCGGACGATGGCCTTGAACGCGACAACGACCTCGTTCAGTGCGGCAGCGTCGAGATCGGTGTCCTGCGCCGCGCCGTGGGCGTGCTTGGCGGCGTCGAAGGCCTCGTCGAACCGCTCGGCCGGGACCTCCATGACGATGCGGCCGAACATCTGGATGAAGCGGCGATACGCGTCCCACCCGAAACGCTCGTTGCCGGTCAGGGCGACGAGGCCATGGAGTGTCTCGTCGTTGAGGCCGAGGTTGAGGACGGTGTCCATCATGCCGGGCATCGAGAACCTGGCGCCGGAGCGGACGCTCACGAGGAGCGGGTTCGTGGCGCTGCCGAAGCCCTTGCCCGTCTCGCGCTCCACCTCGGCGATGGCCTCGAGCACGTCATCCCAGAGACCATCGGGCAGCTTCTCGCCCGCCGCGAAGTAGTCGTTGCAGGCGGCAGTCGTGATGGTGAAGCCGGGCGGCACGGGCAGGCCGGCGTTGGTCATCTCGGCCAGACCGGCGCCCTTGCCACCGAGCAGGTCGCGCATCGAGGCGTCACCCTCGGCATGGCCGTCGCCCCACGCGTAGATGTAGCGCTTGGTGGCGCGGTGCGGACGCTCGGTCGATGGGGCGGTCGTGGCGGTCATGGAGAAACTCCTGGGGCGGAAGGGCGAGATTCGATTGTACGCGTGGATGGCTTCGGGGCCGGATGTGACAGGCTTCGGGGCGATCGGGCCGAAGAGGAGGAATGGAGTTGTACGAACATCGGTCAGAGCCGCTCATCTCGTGGCGGGCATTCGGGGTTCGGTTCGCGCGGCATCTCGGGTTCGCGCTGGTCATCCTGGGCGGGTCCCTGGTCATCGGCGTCGTTGGCTACGCCACCCTCGGCCATCTCTCGCTGGTCGACGCCTTCCTGAACGCGTCGATGATCCTTGGTGGCATGGGCCCGGTGGATGTGCTCCAGGACAACGCCGCCAAGGTCTTCGCCGGTATCTACGCCCTCTACTCGGGCGTCGTCTTTCTGGTCGTGGCCGGCATCCTGTTCGCGCCGCTCGTCCATCGCATCCTGCACCGGATCAGCCTCGATCCGGCCGACGACGACGCTCAGGACGGGAAGTGATCGACCCCGGCATCTGACGGCGCAGGTACCATGGACGGGCGATCCAACGCAACGCGATCAAGTGAGACAGCCACCTGATGAGACCCCACCACTACGATGACGAGCGCGCCATCGAGGCGATCAACCCCCAGTACAACGCCCGGCTCGTCCGCCGCGTCGACCAGACCAGCGACCTCGCCACGTTCTGGGTCCGCTTCGACGGCGAGCCAACCCCGTTCGACGCCGGTCAGTACATGACCATCGGGGTCTACGCCGACGGCAAGCTCTGGCAACGCCCCTATTCGGTGGCCTCGCCGCCCGAGGAGGCGAGCACGGAAGGCTACGAGTTCTACGTCCGGCTCGTGCCCATCATGCGGTTCACCACGCTGCTGTGGCGCCTGCCCATCGGCCACGAGATGCGGATGATCGGACCGAAGGGACGCTTCCTCCTCGAGCCCGACGATGACCGGACGCACCTGTTCGTATCGACAGGGACCGGCATCGCGCCGTTCATCTCGATGATGCGCCAACTGGCACTCCAGGGCCGCCCACGGCGGATCGTCATGCTCAACGGCTGCTCCTATGTCCATGAACTCGGCTACCGCGAACTGCTCGAGAGCTGGCAGCGCGATCGCACCTACCCGCTGACCTACGTCCCGACCGTCTCCCGCCCCGATGACCCGCGCAACGCCGGCTGGACGGGGCACACCGGTCGAGCCGAAGGCGTCGTCCGGGATGTCGTGCATGACCTGCGGCTCAGGCCGGAGAAGACGGTCGTCTACATCTGCGGTAACCCGGACATGATCCTGAACGTCGAGTCGCTCCTGCTGCATGCCGGCTTCCCGGAATTCCACGTCAAGAAAGAACTCTATTGGCCGAAGGGCAAGGTGGCGACCATGCCGGACGGGTCGCCGGCGCCATCGGGAGCACCCGTCGCGTCCTGACGCAACGGTGACGTTCGGCCCCCGCTTCTCGGTCCATTCCGCCGGTTGTCCCGAGTACGCCAGCCGCCACCATCAAGCACACAAGTACCCGCACGAGTGTCTGCATGTATCCCGTCCTCGCCGCGACCGCACTCTCACCCAACGTCACACGATTGGTCGTGGAAGCGCCGCGCATCGCACAGGTGCGCCAGCCCGGCCAGTTCGTCATCGTGCGGCGCGGCCCTGACGCCGAGCGCATCCCGCTGACCATCGCCGACGCGGACGCCGAGGCGGGCACCATCACCCTCGTCATCCAGGCCGTCGGCAAGAGCACCATGGACCTCGTCGAGGTCGCGCCCGGTGATTCGATCGCCGACGTGGTCGGCCCCCTCGGCAGCCCGACCGAACTGCTCACGACGGGCCACGCCGTGTGCGTGGGCGGCGGCGTTGGCACGGCGGTCGTCCATCCCATCGCGCAGGGGCTCGCCGCGCTCGGCGTGCCGGTGACCAGCGTCATCGGCGGGCGATCGCGCGAATGGGTCATCTTCGAGGAAGAGCTGCGCCGCTACGGACCGGTCCTCGTGTGCACGGACGACGGCAGCTACGGCCGGCACGGCTTCGTGACCGACGCGCTGCGCGACCTGCTCGACGAGGGCGGCGTCGACCACGTCTACGCCGTGGGCCCGGTGCCGATGATGAAGGCGGTGTCGGCGCTGACCCTGCCGTACAAAGTGCCGACGCTCGTCTCGCTCAACGCGATCATGGTCGACGGAACCGGCATGTGCGGCGGCTGCCGAGTCTCCATCGGTGGCGTCTCCAAGTACGCCTGCGTGGATGGCCCCGAATTCGACGCCCACCAGGTCGACTTCGGTCTCCTTGCGGATCGCCTGACGACCTACCGCGACTTCGAGCAGGCGGCGGTGGCGCGGCGAACGGCCTGCCTCCTGCCCGCGCTGGCTGAGGCGGCAGCTCGATGACCGACCAGGCCGAGCGACCTACGCTCACCAACCGGGAGAAGATGGCCATCGAGCGGAACTCGATGCCCGAGCAGGCCGCCCAGACGCGCGTGCTCGACTTCAGCGAGGTGAACCTCGGGTTCACCGAGCTGCTCGCCGTCTCCGAGGCCGAACGCTGCCTCCAGTGCAAGAACCCGACCTGCATCGAGGGCTGTCCGGTCCGGGTCAACATCCCGCGCTTCATCGACCTCGTGGCCCGTGGCGATGTCCATGGTGCAGCCGAGTCGCTGCTCGATGACAACGCCCTGCCGTGCGTGACCGGGCGTGTCTGCCCGCAGGAGACGCAGTGCGAAGGCAAGTGCCTCCGCGGCAAGAAGGGTGCACCGGTCGCCATCGGCGCCCTGGAGCGCTATGTGGCGGACTGGGCGCTGACCCATCGCGACCAGATGCCCCTCACCGTCCACCCGCCGAGCGGCAAGCGCGTCGCCGTGGTCGGGTCGGGACCGGCCGGGCTCACGGCCGCCGGGGAGCTGGCCAAGTCGGGCCACCACGTGACCATCTTCGAGGCGTTCCACGCCGCGGGCGGCGTGCTCATCTACGGCATCCCGGAGTTCCGGCTGCCCAAGGACATCGTCCAGAGCGAGGTCGATCGACTCCGCGACCAGGGCGTCGAGATCCAGGTCGACGCAGTCATCGGCCGGACCTGGACGCTGCACGAACTGCGCGAGATGTACGACGCCGTCTTCCTCGCCGTGGGGGCTGGCTTGCCCGTCTTCATGAATGTGCCGGGCGAGCATCTGAAGGGCGTCTACTCGGCCAACGAGTACCTCACGCGGGTCAACCTGATGGGCGCCTTCAGGGCCGATTCGGACACGCCCGTGCTGCACGGTCAGCGCGTGGCCGTGGTCGGTGGCGGCAACGTCGCCATGGACGCCGTCCGGACGGCACGTCGGATGGGCGCCAGTGAGGCGATCATCGTCTACCGCCGCGGGCACGATGAGTTGCCGGCCCGGCGCGAGGAAGTCCATCACGCGGAGCAGGAAGGCGTCCGCTTCGAACTGCAGGTCGCTCCGACCGAGGTGCTCGGCAACGACGAGCGCTGGGTCACCGGGCTGCGCTGCGTGCGCATGGAGCTCGGCGAGCCCGACGAGTCCGGTCGCCGACGCCCCGTGGAGGTCCCAGGCTCCGAGTTCATCCTGCCATGCGACATGGTCGTGGTCGCGATCGGCACGCGGAGCAATCCGCTCCTGACGGCGAGCGAGCCGGATCTCGCCATCAACGAATGGGGCTATCTCATCGTGGACGATTCGGGCATGACCAGCCTGCCGGGCGTCTTCGCCGGTGGCGACATCGTGCGCGGCGCGGCCACGGTCATCCTGGCCATGGGCGACGGCAAGCGCGCGGCGAACGCCATCGCGCGGTATCTCGACCCAGAAGCGGCCAAGGCCGCCGACGCGGCCGCTGCCGCCGAAGCTGCGCAGGCTGCCGAAGCTGCGCAGGCAGCCAGGGCCGCCCGCGTGGCCGAAGCCGTCGAAGCTGCAAAGGCCGCCAGAGCGGCCAAAGAGGCCGCGGCCGCTGTTGATGCGGCGTCTCGCCCCGAAGGACCGACAGCTTAAGCCGATCGGAGCAGGGCGATCGGCAGCGCCACCACCAGCACCGGCATCAGGGTCAAACCGACCACGCCGCCGATCGGCCAGGTGAGGCCGACGATGAAGACCCCGACGAACAGCCAGCGATCCTGCCATGGCCAGCCGCGTGCATTGGCGCGTACCGCGAGGACACCGAGCGCAGGCAGGAGCAGCGTCGCGTCATAGACCCACGCGTGCGGGCTGACCACGAGACCGCACGCGCAGGCCAGGGCGAACGCGTCGAGCGGTGGCAGGCGGCGCATGGCCGGAAGGCAGATGAACACGATGGCGCCGCCAGCGATGAAGCCGAGCAGTGTCAGCAGCGGCAGGCCGGTGGCGATCTCGAGTCGGGTGCCGAGAGCGGGCAGGCTGATGGCCTGCCAGCCGTTCTCCTGGAAATCGGCGGTGGAGTAGCGCGACAGGGTGTCCAGCCAGTCCCTTGGCCAGGTGGCGTTCCCGCCCGTGGCCAGGACCCCGAGCAGGTACCAGACCCCGACGACTGCCGCCACAGCGACGAGCGCGCGCCACCATCCCCGCAGCACGGAGAGGCCGGCGAGGGGCGCCGCGAGCTGCGGCTTGTAGGCGAGGATGCCGATGGTGACGCCGGCCAAGGTTCGCCGCCCGGAGACCGCGGCGCGCGCCGCCAGCACGACGAGCAGCAACGCGACCGATGTGTTCTGGCCCGAGACGACGCCTGCGGCCGCAGGCCCCCATGCCAGCGCGCCAAGCACCACCCAGCGACGCGGCAAGCCCAGAAGGTCCGCCCCGAGGCGAGCTGCCACGGCCAGGATGACCAACATCAGCCCGACGTGGAGCGCCGCCGCGACGTCGTACGGCAAGGCCGAGAGCAGCGCGTACGGCAACGCGACCCCGGCCGGGTAGACGAACGGCGTGATGGGCAGGCCGTGCGCCTGCTGGAAGGCGACGATGGCGTCGAGCCGGGTGACGTCGGCCGTGAACGCCAATGACCCGGCAGCGTAGAACGCGCTGAAGTCGAGCCACCCGCGGAACGGCATGCCGAGGACGGGCAAGTAGGCTGCGACGACGCCGGCCGCCAGCCACAGCCGAGCACGCTGCGGCGTCCAGATGCTCCGCCAGCCAGTCATACGCAAACCCCGGTAGCGTTCGGCATGACGTCGGACCCTCGGTGGACGGATCGCTGGGCGAAACCTGGCGGAATCAGCCGCCAGCGGCTAACGAGAGGCGCCGAATCGGCTCAGGTCGCCACTTCTCACGGTCGGATCCCGCCGAATGCTACCCCGGTTGGCATATGACCATAAGCCCGTCCGCGGAGCCGGATGGGGGTCCGCGATCAGGCTCGGGACGCCGCCAGACGATCGGTGATGAGGCGCTTCACGCCCTCGACCGGCACCCGCTCCTGAGTCATCGAGTCGCGATCGCGGACCGTGACCGCCCCGTCCTCAAGAGAATCGACATCGACGGTGATGCACCAGGGCGTGCCGATCTCGTCCTGCCGCCGGTAGAGCTTGCCGATGGCTGCCGTGTCGTCGTAGACGGCCATCATGTCGGTCTTCAGATCGTCGCGGATCTTGTGGCACAACGCGACGATCTCTGGCCGCTTCTTGAGCAGCGGCAGGACGGCCACCTTGTACGGCGCCAGGTCCGGGTGGAGCGCCAGCGAGACGCGCTTCTCGCCGCGGACCTCTTCCTCGCGATACGAATCGATGAGGAACGTGAACGCCGCGCGATCCGGGCCGCCGGCCGTCTCGATGATGAACGGGATGAAGTGCTCCTCGGTCGCCGGGTCGAAGTACTCGAGGTTCTCGCCCGAGGCGCGCTGGTGGTTACCGAGGTCGAAATCGCCGCGGTTGTGGATGCCTTCGAGTTCCTTCCAGCCGAACGGGAAGCGGTACTCGACGTCGATGGCCTTCTTGGCGTAGTGGGCCAGCTCGTCCGGGGCGTGCTCGCGGAATCTGAGGCGCCGGGAGTCGACCCCGTAGCGCGCATACCAGTCCCAGCGCCGAGGCAGCCACTCGTCGAAGATGCGCGCCGCGTCATCGGGCCGGACGAAGTACTGCATCTCCATCTGCTCGAATTCGCGCATCCGGAAGACGAAGTTGCCGGGGCTGATCTCGTTCCGGAACGACTTGCCGATCTGGGCGATGCCGAAGGGCAGCTTCTTGCGGCTCGACTGCTGGACGTTCTTGAAGTTGACGTAGCTGCCCTGGGCGGTCTCGGGCCGCAGGTAGACGACCGCGGCGTCCTCCTCGACCGGGCCCATGTACGTCTTGAACATCAGGTTGAAGCGGCGCGGCGGGGAGAGCGGCCCACCGTCGTTGGGGCACCGGAGGCCGAGACGCTCCACCACGCCGGGATCCTTCTGGTCGGTGACCGAGAGGCCCTCGGCGCCGGGGAGCTCGTCCAGCCGGTAGCGGCGGCGGCACGTGCCGCACTCGACGAGCGGGTCGCTGAACGACGCCACGTGACCCGACGTGACCCAGACCTGTGGTGCCATCAGGATGCCCGCGTCCAACCCGACGATGTCGTCGCGTTCCTGGACCATCGCCCGCCACCAGGCGCGCTTGACGTTGTTCTTGAGTTCCACGCCGAGCGGCCCGTAGTCCCACACGGCGTTGATGCCGCCGTAGATCTCGCTGCTCGGGAAGACGAAGCCGCGGCGCTTGGCGAGCGAGACGATCGTGTCGAGGGCGGCGACGGCCGGGCCTGGGTCGGCGACGGGCGTGGCGGCGGCGGCCGGTGTTGTGGGCGCAGCGGGATGCACGGGAGGATCGGTCACGAGATGGGCCTCTCAGCAGGGCGCCGGCGGTGGAATGGCCGGTCGTTCGAGCGGCATTTTCGCACGGATGAAGAGGCCCGGCCGGGCGATCGGTCGGGCCTCTCTCGTCGTGGCAGCTGGCCTCTCAGCCCGCGATCAGTAGTCCTCGAGGCACCAATCGGTCGTGTTCATGTGGTCGCTGTCGTGCTTCAGCTTGTAGTTGTCGTATTCGACCAGGGCGTCGCCCTCGACGTTGGTCGTGCTGCCCTTGGCATACCAGAGGATGTCGACCCGAACGAGGAAGAACCCGGTGGGGTTCGTCGGAGCGTTCCAGGTCATCCGCGTGAAGCCGCTGGCGGGAAGGGAAACGTTGGCCTTGGCCTTCTGGACCGAGCTCGTGTAGTACGTGTGGAAGGTCGAACCGAAGTCCGTGCTGCGCAGGATCTTGAACTCCCAGCCGACCCACGTCTTGCTGCTGTAGTGGCCGTGCACGACGGTCGGCGCCCGAACGCTGATCTTGTCCAGGTTGTACGTGACATGGTCATAGAGACAATTCGCGCCGGCGTGGTCTTTGACCTGGTAATAACCGATCGTGCCGTTCTCGTGGATCACGGTCTCGGCGAATGCCGGCTGGGCACCCATCGCGAGCGCCAGGACGACGGCCCCAAGACCAAGTGCGATGCGGCGACCATCTGGCTTCATCACGCGACTCCCCTTGATGTGGCTGGTAGCAGGCTTGACACACGCCATGATGCCGCGCCTGTCCACCCCCCTGACCACCCTGCACTAAGGGCCTGCGCGGACCTCATCGAGGAAGGCAAGCGACCGAGCTTCACGCTCCAGGACGTACCGAAGGAAGCGACGAAGGGCATCCTCCGCTTCGGCTTCGACAGCCGGCGGGATGCGCAGGGCGGCGATGGCCTCGATATCGAGGCGGCGGTAGGCCTTGAGCAGCTTCAGCGCACCCAGCGAGAGCCCGACCTGTTCCGTTGGCGGCCCCGGGTGTCGCTCGCAGAGCACACCGCCGAGCGCGGGCACCCATCGGAAGGTCTCGGTCTCGTCCAGCTGGCGGTCGCACTCGACGCACCGGTCGACCTCCGGCCGCATGCCGAGAGCGTCGGCAAGGCCGTACTCGTACCAACGCGCCACGCGGCCGGGTGCCATGCCGTCGTCGAGCAGCTGGAAGGCGCGTCTGAGCAGGGCATAGACCGGGTAGGCCGTGGCGCGTTCCTCCACCGCGCGTTGGGCGAGCTCACCGAGGTACCAGGCGGTGGCCGACGATTCAAGGTGGTCGCGCAGGTTCAGCCACGCCTCGCCGACGCTGGCCTGGCTGATGATGTCGAACGTCCGCCCGCGGATCATGACCAGGTGGAGTTCGGCGAACGGCTCGACCGCGCCGCCGATGCGGCTCTTCGGTCGACGAACACCCTTGGCGATGGCCTTGATCTTGCCGTCGTGCGGTGTCAGCAGCGTCAGCACACGGTCGGCCTCGCCGAGTTCGAAGCGGCTGAGCACCATGGCCTGGGTCTTGTACATGCGCGGCGGGGGCACGCCCCCAGCCTAGCGCGCATGGCGAACCTCATCCGACCCGCCGATTCCGACGAATAGCCATGTGAGCGCCGGTTCGGAAGCGTCCCCCGCGCCGGCGCCCGTTCCCTCCCACCGAACTCGGCCTTTGTTGCGCGCGTGGCGGCCGACTTCGGGATGTGCCGTCGCCGTTCGGCCCGTCTCGTCCACGCTACCTTCATCTAGTCCCGGGCGGAGTACTCGGCGACGAGATCGGCTCGTTGGCCTCCAGATCGGGCCTCAGCGGGACGTCGCCACGCTCGGCCAATGGGTACGTCGGACAGAAGATCGACCCGACCATCGCTTATCACTCTGGCCGATGGTCTTTGACGAGAGCCGACCCATTGGACCGCCCGTACGGACGCGCGTGACGAATATTCCTCGGCCGAATGTGTGGCTCGCCTGACCGATGGCTTGCCGAGATTCTGACTCTGCGGCCGTGCAACTCCCGCCGAGTCGGCCCTATACTCCGCCGCGAACGCGCCCTCCCGCGCGCAACCCCGATCCGGCGCCCACGCCGTCGGCTCGATGGGGCAAAGGGGACTCCGGTCCTCGGGATCTCGGTCACCGGGCCCTTCCGGCGATCGCGGCCCGGCGTGGGGGCTCGGCGATCGCGCGCAAGGGGTACCGAAACGTGACTCAGCAGAAGTCTCTGAAGCGCCGCGTGCGCACGCGGATGGCGAAGACCGGTGAGCGCTACACCGCCGCGCGCCGGCAGGTCCTCGCGAAGGACACGGCGCCGATCGAGCCTGCCACCGTCGAGCCGGCAGCAGCGGCGCCCCGATCCGTTGTTCCGGAACCGGTGGCCGATGCCCCGGTCGTACGACTCACGCCCGTCCCGGAAGAACGGAACACGGATACGACCATCACCCTGCGCACGGGCCGGCCGTGGTCCGAGTGGTTCGCCATCCTCGACGCCTGGGGCGCCGCCGACCGATCCCACACCGAGATCGCCCGTTGGCTCGTCAGCGAACACAGGGTCGGTGGCTGGTGGTCGCAGGAGGTGACCGTTGGCTATGAACGGGCGATCGGCCGGCGCAAGGTCGGCGAGCGGACGGACGGCTTCTCCATCACCGTTTCGAGGACCGTCGACGCGCCGATAGAGCGACTGTTCGCGGCCTTCGTCGACCCGATGACCCGCGGCGAGTGGCTGCCCGAGGTGGCCCTCGGTCTTCGGACCGCCACCGCGCCCCGCACCGCCCGGTTCGATTGGACCGATGGCACATCGCGGCTGGCCATCGGGTTCACGGCCAAAGGCGACCAACGCAGTTCCGTGGCCCTCCAGCACGAACGCCTCCCCGACGCCGAAGCCGCCGCTCGGATGAGGACCTTCTGGCGCGAGCGATTCGAGGTACTCCAGCATGTCCTGAGGGGCTGATCGGCCCCCGGCAGTACGTGCTATCGGCTGGTATCCTGTTTCGGTGTTGACGACCGTGGACCTCGACCTGCTCATCACCGATACCGAACGCGAGATCCTGCGCGTCATCGAGACGGCCGAGGACGACCGCACGGCGGACCTCTACCGGATGGTCCGCTACCACCTCGGGCTGGACCATTCCGGCTCGCGGGGAAAGCGCATCCGTCCGTTGCTCGGGCTGCTGGCGTACCAATCGATCGCCGGCGAGCACCAGCGCGCGCTGCCTGGTGCGGCGGCGGTCGAACTCGGCCACAACTTCAGCCTCGTCCACGACGACATCGAGGATCGCGACACCGAGCGCCGCCATCGCCCCACGCTGTGGAGCGTCTACGGCGTGGCCCAGGCTATCAACACCGGCGACACGCTCTTCACGCTCTCGCGCATCGCGCTTCACCGGCTCAGCGGACTCGGCTTCTCGGATGCCCGCGTGCTCGCCCTGATGCGCCTCTATGACGAGACGTGCCTGGCGCTCTGCGAAGGCCAGTTCATGGACATCTGGACATCCGAGCACGATGCCCCGGCGTCGGTCGACTACTACTTCGACATGATCGGCCGCAAGACGGCCGCGCTCATTGCGGCGTCGATCAAGGCGGGCGCGATGCTGGCGACCGAGGACGAGCGCGTCATCGACGCGTACCACAGCTTCGGTTGGGCTCTCGGGCTGGCTTTCCAGCTGAACGACGACCTGCTCGGCATCTGGGGCGACGAACAGGCGACGGGCAAGGCGCCGTCCGACATCGCCAAGCGCAAGAAGACGCTGCCCATCATCTATGCCCTCGAGCACGCCGGCCCCGAGGATCAGGAGGCACTCGCCGCCATCGTCAAGCGCACCGAGCCAACCGCCGCCGACATCGCCAGCGCCCGCGCCATCCTCGAGCGCACCGGCGCCCGCGACTACACCCGCCAGCGTGCCCGCTCCTACCGCGACGAGGCGGTCGAGCACCTCGAGCGGTCCGGGATCATCGATGGCGAGGCGATGGAGCGACTCCGCCTCGTCGTCTCGTCCGCCATCAGCGCCTAGCTATTCCCGCCGCCGTCACGCGGCGCCCTACTCGTCCTCGGACGCCTCCGTTTCTTCGGTCGGCGCGCGGTGGCGCACGGCCAGGACCTTGCCGACGCGCCGACCGTCGATGGTCTCGACGGTCAGCGTGAGGCCACCGACCTCGACCGTGTCGCCGACCTTGGGCACGCCGCCGATGGCGTGATAGACAAGCCCACCGACCGTGTCGTATTGATCGCGGTCGGTCGCATCGAGGCTGATATCGAAGGTCTCGACGAGGACGTCGATGCTCGCCCGGCCGTCGATGCGTGCCTCGTTCTCTGACAGCTTCTCGATCATCGGCTCTTCGACGTCGTACTCGTCCTGGATCTCGCCGACGATCTCCTCGATGAGGTCCTCGATGGTCACCAGGCCGGCCGTGCCGCCGTACTCGTCGAGGACGATGGCGATGTGGACTTTGCGCCGCTGGAGCTGGCGCAACAGGTCATCGATGCCCATCGACTCGGGCACGAAGAGCGGCGCGCGGATGAGTTTGCGCAGGTCGGGCGGCTGATCGGCGCCCTTCAGGAAGGGCAGCAGATCCTTGGCGTAGAGGATGCCGATGATGTTGTCGATGCTCTCTTCATAGACCGGGATGCGCGAGTGACCGGCGTTGACGATGGCATCGATGAGCGCGTCGAGCGGCGTATCCGACGGCACGGCGACGATATCGATGCGCGGCACCATCACCTCGTGCACGCGGCTCTCGCCGAGTTCGAGGACGGCACCGATCATCTGCTCCTCCTCGGCCTCGATGACGCCCTGCTCGCCACCGCGCTCGACGAGGATCATCAACTCCTCCTGGGTGATGCGGTCGCGATCGACGGCGCTCAGGCCGAGCGCCCGCGTGATCCGGTTGGTGATGGCGTTCAACACCCAGACGACCGGCGCGAAGACTCGACCGAGGATCTCGACCGGCCGGACGAAGATGAGGGCGTAGCGCTCGGCGTGCGCCAGGGCGAGCGTCTTGGGCACGAGCTCGCCGAAGATGGCGGTCACGAAGGCGACGGCCAGGGTGACGATGAGCAGCGCGATGACGCCGGCCTGCGACTGGATGGCGGCGAAACCCTTGAGCCAGTCCTCGAGGGTCTTGGCGGTGTTCGCGCCGGCGTACGCGGCGGCAAGGAAGCCGATGAAGGTGATGCCGAGCTGGAGGACGGCCAGGAACCGCGACGGCTGGGAGACGAGACGATCGACTCGGCGCGCCCGCTTGTTGCCTTCCTCGATGAGCGTCTGGAGGCGGCTGCGGCGCACCGTCACGAGCGAGATCTCCGCGGCCACGAGGAGGCCGTTCAGGATGACCAGGATGGCGATGATGACCAGCTCGAGGAGCGCCTCCATCAGCCGCTGGCGCGCGTCGCCCTTGATGCCGTGCAGCGATGCCTGGAGGCGCAGGTGCTCGCGACCGGTCAGGAACGGGTCGAGCGCCGCCTCCTGAAGGGCGGCACCGATTGACGCGCGCACCTTCGGCCCGTCGCGGACGACATCGAAGCCGGCGACGGTCGCCCGGCCCGACGTGGGCGGGAGAAGCGTCGTCAGCATGTGGACGGTTGTCGACTTGCCGGCCCCGTTGGGGCCGAGGAAGCCGTAGA
>PNAP01000094.1 GCA_003169735.1 Chloroflexota bacterium | reverse complement strand
GCTCGACGAGCCGACGACCGGGCAGGACGAGCGCGGTATCGCGCGCGTGCTGGGAATCGTCGACGCCGCGCATCGCGCCGGTCGGACGGTCATTGCCGTCAGTCATGACATGCGTTTCGTGGCTGAAACCTTCGAGCGAGTGATCGCCATGCGCGAGGGCCGGATCGTGCTCGATGGTCCCCCGGCCGAGGTGTTCGCCGAGGCCGCGTGGCCGGCACTCGCCTCGACCTACCTCGACCCGCCGCTGCCCGCCCGCATCGGTGCGCGGCTCGGGCTGGGCTCGACGCCGACCGACGCCGCCCTCATCGCCGCCCTCAGCGGATCTCCAGCGGGACCTCGGTGACCGAATCGACGTCGATGGACCACGCACGGACGCTCGCCGGAACGGTGGCCAGCGAACAGATCAGGTAGAGGCTGCCCGGCCAGAGGGCGCCGGAGTCGCTCAGGGCGATGCCGATGTCGGTGTTCGATGGCTCGGCCGGCGATTGGACGTGGGAGTGGACGATGCCCCAGACCACCTCGTCCTTCTCCTCGGCCGTCGAGATCAACTGGTACAGCTCCTGCGCCTCGATCATGTAGCGGTACGGTGAAGCGGCCGCGTTGGCGGCGGTCACGAAGCGTCTTGGACGGCCGCCCTCGACAGCCAGACGGTCGGAGAAGAGCAGGCCGCATGCCTCGTTGGGCCGCCCGGCGACCGACCAGTCGACGATTGCGGCGAGCAACGTCGCACCGATGACGGCCGATGACGGGGCAAGCGCAGGTGGGGCGGTGCCGGCCTGACCCGGAGCCGATGGTGCGGTCGCGGACGACACGGCGGGNNGAGCCGGTGCGGCCCCGGCGCCCGGACCGCCCGCTGGCCGCTCGACCTTGGCTGCCTCGATCGCTGCGTGTGCGCGCACCTTCGCGCCGTGGGCGGCCGCTCGCTTCCATGCGTCGACCTTGGGCACGCTGGCGTTCGTGCCCGTCGCGGCCGGCTCGTTCGGGTCGACCTTCACCATAAGTTGAGCGATTCCACCTCGTCGCTGGCCAGATCGCGCGACCAGATGTCCTCGGAGAGGTACTTCCAGCCGCCGTCGGCGAGCAGCACGACGATGGTTCCGTGTTCCATCTGCTCGGCCACGCGCTGCGCGGCGACGATGACGCCGCCCGACGAGACACCGGCGAAGATGCCCTCACGTTCGGTCAGGTCGCGCAACGCGGCAATCGACTCGGCGTTCGTGACCAGGAACTTGCCGTCGAGCACGGACGGGTCGAAGACCTCGGGGATGAACCCCTCGTCGAGCGAGCGCAGGCCCTGGACGTGCTCGCCGGGCATCGGCTCGGCCGCGTAGATCCGCACGTCCGGGTTGTGGCGGCGCAGCCGGCGGCTCACCCCGACGAGCGTCCCGCCGGTGCCAAGCCCGGCCACGAAGGCGTCCACTTCGGGGCAGTCGGCGATGATCTCCTCGGCCGTCGTCTCTTCGTGCGCCCGGGGGTTGGCCGGATTGCCGTACTGGTCAGGCATCACGAATCGGTCGTCCTTCTGAACGAGGTAGCGTGCCAGCGCGACCGCGCCGTTGGAGCCCTTGGCGCCGGGCGAATCGATGATCTCGGCGCCGAACAGGCCCAGCAGCTGGCGGCGCTCCTGGGTCACGTTGTCGGGCATGACCACGGCCACGCGGTAGCCCTTGCGCCGCGCGATCATGGCCAGCGCTATTCCCGTGTTGCCGCTGGTCGGCTCGATGATGATCGAGTCGGGATGGAGGCGGCCGGAACGCTCGAGATCCTCGATGAGCGCCTTGGCCACGCGATCCTTGACCGAGCCGGTCGGGTTCAGGAACTCCAGCTTGGCGTAGAGGCGGACGTTCGGGTTGGGGCAGAGGCGCGGGATCTCGACCAGCGGCGTATGCCCGATGGCATCGACGATGGACGGGTAGCGGCCGCCATGCGGACCCGAGCCCTCGTGGGCGTGGGGGCGAAGGCGCTCGATCTCCGTGGCGCTGGCGGCCTCGTCCGTGGCGTTGGCGGCCTCGCTGACCGCAGTCATCTAGCGGCCGCCGGCCATCGCCGGCAACAGGACGACCGTGTCGTTCGCTCCGACCGGCGTCGCCAGCTCGCCCTCGTAGCGGACATCGCGGCCGTTGACATAGACGTTGACGAAGCGGTGCAGCCCGCCGTCCGGGCTGAGCAACTGCTCCCGAAGCCCCGGATGCTGGGCGAGCAGCGCGTCGAGCACCTCGCCGACGGTCGCACCCACGGCGGGCAGCTCCTTGGCGCCGCCGACCTGGGCGCGGAGGACCGGTGGGATGCGGATCGTGCTCATGCCGTCACCGCCGCCGAGGCCGAGGCCGTGGTCGCCTTCGGCTGGGCCACGCCGGCGCCGCACGCCGGGCAGGCCGGGTCGCGCCGCAACTGGAGCTCCTGGAACGTGCCATCGAGGGCGTCGTAGATGAGCAGCCGCCCAGCCAGGCTCTCGCCGATGTTCAGCAGCAGCTTGATCGCCTCGACCGCCTGGAGCAGGCCCATCACGCCGGGCACGACGCCCAGCACGCCGGCCACGGAGCAGCCGGGCGCCAGCTCGGGCGGAGGCGGTGTCGGGTAGAGGCAGCGATAGCACGGCCCGTCGAACGGCTTGAAGACGGTGACCTGGCCCTCGAAGCGGAAGACGGACGCGTGCACGACCGGGATGCCGGCGCGGACCGCGGCGTCGTTGAGCGTGTAGCGCGTCTCGAACGTGTCCGTGCCGTCGAGGATGACGTCGTAACCGGCGATCAGCCGCTCCACGTTGTCCTCGGTCAGCATCTCCTCGTACGGCACGACCTTCACGTCCGGGTTCAAGGCATTGATCGTCTCGGCGGCCGACTCAGTCTTGCGACGCCCGACCCGGTCGTTGGTGTGGACGATCTGGCGCTGGAGGTTGGACAGGTCGACGGTGTCGAAGTCGACGATGCCGATGGTGCCCACGCCGGCCGCGGCCAGATAGAGCATCGCCGGCGAGCCGAGCCCGCCCGCGCCGATGAAGAGGACCTTGGAGCCGAGCAGGCGCGCCTGACCCTCGACGCCGACCTCCGGGATCAACAGGTGGCGGCTGTAGCGCTGCTTCTGCTGCTGCGTCAGCACCACCGGAGCCGTCCACGCGCGGCCCTCCGACTTCCACTGCTGGAAGCCGCCGCTCATCGACACCGCGTCCGTGTAGCCCATCTCCTTGAGTGTCTGGGCCGCGAACAGCGAGCGGATGCCGCCCGCGCAGTAGAGGACGACGCGACTCGAGCGGTCGGGCACGGCGCCCTCGATCTGCTGCTCGAGGTAGCTCTTGGAGATGTGGACGGCACCTGGCAGGTGGCCCTGCTCCCACTCGGAGGCTTCGCGGACGTCGACGACGCGGGCGCCCTTCTCGGCGAGGATCTCGGCCTCGGCGGGCGAGACCTCCGGGATGGTGGCGCGCGCTTCGCGCAGGAGTTCGGCGTAGGTCTTGGTCATCGGTGGGTGGACTCCGGAAGGACGCTCATCACGGGCGTCGGGAAGGCAGAGGGGACGCGTGTCGCCAGCCCTAGCGGGCCGGCTTCGGACACCTGCAGCAGCCCATCATCGCGCGGACGTGGCGGGCGCGGGCGAGTCATCCGAGTCCGTCGAGGCCTGCCAGGCGACGCGACTCGCCAGCGCTCGGCGCAGCGTGTCGAGCGACAGCAGTGCGCACTTCAGGCGCGCCGGGCTGATCTCGATGCCCAGGTTCTCGAGGACGTCGTCCTTGCCGAGGAGCGCCAGCTCGCTGATCGGTTTGCCCTTGATCTCGTCGGTCAGCATCGATGTCGAGGCCTGGCTGATGGCGCAGCCGCGCCCGGTGAAGGCGACCTCCCCGACCGTGCCGTCGTCGTTGATGCCGAGCATCAGCGTGATGCGGTCGCCGCACAACGGGTTCGAACCTTCGTAGACGGCGTCGGGCTCTGGCAGCGTCCCGAAGTTGTGGGGATGCCGGTAGTGCTCCAGGATCTCGTCGCGATACAGGTCGTCCATGGCTTCGTCGCTGATGCTAGCGGGAGGCGGCCACGGGCGCCGTGGCGACACCATCGCCGGCGAAGACGCGCTGCACCTTGCGCAGCCCGGCAGCCAGGCGGTCGATGTCGTCGCGGTCGCTGTAGACGTTGAAGCTGGCGCGGCAGGTGGCGGTCTCGCCGAGGCGTTCGTGGAGCGGCTGCGTGCAGTGGTGCCCGGCGCGGATGGCGATCGCCTCGCGGTCGAGGAGCGTGGCCACGTCATGGGGATGGACGCCCGGCAGGTTGAAGGTCACGATGCCGGCCCGGTCGTCGACCGAGGGCGGGCCATAGATCTGGATGTCCGGCACGTGCTCCTGAAGCGTCTCGAGCGCGTATCCGGTCAGTGCCCGCTCGTGGGCGCGAACATGGTCCATGCCGATCGCGGTCAGGTAATCGAGCGCGGCGCCGAGGCCGATGGCGGCGGCGATGTCCGGCGTGCCGGCCTCGAATTTCCAGGGCACGTCGTTGAAGGTCGTGCGGCGAAGGTGGACCTCGCGGATCATCTCGCCGCCGCCCATGAACGGCGGCATCTCCTCGAGCAGCTCGCGCCGCGCCCAGAGCGCGCCCGAACCGGTCGGGCCGAGCACCTTGTGGCCGGAGAAGACATAGAAGTCGCAGCCAAGGTCAACGACATCGACGGCGGTATGCGGCACCGCCTGCGCGCCGTCGATGAGCACGAGCGCGCCGGCGGCCTTCGCCTTGGCGACCATCTCCTTGACGGGGTTGATGGTGCCGATGCCGTTCGAGACGTGCGTGAACGCGACGAGCTTGGGCCGCGTCCGCAGGAGCACCTCGAAGCTCTGCTGGTTGAGCCGCCCATCGTCGTCGATGGCCACGAACTCCAGGTCGGCGTCCTTCTCCTGGCTGAGCAGCTGCCACGGGACGAGGTTGGCATGATGCTCGAGCTCGGTCAGGACGATGGTGTCGGCCTGGCGCAGGTTGCGACGACCCCAGCTGTAGGCGACAAGGTTGATCGCCTCGGTCGCGTTGCGCACGAAGACGATCTCGTGGTGGTCGGGCGCGCCGATGAAACGGGCGGCGGTGACGCGAGCGGCCTCGTAGGCGGCGGTCGCCTCTTCGCCGGTGGTGTAGATGCCGCGGTGGACGTTGGCCGTGTAGCGACTGTTGTAGTCGTTGACCGCGTCGATCACGGGGCGCGGCTTGAGCGAGGTCGCCGCGCTGTCGAGATACGCCAGGCGACGGCCGCCGAAGTCGCGCTCGAAGATGGGGAAGTCGGCGCGGATGAGCTGCGGATCGATGGGCGGCACGTCAGTGGGCCGCAGCTGGCTCGGCGGGTTCGGGCGTCTCGGCGGCCGCCTCCTCGGTGACCTCGTCCGGCAGACCGGCGTCACGCAGGATCGGCGCGTAACCCTCGCGTTCCAGGCGCAGTGCCAGGTCGCGATCACCCGACAGGACGATCTTGCCCGCGGCCAGGACGTGGACGCGATCGGGCGTGATGTAGTCGAGCAACCGCTGGTAGTGCGTGATGAGCAGCACGCCGAGGTTCGGACTGAGTTGGGCGTTGACGCCGTCGGCCACGATGCGCAGAGCGTCGATGTCGAGGCCGGA
>PNAP01000115.1 GCA_003169735.1 Chloroflexota bacterium | reverse complement strand
GGGCACGGGTCGGGACATCGGCGGCCGCTGCGCGGCGCTCGGCCTCGGCGGGCTCGAGGTCGAGCCGCTCCAGGAGATCGTCACCGACCGGCGAGCCGGAGCGGACCACGAAACCATCGTCAAGTTCGGTCAGTACCAGGTCGTGGCCCGTCCTCACGTCGGGTCCGGTGCCCATCGAGCTGCAGAAGCACGTCCCCGATGGCGTGGAGCATTCGACTGCCACGATCAGCGCGGAGGAGCGGCGGGCACGGTAGTCGTCGTCGGTGAAGGGGCCCTCGATGAGCACGCGGTCCTGGATGCGCAGCGCGGCGAGATCGCAGGCGCGCACGGCCAGGAAGGCGAGCGGCGGCACCTCGCGATCGGGCTCGGTGAAGCTCACCGCACCGTCGGTCCGGGTCGCCCCGCCGAGGGTGACGCGCGGCGGGAAGGTGAAACGCTTCCAGCTCGTCGGCGAAGAGGCGAAGTCGAACGTGCGGGCACCGGCGCCGTCGGCAGGGTGGCTGGTCGGGGCCTTCAGGCGGTAGCGCCCCGGCGCCTGCTCGTCGCGCACGCCGTGCGGCAGGTCGGCTGCCGAGGCGACCTCGGCATAGACGATCGCGCCGTCCGCCACGGTAGGACCGATGACGGTCCGCCCGTCCGTGCGCAGGACGCTGATCAGACGGTCGAGATCGGGGCGCGGTAGCCAGCGAGCGTTCGAGGTGACGTTCACCACGGGTCGACCGTATCCGAGCGGTACAGATCGAGCAGCTGCTGGCGCGTGGCCAGGAGGCGCCGCGAGACCGCCTCGAGCACCTGCTCGTAGACGCCGGCCGCCAGCTCGACATCCGCGCGGATGGCGGCGCGCAGCTTCGCACCATCGAAGGCGAGGATATGCACGGCATCGGTGGCCATGACCGTCGAGGTCGCCAGGAACGGCGAGACAAGGGCGGTCCAGCCGAAGATGTCGCCCGGTTCGACCGTCATGAGGGTGACCGAGCCGCGACCAGGCACGTGTTCGCTGAGCGCGACACGGCCGTGGATGAGGAGGCTCAGTTCACGGGTCTCGTCACCTTCCCGCAGCAGGCGCGTCCCGGCCGGAGCCCGGTACTCGCGAGCTGCTGCCGCCAGGTGCGTGCGCGACAGCGGGGACAGTCCCTCTCCGAACCATGTGGCATCGATGAGTGCTGCAAGGTGTTCGAGCGCGTCCATGCCGCCACCTTGGCCTCCCGGAACGGTCGCGAACAGGGCCGCCCGGCCCGTCACTGCGTGCCCGATGGACCATGCCCGGCATGCCGCCGACCGACGAGTCTGAAGCCATGCATGAAGCCGGCCCTGTCCACGCTGCCATCGAGCGAGCGTGGCCGCTCCGTACCGATCAGTCCGGATTGCGCATCGTGGTCCGTGACCCGACGCGAGCCGAGGCTGACTCCGTGCGCTTCTATGCCGAGGCGCTGCTCGCCGAGCGAGGCCTGAGCGGCCTCGACATCGCCGTGCGCGTCACCGCGGTGCGATGCGCGGCCTGCGGACAGCGCAGCCGACCGACCCCACGCGATCCGACCTGCCGCGTCTGCGGCGACCTGATGCCGGCTCTCGCCGGGCCGGCCATCGAGATGGCCTGGACGAACACCGTCAGAGGTGCGCCGCGATGTGCCTGATGCTGCCGGCGCTGGTCGTCTCGGTCGCGCCCGACACGTGCGTCATCGCGGGCCCAGGCCCGCACAGGACCGTATCGACATTGATGGCGCCGGAGGTGCGACCTGGCGATTGGGTCGTCATCGCCGGCGGGACCGTGCTCAAGCGCGTGTCCCCGGAGCAGGCCCAGGCGATGTCTCGAGCGCTCCGGCTCGCGACGCACGAGGAGTCAGTCTCATGAAGACGATCACTCAGCGGTTCACGTCGGTCCGCGTGCCGATGACGGCCACATGGGGCCTGCGCATCGCGCTCGCGACCGCGCTCATCAGCGGTGTCTCGGTCTGGCTGAACGGCTACGCCGTCAAGCAGGTGCCGGACGCGGCCGTCTTCACGACGCTCAAGAACGCGGTCGCGGCCGCCTTCCTCATCCTGGCCGTGGTGGCCAGCGGTGGTCTGGCCGAGGCGCGCGGATCGAGCCGCTCCACGTGGGCCAAGCTCGCCTTCGTCGGGCTGATCGGCGGCAGCATCCCGTTCCTGCTCTTCTTCACCGGCCTAGCCAACGCGACCGCGCCAGGCGCGGCGTTCATCCAGAAGACGCTCTTCGTCTGGGTCGCGCTGCTGGCCGTGCCGTTCCTTCGTGAGCGCCTCGGCGGGCTGCAGATCACGGCCATGGTCGTGCTCCTCGGCGGTCTCGTCCTGCTCTCGCCGCCCAATCTCGCAGGCGCAGGGTGGGGCACCGGCGAGACGATGATCGCCGCCGCGACGCTCTTCTGGGCGGTCGAAGTCATCGTCGTCAAGCGCTGGCTGAGCGCCGTGTCGCCCACCCTCGTCGGTGCCGGACGGCTCGGCTTCGGGATGGTCTTCCTTGTCGGTTACCTGGCCGCGACCGGCTCGCTTGGAGCCGTCGCCACGGTCAGCACGGCCGGTTGGATCTGGGTCATGGTGAGCGGCACGATCCTGGCCGCGTATGTCGCCACGTGGTTCGCGGCGCTGCGCCGCGCGCCTGCCGGTGCCGTGACGAGCGTGCTCGTGGTCGGCGCGGTGCTGACCAGCGCACTCCAGGCACTCTCCGACGGCCGCATCGCCGGACCGACCGTCGTTGCCGGTGGCCTCGTGCTGGTGTGTGCCACGGTCGCCATCGGGTGGCTGGCGCTGCGCAGCAACCGGACGGCCGAGCGAGCGCGACTCCTGTCGTGACCGCGAGCATGGCCAGCCCGACCGAGGTCGACGCGGCCGCGGTCCCGGCCCGACCGAGCGGCCCGGTCCTCTTCGCGCGCTACGCCTTCGGGCCGAATCGCCTGGGGCTGTGCGGGCCGGACGATTGGCAGTCACTGCTCGGACTCGGTGCCGCGGGCACGGACGATCGCGGCCTGCGCGAGTTGGCCCACGGCTTCGAAGGCGCCTATCCCTACCTCGAGTTGCTGGCCGAGGGCGCAGGCATCGTCGATCCGCTCGACCAACGCGTGGTCGAGGGTTACTGGCTGGGCACGAACCTGGCCGCCACGGTGACGACCGGTGCCATGGCCAGATCGCTCGAAGAGCGTTTCCGGCCGCGCCTCGACGCCGATTCGTGGCGCTGGCTGGCGGCCAAGCCGGCCGCCGGGGCGCGGCCGATGCATGCCTTCCACGTGCTCGATGTCTTCCCGCGCCTCGGACTCATGCGTGGCGGCCCGGTCGATGACGCGCTCACCGTGATGGACGCGTGCCGGATCCGGTGGGGTCGCGTGCTCGAAGTCTCGGGCGACCACCTGGTGGTCGACTCGCCACGGCTCGTCCTTGCCGACGGCCGACTGACGCTCGGACCGGCGACCGTGGAGACCGTCCAGCGCTGGCTCGACGGTTCAGGGTTCGTCGAAGGCATCGTGCCCGGCGATGTCGTCTCGATCCATTGGGACTGGGCGTGCGATCGGCTCTCCGGCCGGCAGCTTCGAGCGCTCGTTGCCAGCACCCGCCGGCAGATCGAGATCTCCAACCTGACCATCTGAACCAGTCCCTGGGGGCCGTTCGGCCCTCGCTGGCGGACGGGGACGAGACCACGATGGGCGCAGCCCAAGGAGGCCATCGCCATGTCAGAGATGTCATCGGTCATGGATGCGGAGCGCGTCTTCATCGAGCATGAGCATCGGGAGATGGCCGAGCGCATCGACCGCCTCCATGACGTCGCCGCCGTCGTCGGGACGGTCTCGTCGGCTGAGCTGTCGTTCGCCCTCGGCGGCGTCCTCGACTGGGTCAAGGCGACCTGGGAGCCGCACGCGGCGTGGGAAGAGGCGTGGCTCTATCCGCGCCTCGATGCCCTCACCTGCACCAGCCTGCCGTCGCGGCTGATGCGCTACGAGCATGGGCAGATCTGGGACGCGACCCACCGCCTGCGGAACGACCAGGCGACCCTCCGCCACGAACTCCGCCACGAGGAAGCGGTCGAACTACGCGGCCGGATGTACGCCCTCGAGACGCTCATCCGCGCCCACCTCGACCGGGAAGAGCACCTCCTCCTGCCGATGCTCGACGGCACGACCGCGTAGGCGCGAACCCCGGCGCAGCCCCGGAGCACAGGTCCGGCCGGCGACACGTTTTCCGGCATCACCGAACAGATGTCGCCCGCCGCCCAGACCGCGATCGAATCAGGCCCCGATCCACATCGATCCTCGCCGACCGTCGGTCCATGCAGGAATCGTGCGTCCAACCCAGATCAACGGCGAACGATCATGACGACCGCGGCCACGATGCCGATTCCGCCGCCCCCAAGCTCCATGACCGTGATCCAGGATTGAGGGTCTGCGAAGCCGACGACGACGACATCGTGGGTTCGCTCATCGACGATCCCAAATAGGAGGAGCGCGATGCTGAAGACACCAGTGAGAACAGCTGTCCCGCGACGATCACGCGCTGGGGTCCGGAGGAGCCGTTGTTCCGAAAGAGCCTCCTTCCGCATCCGCGACCAACGCTCGCCGAGCGGCTTGGCGGACTCGGCGAGACCTGAGATGCCCTCAGGCGATTCGCTCGAGCGGACCACACCGAGCCAAGCCGCATCGTGGCTTGCGATCTCATTTCGCAGGTCTCGCCACTCGATGCTCGGCGCGCGGACGCGTCGCATCCGTCGAATCTGGTCACCGGCCGTGGCGAAGGCCCGATCTCGCGAGCCAGGCTCCACCTTCGCGGTCGCCAACGCAGCAACGAAGCGCTCGTGGAGATCGCGGATCCGCCAGTCGAATGCGTACGCCGGGTTCCACAAACCGATCCCGAGGATGCGGGCGATCGCGCGCGGAAGTCCCAGCAGCTGGGCCCAGAACAACAGGCTGATGACCAGCGAGACCAGTGCTTCTGTGCCGCCCATCGACCACGTGATGACGACGAGGTGGAGACCGTTACGCAATAGCGCCACGGGGATGGCCATGCCGATGAGCGCGCCCACGATGACCCACGTCCGGTCATGCCACCAGCGCCATGACGCCACGAGAGTACCTGCGAGGAAAAGATCCGCGACGACCTCTCCGATCGACATCGCCCGATGTTAGGGCGATGCCCAGAGATCCGAGAGGCCCCTTTGGCACCGCGAAAAGGATCCAATCGGCCGATGACGGGGTGGTCCGGCTCGCTAGCGTGATGCTCACGGGATCGGCCCGGTTCTCGGTTGCTGCCGGGTGACGGTGGGCCGGATCCCGCGAGAGAGGCCCTCGATGCGACGCTCACCGATCCTTCCCTGGCTGGCACGCCTGGGAGCCGTCGCCATCTCCGCGGCGATGGTACTGATGTTCGCGGCACCGGCCAAGGCCGGTGGCGCCCCGATGCTCGTCCGAGACATCAACCCGGGCGGATCGTCCAACCCGACCGGACTCACTAACGTCGGTGGCACGCTCTTCTTCGCCGCCACCGACGGCTCCCACGGCCGCGAACTGTGGAAGTCCGACGGCACGACGGCCGGCACGAGGATGGTCCGCAACATCCGCGCCGGCCGGGCCGGCTCGAAGCCGTCCGACCTGACCGATGTCGCCGGCACGCTCTACTTCATCGCGGATGACGGCGTGCACGGGCAGCAGATCTGGAAGAGCGACGGGACCAGGGCGGGCACGGTCAGCATCACGCACCTGACTCACGACCAGTGGGGACCGGGCCTCGAAAGCATCACGCCGGTCGGCGACAAGGTCTTCTTCTTTGCCGCATGGTGCTGCACCGGGGGGCATCAGCTGTACGTCACGGACGGGACGACGGCGGGTACCAAGGTCCTCGACACGTTGGGGCCGGTCAGTGGTGTGACGGCGATGGGCGGCAAGCTCTACTACGGCCGCGGCGACGACGCCGGCTTTGGCGCGGGGCTCTGGGTCAGCAACGGGACGGTCGCCGGGACGAGGCGTATTCCGGGCTCGCCCGTGAATGCCACTCAGCCGACGGCTGTCGGTGACACGGTGTTCTTCTTCGCGGGCGCCTGGGATCGGCCGATCCGGCTGTGGAAGACGGATGGCACGCGCGCCGGAACGACGGCGCTGACGACCCGGGGAGAGCTCGGTCCGCGACCGGGCGACGCCGAGCTGGCCGTCATGGGCGGCAAGCTCTACTTCGTCAACGGAGAAGACACCAACCAGGTCTGGAAGAGTAACGGCACGACGCATGGCACCCGGGCCGTGACGGCCTTCACCTCCTCGTACGTGACGAACCTCACCGCGGTGGGTGCCGGGCTCTTCTTCTCATTTGGGCTTGACCTCTGGTGGTCCGATGGGACCAGGGTCGGAACGACGGATCTCGCCCCGGTCAACGATGGCGATATGTACGTGTCGGCGTTCATGGCGGTCGGCAGCGGGCTCTGCTTCGCGGTCAGCGATCTCGAGGGGAGTTCTGACGCCTGGACCCTGTGGCAGAGCGATGGGACCACGGCCGGGACCGTGCCCGTGGCGTCGTTCGTCCATCCGCCGGCCGAAGGGGATGTCGCGCGCGCCTCGATCGGAGCGACGTTGTACTTCGCGGCCGACGACGGCATCCACGGCAACGAACTCTGGTCGTACATCCCGTAGGCGCGCTACGGTATGCGGCATGGCTGAGACCGCAGGACCTATCACCGCAGGACCGCTCACCGCTGACGAGGCACGCTCCATCGACGCGTATTGGCGCGCCGCCAATTACCTGTCGGTGGGGCAGATCTACCTGCTCGACGATCCGCTCCTGCGGGAGCCGTTGAAGGCCGAGCACGTCAAGCCGCGGCTGCTCGGCCACTGGGGCACGACCCCCGGCCTCAACCTCATCTACGCCCATATGAACCGGGCCATCCGGGAACGCGATCTCGACGCCATCTTCGTGACGGGCCCCGGGCACGGCGGCCCCGGCATCGTCGCCAACACCTATCTCGAGGGCACCTACAGCGAGACGTACCCCGACATCAGCCAGGACGCTGAAGGGATGTGCCGCCTGTTCCGGCAATTCAGCTTCCCCGGCGGCATCCCGAGTCATGTCGCGCCGGAGACGCCGGGCTCGATCCACGAGGGCGGCGAACTCGGCTACTCGCTCGCACACGCCTTCGGGGCGGCGTTCGACTCGCCCGAGGTGATCGTCTGCTGCGTCGTCGGCGATGGCGAGGCAGAGACCGGCCCGCTGGCCGCCAGCTGGCACTCGAACAAGTTCCTCGACCCCGCGCGCGACGGTGCCGTCCTGCCCATCCTCCATCTGAACGGCTGGAAGATCGCCAACCCGACCGTCTTGGCGCGCATCCCCGAGGCGGAACTCCGCTCGCTGCTCGAGGGCTATGGCTACGAGGTCCTCTTCGTCACCGGCGACGAACCGCTCGTCGTCCACCAGCTCATGGCCGCCGCGCTCGATGCCGCCCTCGACCGCATCGCGGCCATCCAGCATGCCGCCCGCGTGGACGGTGCCACCGAGCGTCCGCGCTGGCCGATGATCGTGCTGCGCACGCCCAAGGGCTGGACCGGGCCGAAGACCGTCGATGGCCTGCCGGTCGAGGGGACGTGGCGATCGCACCAGGTCCCGTTCTCGGAAGTGCGCACCAATCCCGAGCACCTCGCCCTGCTCGATACGTGGCTGCGCAGCTACCACGCCGAGGAACTCTTCGACGAGAACGGCACGCTCATCGCCGAGTTGGCGGCGCTGGCCCCGAAGGGCGAGCGGCGCATGAGCGCCAATCCGCGGACCAACGGCGGAACGCTCCTGCGCGACCTGCGCCTGCCCGACTTCCGCGACTATGCCGTGGCCGTGGCCAAGCCCGGCGGAACGCTCAGCGAGGCGACGCGCGAACTGGGCAAGTACCTGCGCGACGTCATCAAGATGAACCCCGAGACCTTCCGCCTCTTCGGGCCGGACGAGACCGCATCCAATCGTCTCGACGCCGTCTTCCAGGCGACCGATCGTGCCTGGGACGCGGAGTGGCGGCCCGGCGACGACCATCTGGCGCCGACGGGGCGCGTCATGGAGGTCCTCAGCGAGCACCTCTGCCAGGGCTGGCTGGAAGGCTATCTCCTGACCGGACGCCACGGCCTCTTCGACTGCTACGAGGCCTTCATCCACATCATCGATTCGATGTTCAACCAGCA
>PNAP01000056.1 GCA_003169735.1 Chloroflexota bacterium | reverse complement strand
CCGATCGAGTTGTTGCCGGAGTTGGTGAACCACAGCGCGAGGTCCGACCCGGTGGCGATCCCAAGCGGGGCGCTGATGCTGGCGTCCGTGTAATTGGTGACCGCGTGGGTGGTTGCGTCGATCCGCCCGATCGAGTCGGTGCCTTGGTTGGTGAACCACAGCGCGCCGTCCAACGCGCCCGCGATCCCGAGTGGCCAATTGATGCTCGGGTCGGTGTAGTTGGTGACCACGTCGGTGGTGCTGATCCGCCCGATCGAGTTGGTGCCTTGGTTGGTGAACCACAGCGCGCCGTCCGGTCCGGCCGCGATCCCGCGTGGGCCGAAGATGCCTGCGCCGGTGTTGTACGTGACAGACGGGCCCGTCACGGTGGCCGTGAATGTGACCGGCTGCCGGTACACGCTCGGGCTGGTGTCGCTGACAACCGTCGTGCTGGTGGCGGTCTTCGCAACGTCCAGATCGTGATGGCCGACGTTGGTGGCCGTCGTGGAGGCGGCGGTACCCAGCGCGGCCTGTGCGCCGATCCCGGGCATCGTCAACAGCAACGTTGCGGCGACGAGCGAAGCGCCCAGGCGCCCCATGACATGCGAGGGCCTGCCGGCTGCGGTGATCGAGAAGCGGGTCGCGTTCTGCACCATGGTCGACCTCCCGGTCGTCCAGGCGGAGCCTAGGCCCTGCTCGGGCTGATGCTCCCTCTAACCAACGCGCCACGGCGCCCAGAACGACCGCAATTGATGAAAACGGATCCAAACAACGCGGGCCAGTGCCGTAGGTCACCGCTCGCCGCGAAATTCGGCCCCTTTCTCGCCCTCCGTGGAAGGCGCCCCTGCGCGGGCCGTCATTCCCAGCAGATCGAAGAACACAGAGTGCGCGCCGTGCAGCGCGGCGATGCCGGCAGCTAGCCCGGCCCACGCGGACCGAGAGACGGCGGACAGGTCGTCAGGCGGCGGAGGGAGAGCCATCAGGCAAGAGAAGAAGAGTCCGTCGCTGAAGTTTTGAACTTGACAGACCCCTGACGCGGTTCGCCATGTATGTCCGCTCGCTTGCGGGGCGACTTGGCTCAGACGTAGCGGGCTTACGCCTCGAAACGGCGGAAGACGGCGACGGCGTTCTGGCCGCCGAAGCCGAAGCCATTGATCATCGCGGTGTCGACGCGCTTCTGGCGCGCCACGAGCGGGACGTAGTCGAGGTCGCATTCGGGCAGGTCGGGGTTGTCGAGATTGATGGTCGGCGGGATGACGCCCTCGCGGATCGCCCCCAGAGCCGCCAGCGCGCTGATGATGCCAGCCGCACCGAGGAGATGGCCGACCATCGACTTCGGTGAGCTCAGCGGCACCTTGTAGGCATGGGCGCCGAGGGCAGCCTTGATCGCGCGCGTCTCGGTCACGTCGTTGAGCGGCGTCGAGGTACCGTGCGCGACGACATAGTCCAACTCGTCCGGCGCGACCCCCGCGTCCTGGAGCGCCTTGGTCATAGCCCGCTGCGCCCCGCGACCGGACGGATCGGGCGCCGAGATGTGGAACGCGTCCGCGGTCAGAGCGGCCCCGAGCACCTCGGCATGGATGGTGGCGCCGCGGCGCAGCGCGTGCTCGGCGCTCTCCATCACCACGACACCGGCCCCTTCCCCGTACAGGAACCCGTCGCGGTCGCGATCGAACGGGCGCGACGCCCGTTGCGGATCGTCGTTGCGCCGCGAGAGCGCGCCCATGTTGCCGAGCGCCGCGAACCCGACCGGCACGAGCGGCGCTTCCGAGCCACCCGCCAGCACCACGTCGACCTCGCCATGCTGGATCATGCGCAGTCCGTCGAGGAAACAGATGACCGAGCTGGCGCAGGCGGCGACCTGGGTGATGACCGGGCCGGTCAGCCCATATTCCATCGAGACCATGCACGCAGCCATCGAGCCCGATAGGGCGGGGATGGCGAACGGGCTGACCTGCCCGGGTCCACGCGTCTCGAGCACATGGGTGCCGAGGATGACCTGTTCCTGCCCGCCGCCGCCCGTGTTGATGGCGACCGCCGCTCGGTCGCGCTGTTCGGGTGTCCAACTGGCGAAGTCGAGGCCGGAGTCGGCGACGGCTTCCTTGGCGGCGGCCATGCCGAAGGCGATGAAGCGGCTCATCCGGCGGGCCATCTTGCGGTCCATGGCGATGGCTGGGTCGAAATCCTTGACCTCGGCGGCGATGCGCACGTCGTAGCCGGTCGGGTCGAACGACGTGATCGGGCCGGCGCCACTGACGCCTGCCACGAGGTTGCGCCAGAAGGTGGGGTGGTCGTTGCCGATGGGCGTGATTGCCCCGAGGCCGGTGATGACGGCGCGGCGCGATGGATCCTGCTCAGGCACGGGTCGGGCTCCTCCGGCGGTGATCCCGCGGATTGTAGGCGGCTTGGCGCCCATGACCGGCTGCCGAGGCGCGCCGCTCGGCGGCGCGCGCCTGGGGCATGGCCCGCCAGCCAGCCGGCATGACGCGCACCCAGACCCGCAGCGCCGGCACGAGCAGGGTCGCGAGCGCTTCGCGACCCGGCCCCCACGGGATCCCGAACGCCTCGCGCAGCCGCGGCGGCAGGAGGGTCAGCGCGGGGATCGTGGCAAGGTCCGCGAGCGGCCCGGGCAGGAACGGCAGCGGCGGCCGGATGATCGACGGGGCGAGGCGCCGAGCCGTCGGTGTCACCTGGAGCGGCCCGTCGGGGGCCAGCATCCGCTCGAAATAGGCCTCCAGGCCGGCCCAATCCGACGGGCTGCGCGAGAGCGGGATACCGATGCGCTGCCCGACGTCCCTAGCCTCGGCCCAGAACGCGTCGCGATCCGCCGCGGTCAGCGGCCCGACCCACGCGGCGTAGGCTCGAACGCTGGTCACGATGAGCGTCGCCTGGACCCACAGCAAGAGGTCCGGATCGAGCGCGCGATAGGCCGGACCGGCGACGTCGCGGGCCATCGGATCATCGACCTCGCCCTGGACCGCGGCGTGGATGTGGTTCAGGTGGCGCACGGCACGATCGGCGTGCGGCCCGTCGCCGAAGACGAGGTCCATGGTCGTCCGCAGCGTTCCGCGCAGCCGCTTGACGGGATCGGCAAGGAAGTCGCTGTGCTGCATGACGCCCTCGGCGACATGAGGATGCGCGATCTGGAGCAACAGGGCGGCCGGCCCGGCACCGAGCAGCACGGCCTCGCGGTTGATGCGCCACATCTGGCTGCCCGGCCCATAGAAGCCGAGGATCGGATCGGCGGTCACGGCGGTCTGCGTCACGCGTCCATCGTTCCACACTTCGTCCGGGCAGCGGCCGCGGGACCTGATAGCGTCCTCGTCGTGACCCCCACCGACACGGTCGACCTGATCGTCGAGAACGGCACGGTCGTCACGGCCGACGCGACGGCGGCGATGGACCTGGCCATGCACGACGGGCGTTTCGTGGCCATGGCGCCGCGAGGCGAGCTGGGCATGGCCGCGGCGGAACGGTTCGAGGCGACCGGCCTCTACGTCCTGCCCGGCGTCATCGATGGGCACGTCCATTTCCGCGAGCCGGGCCTTATGCACAAGGAGGACTGGCGGACAGGCTCGACGGCGGCCGCGTTCGGCGGTGTCACGACCGTCCTCGAGATGCCCAACACGATTCCGCCGACCGACTCCGCCACGCGCGTCGGCGAGAAGCGACTCCTGGCCGAGGCCAGCTCACTGGTCGACTTCGGGCTCTTCGGGCTGATCACGCCCGGCAACATCGCCGCCATCGCGCCGATGGCCGCCGCCGGCGTTGTCGGCTTCAAGTGCTACCTCGGCCCGACGGTCGGTGACCTGGCCGCACCGGACGACGGCCAGCTGCTCGACGCGATGCGGGCGGTGGCAGCGACCGGGCTGCGCATCGGCTTCCACGCCGAGAGCGACCAGATAGTCCAGCACGGCATCCGCGCCATGAAGGCCGCCGGCCGGACCGATCCGCTGGCCCACCTCGAATCGCGACCGGCCGTCGCCGAGGTCGACGCCATCCAGCGCGTCGGGCCCTTCGCGGCCGAGACCGGAGCACGCATCCACATCTTCCATCTCTCCTCGCGCCAGGGCCTGGACGCGGTGGAGGAGTGGCGCGCCAAGGGCGTCGACATCACCTGCGAAGCGACCCCGCACCACGTCTTCCTGGTGGCCGAGGCGATGGCACGGCTGGGCGGCCGGATGCGCATCAACCCGCCCGTCCGACTCGGCGCTGAAGGCCACGCTGCGGCGCTGCTGGCAGGGCTGACCGACGGCCGCATCACCTCGATCGCGACCGATCACTCGCCCCACACGGCCGCGGAGAAGTCGAGCGATGACATCTGGCGCGTGGCGTCCGGCTTCCCCGGCGTGGAGACGAGCGTCGCCATGTTCCTGACCCGAGCCGTGAATGCCGGTCGAATGACGCTCCAGCAGTTCGCGCGCGCGACGTCGGAGGGACCCGCCCGGACGTGGGGCCTCTGGCCGCAGAAGGGCGCCATCGCGATCGGATCGGACGCTGACCTGACCATCATCGATCTCGACCAGATCGGCGTCATCCGGGATGCCGCGCTGCACAGCAAGGACCCGGTCACGCCGTACGACGGCCTCCCCACTCGCGGCGCGCCCGTGGCCACCATCGTCCGTGGCCGGCTCGTCGCCCAGGACGGCCGAGTCGCCTCCAGCCGACAGGGTCGGATGGTGCGTCCGGTCGACGACCTTGCCGGTGGTGTCACACTTCGCGAGACATGACGCGATCCCGCCATCGCACCGCAGGCGCCGCCTTCATCGCGCTGTTCGCAACGTTCCTGTTGGCCGCTTCGACCGTTGCCGGTGGCTTCACGGCCACGACCACGCTGCATACCGCCACGGCGAACGTGCCGATCCTTGCATCGGACATCGCCACCCGGGGCAAGATCATGGTCGTCGGCTGGACCGAGTTCCATGACGGCGACCCTGCGACCTACGTCCGGACGAGCACAGACGGCGCGACATTCCCAGGCCCGACCATCCGGCTCGATTCGTCCGACCCCCAACAGAACATCCAGTTGGCTATCTGCGGAGGCTGGTGGTGGGCGGTCACCCAGACCAATCTGCCCGGCGACGAGAACAACGGCTACAGCATCTACATGCAGGGGCGTTCGCTCGACGGGACCGGCGCCGAGGACGGACCGATCCTGGCAGAGTCGTTCACCACGCTCTACACGCAATCGCCGGGCATCGCCTGTGTCGGGGATCGCCGCACGGCGGTCGCGTGGCTGGAGAAGAACGGCTACTCCGCCGCCCACGCCAAGGTGGCCATCGACCCACTCGCGTCGCGCGTCGGCGGGATCGCGACGGATCGTGGCGCCGACCTGGGCAAGGCCCGCCTCGACGGCGGGCTGGCGGTGGCGGCGTCGACCGACACCACGTTCGTCGGTTGGTTCCGGGGATCGGCGTTCCGCCTGCGGCGCTTCTCCGTCGGCAAGGGTCCGCGCTACATCGTCACGCCTCACCCGGCAGCGACGCTCTTCGACGCGAGTACCGGCCACGACCCGGTCCTGGCGGTCGATGGCTCGACCGTCGTGCTGACCTTCACCGAGGCCGAGGATCAATGGGTCCGGATCAGCACCGACGGCGGGCTCGTCTTCGGCGCTCCGCATCGGCTTCTCAACCTCGCCCCGACCGATTCGGCCACGGTCTATGCGCGCAGCGCCGACGTGCGCGGCTCACGGATCGCCATCGAGGCGACCGAGATCGACGGGCCGGGCCTCACATCGTCGGTCGAGTACCGCTTCGAGAGCGCGGATCTCGGCCATACGTGGACCAGAACGACCGCGGCGCACGGTGGCGAGCGAGTCGGCGCATTCACCGTCGTTGGCGGGGTGACCAAGCTCGCCGAGGCATGGGACGAGCGCAACACCGATGCGACCCACCAATGGTTGCGCTTCCATCGGGAGGTGTGACGTGACCGTCGACCTCAATGGGGTTCGGCTTCGAAACCGGCTGCTCACCTCGTCCAGCCTTCTGGGATACGGTGCCGGCAAGGGACGCCTCATCCTCTACGGCTTGAGCCCGATCGCCCAGTGGGTGCCGCTGGAGCGTTTCGGTGCGGTCGTCACCCGCACGCTCACGACCGAGCCGCGCGAAGGCAACTTCTCGCTGCGCGAGGACTGGAAGCTGTGGGAGTTCCCGGCGATGCTGCGCGCCTATGGCCGGGCGCTGCGCCGCGTGGACGGGGGCTGGATCAATGCCTTCGGCTGGAGCAACATCGGCATCGAGCGCTACTTCGATGAGTACTACGAACGCACGGCGAAGCTGAACCGGATCATCTCGCTGGGCGGTTTTTCGGCCGACGAATTCGGATCGCTCGTCGAGATCGTCAACCGGCGGGCCAAGGTCGGCGAGATCGCCGCGGTCGAGTTCAACGTCTCCTGCCACAACGTCAACTTCCCGTTCGAGACGATCCTCGAGGAGGTCCTCGCGAAGGCGGTCCCCCTGAGCCGCCACCCGGTCATCCTGAAGCTGTCGCCCGACTACGACTACCTCGAGCACGCTCGCCTGGCGGAGCGACACGGCGTCGCCGCACTGACCGCCATCAACTCGGTCAAGGCGCTCCGCCTCGACCCCGAGACCGGCGAGCCGCTCCTCAAGAACCGCTACGGCAGCCTGTCGGGTCGGGCCATCAAGCCCATCGGGCTGAGAATCGTGTCGGAGCTGCGCGAGGCAGGTATCGGGCTGCCCATCATCGCCTCGGCCGGCATCCACGACTTCGACGATTGCCGGGAATTCTTCTGGGCCGGCGCCGACGCCGTGAGTCTCGGCAGCGCGGTGTGGCTGAAGCGCATGCCGCTCTACGCCCTCGGCCCCATCGAGGGGCTGCGCATCCGCCGGCTCATCGGTCGGGTCGAGCGCTATCAGCTTCCGGCGCGCGTGGCCACGCCCGAGGCCGACCTCGTCGGCGCCGTCGACCGGTGACGGCGGGCAGTGCCGCGACCGAGCGCGAGGATCTGGCCCGAGCCCTGACCGAGGCTGCCGTCCTGCGCGGCCACTTCGTGCTGCGTTCCGGCGCCGTCAGTGATTACTACATCGACAAGTACCGCCTGACCACGAAGCCGGCGTTGCTCGCCCGGCTCACCGCCGCGCTGGTGCCGCTCCTTCCCGAGGACGCGCAACGGATCGCTGGTCCGGCGCTCGGCGCGGTGCCACTGGCGACGGCGTTGTCGCTCGCCTCCGGCCTGCCCGCGCTCTTCGTCCGCGTCGACTCGCCGAAGGATCACGGCACGGGCAAGGTCATCGAGGGGCTGCTCGACGCGGGTGATCGCGTAGTCATCGTCGAGGACATCGTCACGAGTGGCGGCGCCAGCGCCGCCGCCGTGGCCGCGCTTCGGGCGGCGGGCGCGGAGGTCATCGGCGTCGTCGCCGTCGTCGACCGCGAACAGGGAGGGCCGCAGGCGCTGGCCGCCATCGACGTGCCGTTCCGGGCCCTCTTCACCCGGACGGAGCTCGGCCTCGGAGGCTAGTCGGGGCTAGTCGGGGCTATTCGCCCGGCAGCGCGTGCGACTCGAGCGGCACGTCCCAGTGCGCTTCGAGCATCGCGAAACGGCGCTCCTCTTCCGCCTTGAACGTCGCCTGGTCCGGGTAGAGCCGCTCGACCAACGCCGGGTCCGTATGTGCCTCCATCGCGGCCCAATCGCGATAGGTGATAGTGACCATGACGTTCCAGTCGGCGCGGCCGTCACCGTGGAAGCGCGGCGTGTCGAGCGTCACGTCGGTGAAGCGGCCGCCGCGCAGCTGCTCCCGGAGGATCGGCCAGTGGTTGCGCAGGAACAGCTCCAGCCACTCGTCGTGGTGGCCCCAGCGAACGCGGTAGTAGTAGGCGACGGTGATCGGCTCGGCGGTCTCGTGATGCGTCATGGTGTCATCTTGGCACCGCGGGCGGCTCGGTGGGCGCTGGCCTCAGCCTCTCGGTCGTGGGCGGTCGATGCTGTCGACCGATCGGGACCGTTTGCAGCGAGTGCCACACTGGTCTTCAGCGGACTTGCCCTCGTACGCGAAGGAGTCAGACCCATGCCCAGACACGCCGGCCGAACACTCCTCGCGGCCCTGGCCGCGGCCAGCTCGGTCGTCCTCGCCGCGAACACGGCGCTCGCGACCGGCACGACAACGCTGCGCACCGCCGCCGCAGGCGTGACCCTTTCCGTCCAATCGATGGCCGCCGCGCAGGACTCGGTCGTGACGGGGTGGACCGAGTACCTGCCGTCAGGTGAGGCCACGTTCGTCCGCACCACGCTCGACGAAGGCGCGACCTGGGGCCCGAAGATGCGGCTCGATCCGCGGCCGCAGCGCAACCTCCAGCTCGACGTCTGCGACGGCTGGTGGTGGGGCGCCAGCGAGCTCCACCTCTCGACCGATGACCCCGACCTGTACAGCATCTACTTCCAGGGCCACTCGTTGACCGACTCGACCTACTCGGACGGCCCGATCCTGGCCGAGGCGGGCGCCAGCGACTACCTCCAGACTCCCGATGTGGCCTGCGTCGGGAACCGCCGAACCATCGTCGCGTGGCTCGAGAAGGACGGCTCGGCGCCGTCACACGCCAAGGCCGAGATCGACCCGTTGGCGTCGCGATTCCCGGGTCCGGCCGTGGACTACGCTGTCGATCTCGGGCCGGCCCGCCTCGACGGCGGCATCACGGTCGCGGGTTCGAACACGATGGCCTACGCCGGGTGGTTCAAGGGCGACCACTTCCGCTTCAAGCGCTTCTCGGTCGGATCCGGGCCGCACTACGCCGTCACGCCCCATCCGACGGTGACGTTGTTCGACGCCACCGCAGCGTGGCAACCCGTCCTCGCCGCGAATGGCTCGACGGTCGTCCTCGCTTACACGGAGAACCAGGACCTGTGGGTGCGCATCAGCACGAACACCGGCGCGTCATTCGGCCCGGCTCATCGCCTGATCAACCTCTCGTCGTCGGACCCGAACGTGGCGTATGCCCGCAGTGTCGATGTCATCGGCCCGGTGGTGATGGTGGAAGCGACCGAGTTCTTCGGGCTCGGTGGCGGTGACTCGCACGAGTACGACTTCTCGAGCGGAGACACCGGCGGATCCTGGGACGGCGGCGTGATCGCCGATCACGGAGAGCGGGTCGGTGCACTGGCGGTGGTGGGCGACTTGACCGTCACCTGCGAGGCCTGGGATCAGTCCCACAGCAGTGTCACGCACCAGCACCTGAGGGCGAGCTGCCCGTAAGGCCGGCCCGCCAGCCTTCCGGCAGCGTGCCGAAGACGATCTCTCGGGCGCCGAGGAACGCCCCGAGCTCGCGGATGGCCTCGCCGACGGCTGCCCCGACCGACCCGTCATCGATGGGGGCGCCGTCCTCGACGTGTACGGCCGTGATGGTCAACATGCCTGTGCGCCGGTCCATGACCGGATCGATGCGCCCGATGAGCCGATCACCGTGGAGGATGGGCAGCACGAAGTAGCCGTACTTGCGCTGGGCCTTGGGCACGTAGATCTCCATCCGGAAGTGGAAATCGAACAGCGCTTCGGTCCTCTCGCGGTCCTTGATGAGCGGATCGAAGGGGGAGAGGAGCGTGGTCCGGGGCCGCCAGCCGCGGCCGGCGATCTCATCGAGTGCGTCGAACTCGGCCGCCAGGACGTAACCCTCGATCGGGCCGATCGGCCCGTCCATCGTGGCGGGCTTCAGAGTCCCGTTAGCGACCTGGCGCGCCACGGCCGGCGTGACATCGGCCGCGCCCAGATACGGGACCCGCACGCGGATAGCGCGTTCATCGGCGAAGCCGAGCCGGCGCACGGCACTGACCACCTTGGTGTCGGCGAAGTCGGCGACCGGCGGGACGATCCGTGTCGCGGCCGGCATGACCCGCGCCGGCAGATCCCAGAGACGCTGCCCGCGGTGGCGGCCGGCGATGAGGATCTCGCCACCGCGGCCCATCAGCTCGAACATCTGGCTGACGTTTCGCCCGCCGGTCCAGCCCGACGAGTCCCAGTCGGACAGGTCCGGCGGCGCCGAGAAGTCACGTGAGGGAAGCGGCCCCTCGGCCTCCAACCGTTCCAGGATCTGCCGACGGAAGCCGTCGTTCGTGGCCAGCCAGCGTCGGACCCGCTGCTCCCACGCGCCGTCGCGCGTGGCGAAGTGGTCCATCACGAACGCCTCGTCGCCGTAGGACTCCGTTGGCAGGATCCACGCCGCGTATTCGAAGAGGCGATGCTCGTCCCACAGCAGCACGTTGATCTCGGCCTGATCGTAGCTGCCGAGGCGGCTCCACAGCACCAGCGCATGGGTTCGTTCGACGGCCCGCGTCGGATCGATCTGGAGGCGGTCGAGCCCGCGCACCACGGTCATGATGCCTTCGCGGTCCGGCGGGCCCGGCCGCGGATCGGTCAACAGCGAGGCGCGGACCGCGAGCCGACGGGCGACTTCGGGCGAGATCGTAGCGGGCACGGGAGTGTTATCCCACACTCCGGCCGGGCGAGCCGCCGATGGGCGATGAGCCCCGGTCAGTCGCCCTCGTAGCGCTTGAAGATGACCGCGCCGTTATGGCCGCCGAGGCCGATGTTGTTGGATACGGCATACCGGATGTTCATCGAGCGAGCCGATCCGCTGACCACGTCAAGGTTGATCTCCGGATCCGGGTCGCGGTAGTTCTGGGTCGCCGGCGCGCACTGGTGATAGACGGAAAGCACCGTCGCGACGCCTTCGAATGCCCCGGACGCGCCCATCAGGTGCCCCGTCATCGACTTTGTGGCGCTGATGGCGATCTTCGGGGTGTGTTCGCCGAAAGCTGCCCAGATGGCCTGTGCCTCGCGCAGGTCGCCCAGCGGCGTGGACGTGCCGTGCGGGTTGATCAGATCGATCTCGTCGGCTGGCACGCCGTGTCGTTCGAGCGCCTGGAGGTAGGCGCGCCGCATGCCGTCGCCCATCTCGACCGGCTGGATCAGGTCGTGGGCGTCGGCGGCCGATCCATAGCCGACGACCTCGGCATAGACCTTCGCACCGCGTGCCTTGGCGAACTCGAGGTCCTCGAGCATCATCGCTCCGGAGCCTTCGCCGAGCACGAACCCATCACGCGTCTTGTCGAACGGCCGCGAGACGGTCTCGAGCCCCTCACCCGGCCGCGGCGAGCCCATGCCGCGCATATTCATGAAGCCGATGTACGCGAGTTCGTGGAGCGGGTTCTCGGTCGCGCCTGCCAGCGCCGCGATGAAGTCACCGCGCCGGATGCCCTCGGCCGCCTCACCGATGTTGTGCGTGCCGCTCGAGCAGGCGGTCACGATGCACATGTTCGAGCCGCGGATGCCGGTCTCGATGGCGATCTGGCCGGACGCCGTGTCGGGCAGCATGTTGGCGATGAAGAACGGACTCACCGAGCGCGCCCCCTTCTCGTCCCAGACGCCCTTGGCGGCCATCATCAGGTACGGCCCACCAGCGCCCGAGCCGAAGATGACGCCGATGTCGTCGCGATTCTCGGTGGTGATCTCGAGGCCGGAGTCGGCCAGCGCCTGTTTCGCGGCGGCGACGCCCATGACCACGTTGCGGTCGGTCCGGCGCGCAGCCTTGAAGTCCATCCACTGCGACCCGTCGAAGTCGACCTCGCCGGCGATCTGGGCATCGTAGGGCGTGGGATCCCAGCGCGTGATCCGGCGCAGGCCCGTGTTGCCGGCGACGAGGTTCGTCCAGGCGGTATCGATATCCTGCCCGACGGGGCTGATCACGCCGAGGCCGGTCACGGCCACGCGGCGGGAGAAATCAGGGCGACGCATCTCGGGAAGGGATCCTCCAGGTCGAACTAGGCGGGAACGGCGGATTCGAAGGACGGCATGGCCAGGCGGCCGGGCGCGCCGGCCTCGTCGAGCGGGGAGATATCGACATCGGGCGCGATGCGCTTGACCAGGCCCGTGAGCACCTTGCCCGGCCCGACCTCGACGGCCCGGGTGACGCCGGCGGCGGCCATGGTCTCGACGATGCGCACCCAGTCGACGCCGCGCGTGAGGTGCTCGATGAGTTCGGCCCGGCACTGCTCGCCGGTCGTCAACGGGTGGGCATCGGCGTTGGCGAGGAGCGGCGCACTCGGATCGTTGAACGTCAGGCCGGCGAGCACGGCGCGCATCCCGTCGGCGGCGCGCGCCATCAGCGGCGAGTGCGCGGCCACGCTCACTGGGAGCAGCAGAGCACGCTTGGCGCCGAGGGTCTTGGCCGCCTCAGCCGCCGCCTCGACCGCAGCACGTTCGCCGCTGACCACGACCTGGCCGGGGGAGTTGCGGTTGGCGACGGTGAAGATGCCGGCGCGCTCGCCCGCCGCGATCAGCTCGGGGAGTCGGGCGTCGTCAAGACCGATGATGGCCGCCATCGCACCGTCCGGCGCAGAGGCCTGCATCTGTCGGCCGCGTTCTCGCACGGCGCGGATCCCGTCCGCGAGCCCGAGCACGCCAGCCGCGACCATGGCGCTGTACTGGCCCATCGAATGGCCGGCGTAGAAGGCGGGCGTCGGGAGGTCGATGCCGACGGCGGCCGACTGTTCGGCGAGGGCGCGCAGATAGGCGATCGAGGTGGCCAGGAGGGCCGGTTGGGCGTTGATCGTGAGGTCAAGGTCTTCGGCCGGGCCATCGAAGGCGAGCCGGCTGATGGGCTCCCCGAGTGCGGCGTCAACCTCCGCGAACACCGCGGCGGCGGCGGGGGAGAACGCTGCCAGGTCGCGGCCCATGCCGACCGACTGCGAGCCCTGGCCAGGGAAGATGAACGCGACCAACAAGATCCAAACCTCACGCGCGAGTCGCACGGGGCGCTCGCTCTGCGAACCGTAGCAGGGCGCGTCGGCTCGTCGCGGGGGAACATGTGCAACCATGCACGGATGACCGAACGCGACGCCACCTTCGACCTGCTCAGCCCGGTCGTCCAGGCCGCGCGCGACGAGCTCCAGAACCCGCGCCTCCTCTCCGATCGCATCGCCGTCGGCCGGGCGCTGTGGCGCGAGCTGGTCATCGGGTTCGCGGTGCAACTCGGGGAGTTACGGCTGGGGTTCACGCAGCTGGCGGCGCTGTATGCCGTGGCCGGCACGGAGACGCTTACCGTGGCTGATCTCTCTGAGCGCATCGGCCGCTCGCCCTCGGCGACCAGCCGGATCGTGACCGGTCTCGTGGACCGTGGTTACCTGGAACGCGTCGAAGAGGAGGCCGATCGGCGCCAACGGACGCTCGCGCTGACGCCGCCCGGTATGGCACTGCTGGCGACCATCGACCGCTCGCGTGCCGAGCAGTTCCTGGACGTGGTACGGCCGTTGCCGATCGCCGAGCGAGCCCTCGTCGCGATGGGCGTCGCCGCGCTCGCGAGCCGCGCCATGACCCGGCGCGGCGCGTTGCGGCGAGTTCGGCCAGTCGCGCCGCCCCCGTCCGTGCCCTAGGCCAGGGCCTGAAAGGGCTTGAGCCTCGGCGTACCGCGTGCATGAATGCCGCGAGGTGAAGCGAAGGCTCAAGCCTCGAAGCGACCCGATCCATGGGGCTGGAACCGCACGGATCGGTGAGCTTATGCCTCGAAAACCGCTTCGATACCGCGTGAGCGAATGTCCGGGGCCATAAGGTCCTCGACGCCGGTCCCACTCTGCGCCTTAAGGTCGCCTTCCGCCAGTCGGTACCCATGCACGTGGTACGGCAGGGCTCAAGGTCTCAGGCGCTGCGCCAGCCGACCACCCGCCCGATGGTGACACGGATCACCGGCCGGTCGGCCAGCGCGTGCGCCATGTACTGCGAATAGCGCGCCCGCAGCAGCTCGACCGCCTCGGTGTGTCCGCCAGCGCCGGGCTCGACCAGCTCCGCTCGACCCTCCAGGCGGACCCATGCGAGCTCGGACCAGTCCTCTGACCAGCGATCGACGAGCAGCGTCACCCGTGCATCACGAACGATGTCCCTGACGCGTGCCAGCTCGCGTGGATCGGCGACACGCTTGGGCTTCTCATCGAGTGCCATGACCAGCGTCCGCGCATCAGATGCGACCGCGAAGCACACCGGAACCAGCCGCGGCCGACCGTCGGCAGCGATCGTGGCCAAAGTCGCGCGCCGCGCGCCCGCCAGCAGCGCCAGCTGCCAAGCCTCGAGCACGGCGCCCTCGGTCGGCTGAGGCCCGGTCAATCGACCCCGGCGAAGCAGTCCGGATAGATGACCTTCCCGCGGACGTCGGGCGACCACCGTCCGAGACGGCGCACCATGAAGGCCTGGTCCGGGACCGGATGTGGCGGCTCGATTCCGCTCCGGCTGGCCGGTTCGAACCCGAAACGCGGGTAGAACCACGGATGCCCGAGCAGGACGATGAGCGGCTCCTCGCGGGTCTCGGCCGCATCGATGGCTGCCAGCACGAGCCGACTCCCCACGCCGCGACCCTGGACCTCCGGCTCGACCGCCATGGGCGCCAGCGAGAGCACGCGGAGCGCGGGGCCGCCGGCGAGCACCACGTAGCTGAGCATCAGGTGACCGACCACGCGTCCCTCGAGGTCCTCGGCGACCAGCGACAACCCCGGCACGAACGCGTTGGAGCGGCGAAGACAGTCGACGAGGTCAGCCTCGTTCGGTCGGCCGAAAGCGCGCTCGTTCAGGGCGTGGACGGCGCGGTGATCCTCGCTGCGCTCGACGCGGACGGTCACGCGCAGCGGCGCCCGATCAGCGCCCGGCCGGCGCTGCACTCCACTGCGACGGTCAGCCGGCGATCGGCGCGCCGCCGCCCCTCCGCCTTCGGTCATGACTCAGCCCAGCGCGTCGCGCACCGGCGCCGCAACCTCGGTCGCCAGGCGGCGGATCCCGGCGGCGCCGCCGCGCGCCGGCGTCGTGAGCATGATGTGTGTCGCGCCCGCGTGCCCGTAGCCGATGGCCTGGTCGATGGCGGCCCTTCGCCCCGCATCGTCGTCGGGGATGGTCACCTGGACCGAAACGGTCAGTTCCGCGGCGTCACGTCCGATCTCGTCGCACGCTCGCAACAGCGTGTCCCGGCGCTCCACGAAGCCCTCCAGCGAACCGCTCAGGTTCGAGGCGTAGTTCCAGCCATCGGCGTAGCGGGCGGCGATGCGCAGGCCGCGCGGCCTCTGACCGCCCAGCCAGAGCGGCGGCCCGCCCGGAGCGATGGGCGGAGGATCCATGGTCGCGCCGTCCAACCGATAGGGCGGCGCATCCAGCGTTACGCCGGGCAGCTGCCGGGCATCGGCCGAGAAGAGCGCCTTGAGCACCCGCACCTGCGCCTCGTAACGATCGAACCGCTCGCCGATGGGCGGCAGATCGATGCCGAGCGCCGCGTGCTCTCCGACGTGCCACCCCGCTCCGAGCGCCAGGATGAAGCGCCCGCCGGTGGCATTGTCGAGCGTGATCGCGGCTTTGGCCAGCACGGACGGGTGCCGGAAGGTCGCTGACAGCACCGTCTGCCCGACGCGCTTGCCGGGCACGAGATGGGCCAGCGCGGCGAGCGCCGTCATGGCCTCGAAGCTCGGACCGCCGCCCTCGCGGTTCTGGTCGGTCAGGTGATCGTTGAGCCAGCCCGAATCGAAGATGTCGTGACGCGCGGCCTCGGCCCATGCTGCCTCGAGCGTCGGCCAGTCGACGTTCTGGGGCTGCGTGCGGAAGCCGATCTCGACGCGGCTCACTCCACGACGATCGACTCGATGCCGTCTGCCGAGGGCGGGTACTTCAACCGCAGGCCCTCCAGCGCGTTGGCGACGACCTCGGCGACGGCCAGGTTGCGGAACCACTTGCGATCCGACGGCACGATGTGCCACGGCGCGGCATCGGTCGAGCAGCGCTCCAGCGCGACCTGGTACGCGGCCATGTACTGGTCCCACAGCTTGCGCTCGGCGAGGTCGCCGGTCTTGAACTTCCAGCGCTTGTCGGGCGTGTCGATGCGCGCCTGGAGGCGCTGGCGCTGTTCATCGGGCGAGATGTTCAGGAAGAACTTGACGATGGTCGTCCCGTTCTCGGTGAGTTGCCGCTCGAAGTCGTTGATCTGGTCGTAGCGCTTGCGCCACGCCGACTTGGGCACGAGGTCGTGGACGCGCACCACGAGCACGTCCTCGTAGTGCGATCGATTGAAGATGGCCACCGAGCCCTTGGCCGGCGTCGCTCGATGCACCCGCCACAAGTAGTCGTGCGCGAGTTCCTCCGCCGTCGGCTCGTCAAAGCCCGTCACCGTGCAGCCCTGTGGGTTGAAGGCCGACATGACGTGCCGGATGGTGCCGTCCTTGCCCGCCGTGTCGATGCCCTGGAGGACGATGAGCACCGGTCCGGCCTTGCTCGCCCAGAGCCGCTCCTGGAGCGATTCGAGTCGACGGCTGTTCTCATCGAGCACGGCTGCCGCGCCGTCCTTGTCCCAGCCGTAGGTCTCGGCCGGATCGCAGGACGTGAGCTTGAAGGGCTTGCCGGGCTGGACCAGCAGCTCGCGCCGGAGTGCAGCCCCTCGCAGCGGTTTCATGCTTCGGCGATGGTGACGGAGGTGATGGCGACCGGGTCGCGCGGCCGGTCGTTCGAGCCCTTCGGCGCGTTGGCGATCGCGTCGACCACGTCCTCGCCGGCGGTCAACTTGCCGAAGATGGTGTAGTTCGGCGGTAGCCCGTAGTCGGCATGCATGACGAAGAACTGCGAGCCGTTCGTGTTCGGCCCCGCATTGGCCATGGCCAACGTCCCGCGCGTGTACTTGCGAGTCACCCGCTCGTCCGGGAAGCGATATCCGGGCCCGCCTGTGCCGGTGCCCGTCGGGTCGCCGCCCTGGACCATGAACCCGGGGATGACGCGATGGAAGATGACCCCGTCATAGAAGCCTTCGCGCGCCAGGAACACGAAGTTGTTGACCGTCTGCGGCGCATCCGCGGCGAACAACTCGGCGGTCATCGTCCCGGCGCTGGTGACGATGGTCGCGGTGTACTTCTTGGCAGCGTCGATGGTCATGGCCGGAGCGGTGGCGTACGACTTGGTCACGGGTCCTCCTTTGTGGCTGGGCGGCGCTGTCCAGCCTACCAGCGGATAGAATCCCGTACCCGACTCGCACGAGCAGCTGCCATGGCCATCGCCGCTGGAACGAAGCCACACCCCATCTTCCTGGCGGGGCGCTGGGTCGAATCGCCTGACATCCTGTCCGTCTCGAACCCCGCCCACCCCGACCAGCCGGCGGGCTCGACCTACAACGCCAGTCCGGAGCAGTACGAGGAGGCGGTGCAGGCCGCCGTCCGTGCCTTCGAGGAGACGCGCAAGCTTCCTGCCTACGAGCGGGGGCGCATCCTGCGCGAGATCAGTGCCGGCATCAAGGCCCGCCGCGAGGAGCTCGCGCGCATCCTCTGCCTCGAATCCGGCAAACCCATCCGCGATGCCCTGGTCGAGGTCGATCGGGCGACGCTGACCTTCCGCCTGTGCGCGGAGGAGGCCGAGCGGATGGTGGGCGAAACGATCCCGCTCGACCTGATGGCGTCGTCGAAGGGACGCATCGGCTTCACCCGGCGCTTTCCGGTGGGTCCCGTGGCGGCCATCAGCCCGTTCAACTTCCCGCTCAACCTTGCTGCCCACAAAGTCGGTCCGGCCATCGCGGCGGGCTGCTCGATCGTCCTGAAGCCGCCGTCCAAGGATCCCCTGACGATGCTCGCCGTGGCCGAGATCATGGCCGAAACGGGGCTGCCGGAAGGCGCCGTGAGCGTCCTGCCGATGACCCGCCAGCAGGGCGACGAGATGGTCGCCGACGAGCGCTTCAAGCTTCTGACCTTCACCGGTTCGCCGTCCGTGGGCTGGCGCATGAAGGAACGGGCGGGCAAGAAACGGGTCGTGCTCGAGCTGGGCGGCAACGCCGGCGCCATCATCGATGCATCAGCTGACGTTGATTGGGCAATCAAGCGGTGTGTCACCGGCGCGTTCGGCTACGCCGGACAGGTCTGCATCAGCGTGCAGCGCCTGTTCATCCACGAATCCGTGTGGGCGGAGTTCCTCGACCGCTTCGTCGAAGCCGCCAAGGCGCTCAAGACCGGGGATCCACTCGATCCGGAGACGCAGCTCGGGCCGATGGTCGACGCCGCCCAGGCCCAGCGCACCGAACGCTGGGTACGTGAGGCGGTCGCGGGCGGCGCGAAGGTCCTGACCGGCGGCACGGCTGACGGCGCCTTCTTCCCCCCGACGATCATCACCGATGCGCCGCGCGACGCCCAGGTCTGCTCCAACGAGGCGTTCGCGCCGCTCGTGGTGGCTTTCCCGTTCAAGGACTTCGACGCTGCCATCCGAGCCGTCAACGACAGTTCGTATGGCCTCCAGACCGGCGTCTTCACCAACGATCTCGGCCACGCCTGGCAGGCCTTCGAGGAACTGGAGGTCGGCGGTGTCATCGTCAACGATGTGCCCGCATACCGCATCGATCACATGCCGTATGGCGGCGTCAAGGATTCGGGCCAGGGACGCGAAGGTCCGCGCTGGGCGATCGAGGACATGACCGAGATCCGCATCATGGTGCTGGCGCCGTTGGACGCGCGCGGCTAGCCCCGCCGCCGGCCTAGGGGGCGACCTTGACGACTCGCCGCATACTCGAGTCGAGGGGGATCCGACCGTGCGAAGGACCGTTCTCGCAGGCGCCGCGGCTGTCGCGTCCGTCGTCGTCATCGGAACTGCGATCGCGCTCGTCCTTCAGGGCCGCCCTGGTGCTACCGGGTCGATCGCCTCAACGACGCTGACGCCCAGCCCATACGTAGATCCGTCCGGGCTTGCGGGATCGCCCTCCGGCGATCACTCGCCGTCTCTCGGCGCGACGGCGATTCCTACGCCTTCGATTCAGCCCTCGTCGGCCCCGCCACCCTTCGACGTCGTCCTCGAAGGCGACGCCGTGACAGCAGCCGGCACACTGCTCGAGAGCTCGACCGGGACCGTCACGCTGTGCACGCAACCGGTCGCGATGGGCACCGCCGGCGAGGGGACGTCCTCGGTCGGGTGTGCCGAGCACACCATGGTCGAGGTGACGGGACTGGACGTCCACTCGCTCCCGGGCCACCAGGAGATCGACTCCTGGGTATCGAGCTACGTGCGCGTGAACGGGACATGGTCGGATGGCACCATCGCCGCGAGCAGCGCCGAGACGACCGAGCCGCCGCAAGGACCTGGTCGAAGGACGGTCCCGTGCCCGACCCCACCCGACGGCTGGCCGGGCGCCGCGCCGAGTACGGCGTCCGATGACCCAGTGTCGCGACTGGAAGCAACGATCACCCACAGCCCCGACGTGTACTCGGGCCTGTGGGTGGCCAGCATCGGCGAGAACGACGAAACGGCGCTCGTCGTGGGAACGGTCGGCGACGTCGACACCACCCGCGACGAACTCTCGGCGATCTTTCCCTACAACCTCTGCGTCATCGCCGTCGACTTCAGTCTGGTCGAGCTTCAGAGCGCGGAACATGGCCTGGAGACCGTCGGCCGGACATGGCAGTCGGTGATCGATCCGACGATCGATCGTGTGCGTGTCACCACGGCGGTACTCGATGCGTCGACCGCTGAGGCGCTCGCTCCGTATGCGGACCAGATCGTCGTCGATGTCACGGTCATCCACGCCCGATAGGTCGTCTTCGCTCCGCCAAGGTCAACCAACCCCGACGCCGTCCCGTAAGCGGTTGCGCGGCTGCACCGCTCGCTGCCTCACTTTTCTTGACCGTACCTTTGCCGGCGTGGCAGCATGACCCGCCGTCTCCGGCCGTCCGCCAGCGCGCCCCAGTCGCGAGCTCGCGGACAGCGTCGCGGCCTCTGGCAAGCCCCGTCCGCTCCTGAACATGGGTGACGAGCAACTGATGTCTCTCGTATGGCAGCGCGCCGTCTCGGTCGTGATCATCGCCGGCCTCGCGGCGTTCTCCGCGGTGGCCCCCATCAGTGCCTCGCCCGGGGCCGTAACCGGGCCATCGGCCAAGGCGCCAACGGCCGTCGGACCGGAGATGTTCAAGCCGCCCCAGAAGGGCAGCGTCACGACGGCGTCTGGCGAGACGACGCAGCCAGGCTTCCAGGTCACGTCCGTCCTCCAGGGGCTCGATCACCCGATCGCGTTCCAGTTCTCGCCGGACGGGCGGATCTTCGTGGCCGAGAAATCGGGCCTCATCAAGGTCTTCGACAGCCTGACCGACACGACGCCCGACATCTTCGCCGACCTGCGGACCGAGGTCCACGACTACTGGGATCGGGGCCTCGAGGATATGATCCTGGACCCCCAGTTCCCGACCCGACCGTACATCTACGTCTTCTACGTCTTTGACGCGCCGATCGGCGGCACCGCTCCGACGTGGGGCGTGGCCGGCGCGACGACCGACAGTTGCCCCGCCAACGTTGGCGCCACCGTCGACGGCTGCGTCGTCAGCAGCCGGCTCTCCCGGTTGACCGCCTCGGGCAACTTCATGACCGGGACGGAGGACGTCCTGATCAACGATTGGTGCCAGCAGTTCCCTAGCCATTCCGGCGGCGGCATGGCGTTCGGAGCCGACGGCGCGTTGTATCTCACCGGCGGCGAGGGCGCCTCGTTCACCACCCAGGACTGGGGTCAGTTCGGAGGCACGCCGGGCAGCGGCATCAGCAAGAACCCGTGTGGCGATCCGCCTGCCGGCGTCGGTGGCGACCAGGTGCTGCCAACGGCCGAAGGCGGTTCGTTGCGTGCCCAGGACCTGCGCAGCAGCGGTGACCCGACGACGCTCGATGGCTCGCTCATCCGCGTCGACCCGAACACGGGCGGCCCGATGGCCGGTAACCCGGCGACCGGCCCCGACCTGAACGCGCAGCGGATCATCGCCGAGGGGCTGCGCAATCCGTTCCGGCTGACCATCCGGCCAGGCACCAACGAAGTGTGGGTCGGCGATGTCGGCGACATCCGCTGGGAGGAGATCAACCGCATCCCTGATCCGGCGTCATCGGTGAAGAACCTCGGTTGGCCGTGCTACGAGGGCGCGGCCATCCAGCCGACGTGGGACTTCATGAACGTCAACATCTGCGAGCAGCTCTATCAGACGCCGAACGCGGTCACGCCGCCGTACATCACGTACCAGCACAACGCGCCGAACATCTTCCCGGGCGACACCTGCCCGACCGCGGGTGCCTCGATCTCCGGCTTGTCCTTCTATGGCCAGGGCAACTACCCGGTCGAGTACCAGAACGCGCTCTTCGTGGCCGATTACACGCGCAAGTGCATCTGGGTCGTGCCGGCCGGCGCCAACGGGCTGCCCGACGCGTCGCTCGGCAAGACCTTCGTCGGCGATGCCGGCGGACCGACCGACATCAAGGTCGGGCCGGGCGGTGACCTGTTCTACATCGATTACGACAACGGCATGCTCAAGCGCGTCCAGTACTTCAGCGCCAACCAGCCACCGGTGGCCTCGGTGACGGCCGATGTGACCAACGGTCCGGCACCCCTGACGGTCCACTTGGATGGCTCGGGCTCGCATGATGCCGATGGCGACGCTCTCAGCTACTCGTGGGATCTCAACGGCGATGGCGTGTATGGCGACTCCAACGCGGTCGCCCCGACCTTCACCTACACGCTCGCCAAGACCTACGACGTTTCGCTGCGCGTGACCGATCCGTCCAACGCGTTCTCGGTGGCGACCGTCGCCATCACCGCCGGCGACACCGCGCCGACGCCGACGATCGTCACGCCGACGGCGCAGACGAAATGGGTGGTCGGGCAGATGATCTCGTTCTCCGGTGGCGCCACGGACCCGGAGGAGGGCACGCTGCCCGCCTCGGACCTGACCTGGGCGCTGATCATCCACCACTGCGCCACGCTCGACAGTTGCCACACCCATGATGTCGAGTCGTTCGTGGGCGTCAGTTCCGGATCGTTCCTGGCACCCGACCACGAGTACCCGTCCTACCTGGAGCTGACGCTCACCGCCACGGATGCCGCGGGTCTGAGCACCACGACCAGCGCCCGCGTCGACCCATCGACCTTCGACTTCCAGCTCCAGTCGGTGCCGCCTGGGCTCAGCCTGGGCATCGGCAGCGCGGTTAACGCCACGCCGTTCACGCGGACGGTCATCGATCACTCCGACGTCTCGCTCATCGCGCCGCCGACTCAGACCCTCGGTGGGGCGACCTACCAGTTCGTGAGCTGGTCGGATGGCGGTGCGGCCACCCATGCCGTCACCGCGCTGGCTGCGACGACCGTCACCGCCACGTACAGCCAGGTGGTGGCTCCCACCATCGCCGCCGATGCCTTCACGCGCACCGTCGCCGGTGGCTGGGGCACGGCCGACACGGGTGGCGCCTACACGGTCAGCGCGGCCAACGCCTTCGCCGTCACCGGCAGCGCCGGCACGATGCGCGCCCAGCCCGGCCAGACGCGCGTGGCGACGCTCGCGGTCAGTGCCCGCGACGTGGACGAGACGTTCAGCGTCACGACCGACCAGCCACCGACCGGCGCCGGGGAGTACGCCTATGTCATCGCGCGGCGCACGGCGGCCAACACCGAGTACCGCCTCAAGGTCCGCCTGAAGGCCGATGGCAGCGTCCTCGTGCAGGCCACCAAGGCGGTCGCCAACCTCGAGACGCCGCTCGGTGTCGAGACGCTCGTGCCCGGCGTCACCTTCGCCGCCGGCACGCCGCTGCACATCCATGCCCAACTCATCGGCGCCTCGCCGACGACCATCCGGATGCGCGCCTGGACGGGCGCCACCGAACCGACCAGCTGGCCCTACGTGATGACCGATGCGACGGCCGAGCTGCAGGCGGCCGGCGGCGTCGGCCTGCGCGCCTACCTGCCCACCAACGCCGGCGCGCCGGTCACCTTCTCGTTCGATGACCTGCTCGTGACCGACGCCTCGGTGCCGCCGCCGCCGCCGCCACCACCACCGCCGCCCGACCAGATCGCCGCCGATGCCTTCACGCGCACCGTCGCCGGTGGCTGGGGCACGGCCGACACGGGTGGCGCCTACACGGTCAGCGCGGCCAACGCCTTCGCCGTCACCGGCAGCGCCGGCACGATGCGCGCCCAGCCCGGCCAGACGCGCGTGGCGACGCTCGCGGTCAGTGCCCGCGACGTGGACGAGACGTTCAGCGTCACGACCGACCAG
>PNAP01000047.1 GCA_003169735.1 Chloroflexota bacterium | reverse complement strand
ACATCGAGGCGGTCCAGATGCTGCTCATCGCGTGGGTCCGCTTCGTTCGAGACGGCGAAGAGGTGTCGATGTCCAAGCGTGCCGGCGAGTTCATAACCCTCGACGAGCTGCTGGCCGATGTCGGCGTCGACGCCGCGCGCTGGTTCTTCGGGTCACGCTCCTCCAGCACGGGCATCGACTTCGACATCGAGGCCGCCAAGGACCCGACCGCGGCCAACCCGGTCCACTACGTGCGCTATGCCCACGCCCGGATCAGCTCGATCCTGCGCAAGGCCGACTCGGTCCACCTTCAGCCGGCCGATTCGCTGGCCGGTGCGCTGGCCGATGATCCGGTCGCGCTCGGGCTGGCGCGCGAGATCCTGTGGCTGCCGGAGGTCGTCGAGGACGCCACGGCGGCCGAGGAGACGCAGGGCGTGACCGCCTACGCGACCGAGCTGGCGACGACCTTCCACGCCTACTACCGTGACCGGCGGGTGGTCGATGAAGCCGACCCCGCGACATCCGCCGCTCGCCTCGCTCTCATGGACGCGACCCGCCAGGCCCTGGCCAACACGCTCGCGCTCCTGGGCATCTCCGCGCCAGAGGCCATGTGACCCAAAGCCTCAGCGGAGCGCGGCTTTCAGTTCACTGAGCGTCGCGTCGTCGCTCGCGAGGAGCACCTCGACCGGAGACTGGAGCTCGCCCGCGAAGCTCGACTTGTCGACGACGTGAGGGAAGGGCAGGTCGGCCATGGCCGCGTCCCCGGCCGCCACGAACTCGGTGGCGTCGGTCGCCGTGTCCCAGTCGGTCTGCCATGCCACCGCCCACCGGCCGTTCGGCCCATCCAGGCTGACGATCCGATCCTCGCCCCATCCAGCCGCGGCCTGGGCATTCGCCAGCGTCGCGGGCACGCCGGGGATGCCGCTCGGCGTCGAGGCGCCATCGGCGACCCAGACCCCGATGACCAGCTCGCCCAACGTGTCGGTATCGCTGGCCTTCCATCCCGCCCCGAGCCGAGCCGCCAGATCAGGCAGCTGGATCGGCACCGGGTTCTCGCCATCCAGGTACTTCTGCGGATGCAGGATCTGCTCGGTCGTCGTGGGGGGATTTCCCCAGGCCTTGTCCACCGCCGCCCAGCCGCCGTTGCCCTGCAGCGCCAGCACGAAGTTCTCACCGTCGAGATAGGGGTAGAGCAGCTCGCGCTGGAGGATCGGCGGCATGCTGTCGAGGAGCTGCTGGTCGGCCGGCGACGGGCTGGTGCTCGCCAGGCCGAGCAGGTCGGTCGGTGACAGTTCCTCGGTCGCCCAATCGACCATCAGGACGGTCGCGTCTCCCTCGGTCAAGGCGAGCTGGGCATTGGCTCGATCGCCCTGCGTCGGGTCGGTGACCTCGGTCGCCTTGAGGCCGAAGTGCTGGTCCTGGAGCGCGTGGTCGAATTCATGGGCGACCACGACCTCATCCTCCGGCCCGAAGGTGAAGCCCGGGCGGGTCACGACGGTGAACTCGGCCGTGTCTGGATCGTAGAACGCCGCCACCTGGCTCTCGTAGAGCGACTGGACATCGGTGCTGAGATCGTCGGTCGGCTTGAGCAGGCCGAGTCGCTGCCAGAGTGCCTGCTGCGCGGCGAGCTGATCGGCGGGGTTGGCGGCCACGAACTGCTCGTGGAACTCCTGCACGAACTGGTCCTGGGTGATGAACCGGAACGGCACGTCCCTGAGCTGGGTGAGGCCGCGGATGGGCGGCACCTCGTCCATCACGGCGCGGATCTGCGCCAGGATCGCGGGATCGATGCTCGCCGCGGCGGTCGGACCGGTGGACCCGGTCGCGGCCGGCGTCGGTGCCGGACTCGAGCCGGTAGCGGACGGCGTAGCCGAGGGCGTGACCGATGGGCTGGCCTTGGCAGCCGTCGTCGGCGACGGCGTAGCGTCGGGCGAATGCGCGACTCCAGACTGTCCCCAAGGGTTCCCGGGCATGATCATCACGAACCAGAGCCCGCCGCCGACGAGCGTGATGGCGATCAGGAGCGCGAGCAGGAAGGGCAGTTTCGAGCGCCCAGGAGGCGGCTGTGGCGCTTGCAACGAGGGTGTGGACATCAGGGCAGGCGGTCCCTGCCGCCAGCCTCCGCCGAGGTCGCCCGGGTCGGTCATCGGACCATCGTGGCAGAAGGTGTGCGTTTCTTCACCGTCTCCCCTCTGGTCCCTTCATGGTCGGGCAGTACGGTATGGGCACGGAACGTGAAGCATCGCTTCTGTTCCCTCTCCCTCCCTCGGGAACGAGGGGCGCCGATTGGGCAGGCGCCCCTCGTTTCTTTTTGTCCCGATAATGGGTGCATGGAGATCACCTGGTACGGCGGGACATGCGTGCGGCTCAAGGGCCGAGAAGGCGTCATCGTCGCCGACGCATATCCGTCGGTCGTCGGTCCGACAGGGCGAGGCGTGACCGCCGACCTCGTCACCTACAGCCATGCGGATGACGCGCCGGTCAAGACGAAGGGATCTCGGGACGTGGCGAACGGCCACACCGTCGTCCGCCCCACCAGTCTCGAGCCCGCGTTCCTGCTCGACGGACCGGGCGAGTACGAGGTCCACGACCTACTTGTCAACGGCGTCCGCACCTTCCGCGACGACGCCCGCGGCTCCGATCGCGGCTTCAACACCTGCTTCGTCTACGAGCTCGACGGCATGCACACCGTCCATCTCGGCGACATCGGGCATCTGCTCAACGAAGAGCGCGTCGGGGAGATCGGCTCGGTCGATATCGTGCTCGTGCCCATCGGGTCGGCGCTGACGGCGGCGCGCGCCGCGGAGCTCGTGGCGCAACTGGACGCGAACCTCATCGTGCCGATGCCGGTCGGCGACGACGAAGCCGCAGCGGCCAGCGCGCTCGAGCGCTTCCTCCACGAGATGAGCGTCGCCCATCCGACGCCCGTGTCCCGCTTGACCGTCACGATCTCATCCGTACCCTCCGAAACGACGGTCGTCGTCCTGGAGCCGCGCGGCAAGAGCTAGGGAGTCGACGCTCGCTCGCGGACGATCGAGCCGCCCTTGACCACGGCGCGGATGAGGTCGGCGCCGACCCAGTAGGGGATCAGTTCGTGGCGCGGCACATCCCAGATCACGAGGTCGCCGACGCGGCCCGCCTCGAGGGCGCCGTGGCTCTCGCCGAGTCCCAGGGCGTGAGCCGCGTTGATGGTCGCCGCGGCGAGCGCCTCGGACGGGGTCAGCCGTAGCTGGAGGCACGCGATGGTCAGCACGAGTGCCAGGTTCGGCGTCGGTGAGGTGCCGGGATTGAAGTCGCTCCCGAGCGCCACCGGCACGCCACGCTCGATCAGGCGTCGCGCGGGAGCGTAGTGCCCGCTCATGAGGTAGAGCGTCGTCGCCGGCAGCAGCGTCGCGACCACGGCCGCGCCCCGATCAGCGGCCAGCCCGAGCGCCTCGATGCCCGCGTCGGAGATCGCGGCCAGGTGATCGGCTGAAGCCGCGCCAACTTCTACCGCTAGCGCCGCGCCGCCGGAATCGTGGATCTCGTCGGCGTGGAGCCGCGGCCGCAGCCCCAGCCGAGCACCGGCCTCCAGCACCCTCCGCGACTGGTCCGCGTCGAAGACGCCCGCCTCGCAGAAGACATCGCAGAAGCGCGCGATGCCCTGCTCCGCGACAGCCGGCAGCTGCCGCTCGATCACATCCCGGACATACGCCTCGGTCGCGTCGGGCCGGTCGCGGAACTCGCGCGGCACGGCGTGCGCGCCGAGGAACGTTGGCACGAGCTCCAGCGGTCCGTCCGCCGCCAATCGGCCGTAGGTCGCCAGGAGTCGGAGCTCGGTCGCCGCGTCGAGCCCGTAGCCGGACTTCACCTCCGCCGTCGTCACGCCGTGGGACAGCATCTCGGTCGCCCAACGACGCCCGTGCGTCAACAGCTCCTCATCGGTCGCGGCGCGCGTCCGGTCGACGGTGGATAGGATGCCCCCGCCGGCGGCCAGGATCTCGAGATACGTCGCGCCCTTCTGGCGCAGGCCCAGCTCCGATTCACGGGATCCGGCGAACAACAGGTGGGTGTGTGCGTCGACCAGTCCCGGCGTGACCGTCCCGCCGGCGGCATCCAGGTGCGGAAGGCCGGCGACATCGACTCCCTGGCCTTCGAGGACCGTTCGCACGTCCGATCCCCGGCCGACGGCGGCGACCTGACCGCCGAGGACGGCGACCGCCAGCGGCCCCGACGCTTCGCCCCGCACGGTGGCGACATCTCCCTGCGCCGAGCCCCGCCGCAGCCCGCCGGCGAGTGTCACGACCTCGGCCGCGCCGATGACGAGCAGGTCGCCGCTCACTTCAGGCCGCGTCGCCCCGACCCTCGACGCTGGCCAGGCGCAACTCCAGGGCCATCGTCGGCTCGAAGTCGCGGATGCGCAGCCACGCCGCCGCCGCGCCGATCCTCTCCTCGACCGGATCGCCCTCCCCGACCCCGATGTGATCGGCCACGTCGGTCAGTGATGCCAGCGGCGCGAGGCCGATCAGCTCCGACTCCCGCACCTCGACGCCTTCGGCCGCCGCTCGCTCGCCGACCTCCTCCCAGACACGCCACAGGGGCGTGACGGCGTGGTCGAGCAGATTCATCGAAACCTGCACGCAACCGAGGTCCCGCAGCGCCAGGCCGAGCGCCTGGACGCGCGGCAGCCCGCCGCCCTTCTCGCGCACCGCCGAGGCGATCCGCTTGGCCAGCGCCAGGTCATCTGATTCGAGGTTGATGTTGTAGGCGATGAGGAAGGGCCGTGCCCCGACCGCGACCGCGCCGCCGCTCGGATGCAGGCGACGCGGGCCGGCATCGGGGACCCGCCCTGGGTCCGTCTCGATGGCCGTGAGCAGCCCCTCGAACTGGGGGCGCCTGACGTCGGCGAGGATGGCGCGGTCGGTCCGCAGCGCGGCGCGCGCATAGAAGTAGACGGGCAGGTCGAACCGCTCGGCGATGCGTGCGCCGAAGACCCGGGCCATGGCGACCGCCTCGTCCATCGTCGTCTCGCCGAGCGGCACGAACGGGATGACGTCGATCGCGCCCATGCGCGGGTGTTGCCCCTCGTGGACGCGCATGTCGATGCGCTCGAGCGCCACGGCAACGGCCGATCCCATCGCGGCCATGACGGGCTCGGGCGGGCCGGCGAACGTCAGCACGCTGCGGTTGTGGTCACGATCCGACGTCCGATCGAGCAGGTGGACGCGCGGCGTCGCAGCGACGGCCGCCGCGATGGCATCCACCACCTCGGTTCGGCGGCCCTCGCTGAAGTTCGGAACGCATTCCACGAGGCGCGTCATCGCCCGGAGTGTAGGCCCAGCCGCGGTCGAGCCGGCGGTGCTCGGCGCTACCATGCCGGTGTGCACCGACGCCGCGACGAGGCTCCCGCCCACCATGTCTCCGAGGCCGCGCAGGGATACCTGCTGGCGCTGCGCTGGATGACGGCGGGCGGCACGCCGACCATGACCTCGGCGCTCGCCCGCCGGATGGGTGTCTCCACGCAGGCCGCCTCGGAGATGATCGGCCGCCTGGCCAACGATGACCTGGTTTCGGTCGCCGCCGACCGCGGCCTGATGCTGACCCCCGATGGGGTCGCTGCCGCGGAGACCATCTTCCGCCGCCACGCCCTCCTCGAGTGGCTGCTGACGCGCGTCATCGGGCTCGGCTGGGCGGAATCGGACGAGGAAGCGGCCAAGCTCCAGGGCGCCATCACGCCGCGCGTCGAGGAAGCCATCGCCACGCTCCTCGGCAACCCAGAAACATGCCCGCATGGCAACCCCATCGACGCAGCCACCGCCCGTCGCCGGCCGCCCGGCGTCGCGCTCAGCCTGGCCGAACCCGGTACCGAGGTGACCATCTACCGCATCACCGAGGAGGCCGAGGAGGACAACGAACTGCTCGTCTACCTCGAACAGGCCGGTCTCGTGCCGGGGGCGCTTGCCCGGATCGTCGATGTCTCGGCCGGCCGCGATTCGATAACCCTGGAGGGGCCGCGCGGCCGCTCCACGATGGGCCTGCGGCCCGCTTCACTGATCCGCGTCATCCCCGGTGCCGCCGATCCGACGCTCTTCCATCAGGTTCCGCCCGGGGTGGGTCGCCCTTCGCTCTGAGCCGACGCGGGGTCGTTGGCGGCGTGGTCGGCGGTTCCGGAGCGGTCGGCGGTCACGGCGCGGTCGGCGGTCACGACCGAAACGCTGCTCACCCAACTTCCCCTCCGACCCGGCCGACTGGCACCGGGTCGAGACGAACGCCACGCAACTGTCCACGTTTGTGAAGGCTGGACTTCATATTATTACCATTAGACTTGACAAAGTGTAAGCGGGACTACTACTATCCACCCAGAGCCTCTGAAACAAGCAACAAGTCCGGAGGCCACGAAAGGAAACCTACCGATGTTCGACTTCCATCGAGCCCTCCCATATGACGTCGATCTGAACAAGCGCGACCTCGAGTCCCGCCGAGAGCTGATGGCTCACCGCGGTCCGCGGTCGAGCCGTTGGGTCGAGCGAGAGACGGACAACCGCTCCCGCCAGACGCGTTCCCGCTGACCCGGGACGCGACCATGGCACACGACGTGATCTCGACCTGCCCCGTCTGCGAGCACGAGCTCAGCGTGACGAGGCTGCACTGCCGCGAATGCGGCACCACCCTGGAGGGCGAGTTCGCCGTCGGCCGTTTCGCGAGACTCGGCCGCGAGCAGCTCGCCCTCCTCGAGAGCTTCCTTCGGTCGCGCGGCAACCTGCGCGAAATGGAGCGGGAACTCGGCATCTCCTACCCGACCGTTCGCGGCCGGGTCGAGGCACTCGTCCGTGCCCTTGGCCTGGCGACGGAGCACGACGCTCCGGCGGAAACGGCCGACCCAGACGTCCAGTCACCAGCGACCAGCGAAGCGCTCGGTGACGAACGCCGCAAGGTCCTCGAGCGACTCGCTCGCCGCGAGATCGGCGCCGAGGATGCGGCCGCCGTCCTGCGCGCGCTGAGTGCTGCCACCTCGGATGGGGAGGCGGCGCCATGAGCACCAGCGAACGAGAAGCGATCATCACCCACGCCATCGGCGCACAGGGGCTGCTGAGCCTGCGGACCGTGCGTGGCTCCGTCCGCGTCCGTGGCATCGACGGTGACGAGGCCCGCGTCGAGGCCCGCTACGCCACCAACGCACCGGACGGGACGGACCCAAACGTCGAGGGCGCATTGACCGTTCGTCGGCTGCCGTCAGAGCTGCACGTCGAGGTCAACGAGACGGCCACCGGCGTCCTCTCCGCGCTCGGCCGACTGATCGGCGGCAGCAAGCCCTCGGTCGACTTCGATGTCAACCTTCCGCGCGGCGCCACGCTGCGCCTGTCGGGCGTCAGCGCCGATCTGGACGTCAGCGGGTTGCGCGGCGACATGGACATCAGGACCGTTTCGGGCGATGTGCTGATGGACGACGTGTCCGGCCTGGTCTCGCTCCAGTCGGTGTCTGGAGACACGCTCATCCAGGCCGGGTCGTTGAGCTTGGACGCGACGACCACATCGGGCGACCTGAGCGCTGTCGCGACGAGATTCGAGCGGCTGCACATCCGCGCCGTGAGTGGCGATGTCCGACTGGGTGGCGAGGTCGCCGAGGGACCGGGCCACAGCGTCGAGTCGGTGAGTGGCGATCTGGAACTCGCCCCGAGCAACGGCGTGACGGTGCGCATGTCGACCCTGTCCGGCCGGATCCGCTCGGAGCTTCCACATCGGCTCGAGTCCCACGGCGGGCGCCGGGTCGCCATCGTCGGGAACGGCGCCGCCGACCTCGGGTTCCGCACCATGTCCGGCGACGCGGCCATCGTCGGCTCTCTCCGCCATAAGGGCCGAGCGGCCGAGCGCCCAGGTCGCCCGCCACGCCCCGAGCGTCCGCCACGACCGAGCCTGCCGAAACTGCCAAGGCTGCCGAGCCTGCCCGACAGGCCCGAACCGCCGGGGCGAGGCCGGGGGTGGCATTTCGAGATCGGTGGCGAAAAGCAGCCCGACACCGCCACGGCCGCCCGTCGGCCGACGAACCCGCCGAACGAACTGGACATCCTGCGCGCCCTCGAGCGCGGCGAGATCGACGTCGATGAAGCCGCGCGCCAACTGGAAGGAGTTCATCGCAATGGCTGAGGATCTCGACAGCATCCTGCGTCGCGTGGCAACCGGCGAGCTGACCCCGGAGGAAGCGGAGCCACTCGTGGCAAGCGTGACGGGTCAGGCCTCGCAGGCGGGCGATACCACGCCTCCGCCATCATCTCGACCACCCGCTCCACCGTCGACTCCTCCGGCCGTCAGCGGCCCGGTCGTGACATCCGGTGCGCAGCGCACCGTACGGCTGCAGGTCATGGAGAACGGGCGCGCCGTGGTCAACCTGCGCATCCCGATGTCGTGGGCCAGCCTAGCCGGCAGTGTCCTGCCCGGGCTCTCGCGTTCGCAGGCCGACCGCATCCGCGAAGCCATCCGCTCGGGCGAAGTCGGACCGATCCTCGATGTCCGCGACGAGGACGGCGACGGCGTGATCATCTCGACCGAGTGATCCACACCGATCAGATCGACGGCTAACGGCTATTAGCCCAAGCCCGCGAGGAGCGCCCATTGACGACGCCCGCCATCGCCGCCGACGCCTCGGCAAAGGCCCGTCGGCCGGCTCTCATCCACCACCGCGACTTCATGAAGTTGTGGACCGGCGAGACCATCAGCCAGTTCGGCACGCAGATCACCAATCTCGCTCTGCCGGCCATCGCGGCCCTCACGCTCAAGGTAACGCCGTTCGAATTCGGCCTGCTCGGCACGGTCCAGTTCCTGCCGTTCATCGTGCTCAGCCTGCCCGCCGGCGTATGGATCGATCGGCTGCGGCGTCGGCCGATCATGATCATCGGCGACATCGGCCGCGGCATCATGCTGCTGTCCATCCCGCTGGCCGTGGCGCTCGATGGGTTGACCATCTGGCAGCTGTACGTGGTCGGTTTCGTCAACGGCTGCCTGACCGTCTTCTTCGACGTTTCGTACCAGTCGTATCTGCCATCGCTGGTCGACCGCGAGGACATCCTGGAGGGAAACTCGAAACTCGAGATCAGTCGCTCCGGGGCGCAGGTGACGGGTCCCGGCATCGCGGGTTTCGTCATCGGCATCGTCACCGCGCCGTTCGCCATCATCTTCGATTCGTTGAGCTTCTTCGCTTCGGCCGCGTTCGTCCTCCTCATCCGCCAGAAGGAGCCGACACCGGCGGTCGTGGTCAACGCCGACGGCAGCAAGGGCCCCGGGATGCGCGCGGAGATCGCCGCGGGCCTCGGCTACGTGCTCAACCATCGCTATCTGCGCAGCATCGCCGCCTGCACCGGCATCTCGAACCTGTTCAACCAGATCGCCTTCTCGATCCTGCTGCTCTACCTCTTGAACGAGCGCGGGATCCCCATCGAACAGATCGGGCTGGCCTTCTCGCTGGCATCGATCGGGTTCCTTATCGGCGCGCTGACGGGGAACCGCATCGGACAACGATTCGGCGTCGGGCCGACCATCATCGGCTCGGCCATCCTGTTCGGCCCGAGCGTGATCCTGGTCGCCATCGCACCGACCGAGCTGACCATCCCCTTCGCGACCGCATCGGTCTTCCTGGGCGGTTTCGCGGGGGTCGTTTACAACATCAATCAGGTGAGCTTCCGGCAGGCGATCACAATGACCGGTATGCAGGGGCGGATGAACGCCACGATGCGGTTCATCGTCTGGGGGACGATCCCCGTCGGGACGCTCCTGGGCGGCTTCCTCGGCGGCGTCATCGGCCTGCATGCGACGATCTGGGTCGGCGCGATCGGCGGCATCTTCAGCTTCGTGCCGCTCCTCTTCTCGCCGCTTCGCTCGCTGATGAAGATGCCCGAACCGGTCGATGACGGTCCCCCGGATCTCGCGACACCCGCCGAGATCACCAGCGAAGCGATCGACGAAACGCCACGTACCAATGTCGCCTCGTCTCGCGAGCCGCACGACAAGGGTGGCGGCTAGCCAGCGCGCGAAGACCTAATCCCGGTCGAGCATCGGGATGCGGATACCGCGATCGCGAGCAACCTGGATGGCGCGTTCGTAGCCGGCGTCGGCATGACGCATCACGCCGGTGCCCGGATCCGCGGTCAGGACGCGCTCCAGTTTCTCCGCTGCGAGATCCGTGCCGTCGGCGACGATGACCATGCCCGCATGCTGCGAGTAGCCGATGCCGACCCCGCCGCCGTGATGGATGCTCACCCAGGTCGCGCCGCTGGCCGTGTTGAGCAATGCGTTGAGGAGCGGCCAGTCGGCGATCGCGTCGGAGCCGTCGCGCATCGCTTCCGTCTCGCGGTTGGGTGAGGCCACGGATCCCGCATCGAGGTGGTCCCGCCCGATGACGATCGGCGCGCTGACCTCGCCGCGCCGCACCAGCTCGTTGAACGCGAGGCCGGCACGCGCCCGCTCGCCGTATCCGAGCCAGCAGATGCGCGCGGGCAACCCCTGGAAGGGGACCTTGTCCCGCGCCATCGCGATCCAGCGCGCAAGGCCCGCATCTTCCGGAAACAACTCGAGGACGGCCTGGTCCGTCCGCCGGATGTCCGCCGGATCACCGGATAGGGCGACCCAGCGGAACGGCCCGCGGCCCTCGCAGAACAGCGGACGGACGAACGCCGGGACGAAGCCCGGATAGTCGAACGCATCGGTCACACCAGCCTCCTGCGCCTGGGCGCGGAGGTTGTTTCCATAGTCGAAGACGACCGCGCCGGCCCGCTGGAACGCCAGCATCGCCCGGACATGGTCGGCCATCGAGGTCATCGACCGCCGGATGTACAAGTCGGGCTGGGCCCCGCGCAGGGTGACCGCGTCGCCGAGGCTGATCTCGGCCGGGACATAGCCGCCCAGGGCGTCGTGTGCCGAGGTCTGGTCGGTCACGACATCGAATCGCTCGCCCGCCTTCGCCCACGCTGGCTCGATCTCGGCGGCATTGCCGATGAGCGCGATCGATTCCGCCCGACCTGCCGCAGCTGCCGCCCGAGCCCACGCCAGTGCTTCGTCGGGCGCTTCCGTCAGTCGGTCGACATAGCCGATGTCGAGGCGTCGCTGCGCGCGTTCAGGGTCGACCTCGATGACCACGGCCACGCCCTCGTTCATGGTCACCGCCAGCGGCTGCGCGCCACCCATCCCGCCGAGCCCGGCCGTCAACGTCACGCGGCCGCGCAGTGTCCCACCGAAGTGCTGGCGCGCAAGCTCGGCGAACGTCTCGTACGTGCCCTGGAGGATGCCCTGGGTACCGATGTAGATCCAGGAACCGGCCGTCATCTGCCCGTACATGGTCAGGCCCTGGCGCTCGAGTTCGCGGAACACCTCCCAGGTCGCCCATTTGCCGACCAGGTTCGAGTTGGCGATGAGCACGCGCGGCGCCCAGGCATGGGTCCGGAATACGCCGACCGGTTTGCCCGATTGGACCAGCAGCGTCTCGTCGTCCTCGAGGCGCCGGAGCTCCCGCACGATCGCGTCGAACGCGTCCCATGAGCGCGCCGCGCGCCCCGTACCGCCGTAGACCACGAGATGGTCGGGGTCCTCGGCGACCTCCGGGTCGAGGTTGTTCATGAGCATCCGCAGCGCCGCTTCCTGGCCCCATCCTTTGCAGGTCAGCTCTGCGCCGTGGGGGGCATGGACGGTTCGCGGGCCGGCGTGCTCAGTCACCGACCGATCGTAACGGTGTCGTGACCGCCTAGGTTCGCTGCTGGTCTATCGCGGCGCGGGCGACCTTGATGGCGATGTTGCCGCCGGGGATGAGCAGGCCGGCCGTGTCGACGCCGAGGTCGAAGAGCGTCTCGCGGGAGACCATGCCCTTCAGGCTCGTGGTCAGGTTCTGGGCCTGGCGCATCTGGCCGGTGATGCCGTCGATCTCGAGGACCCCGCGCTTGTCCTTCGGCACCCAGTGGAACTCGAAGGCGTAGACGGGCCGGTAGTAGAGGTCCGTCTTCTCCAGGACGAGCGACTCCTCCTGGACCGAGTCGGCCTGCACCGGCTTGAGCATCTCGGAGAGCAGCTTGCGGACCACGAACGATGCGTGGTGCTCCGGCGGGACAGCCACCGTGCCATCTGCGGAGAGCGTCGTGGGATCGGCAACTTCCGTGCTCGGCCCGGAGATCATCACAGCACCGTCGGGGACCGGTGCGCCGGTCACGCCATCGCTGAATGTCTCGCGGGTCGATTCTTCGCGGCACAACTCAAGGACGGGCAGCGTGAACGTGCGCGCCGGACCGCCCTGGGCGACGACGTTGAACGTCTGGCCGAGCACGGTGACCGCCTGCACCTCGAGGGCACTCGCCTGGACCGCGTAGGGCCTCGTCCGCTCGTAGACGTACAGTGAATGGCACGCGACGTGCCAGAACGGCTCGAGTCGCCGCTGCGTGGCGATGTGCGTGATGTCGTCCGTCTTGGGCCGCTGGAGCAGCCCGCCGATGCCGCTGGCGATGGCCTGCGCGCGTCGGTCCATGGCGCGCTGCCGGATGTCCTCGAACGACAGGCGCTCCGAGAGCACCAGGAGTCGCTGGTTCCCCAGTTGGATGTCCATTCGTCCGTCCCTTTCCGGCCCGCGGTCTGCGTTCAGCTATGAAGGTGCACCATCATCGGCCCCGGGCGCAAGCGCCGTTCGATCATTCCATCAGAGTTCGCGGCGCATCACCGGGAATCGCTCGTCGTCGACCGCGGTGACGAACCCGCAGGCGTGCCAGAAGATGGGCCGCCCGGCGCTGCTCTCGTCCTCGTCGCGGGTCAGATCCGGGTACGCCTCGACCGCCGAGAAGCCGCGTTCCCCGAGATCGGTGCAGACCGCCGTCACGAGCCGATGGCCGTACCCCTGGCGGCGCGCCTCGACCGTCGTCGCGACGCACGTGATGACGGCCGGCAGCGGCGCGTCGGGGAGCTGCGGGTACAGGTCGCGCAACCGGACGGCGCGCGGATAGGCGGACAACGGCCCGAACTGTGCGTAGGCCACGGCGACACCATCGACGGAGAGCACCTTGGCGTAGCTGCCGAAGATGCCGCGGCCTCGATCGAGCAGCGCCAACTTGCGCGGCACGCCCGCGCGGAGTGGCCGCTCGCGTGTCGTTCGAGGCACGAACGGGTTGAAGTCCGGCGCGGCGAACGGGTTCGCGTCCTCGTCGCCACTCAGGAACGCGAGCGGGTCGACCTGTCGCTTGGGAGGCGGCGCGAACGGATTGTCGGCCAGGCCGGGCCGCGGACCGCGCGTCCCCGACGGGGCCGGGATCGCTGCGAGCCAGGAGACGCGGGCATCCTTCGAGCCGCGCTCGTGATCCTCCCAGTAGTCGCACGTCCGGTGGTCGAATCGTGCATCCGCGCACGGTGGGATGGACCCGAACGCCGCCATGTCCGTGACGTCCACGATGCGCGGATCCTCCATCCAGCGAGTGTACGCGCGGCCGCCAACCCCGAACAGCCCGGGTCGATCAGGGCGTGAAGGCGAAGGTGCCGATGATCGAGTCGAAGATGGGGTCGTCGCGGCCGGCCTCATCGGCAAGCGTCACGAAGGTGATCAGGTACGCGTTGGGGCCGTGCGTCAGGAGGTACGTTTGGAGCGTCGCCGTGCTGACCGTGCCGTCGGCGCCGGTGGCGCTGATCTGGAAGGTGAAGCGCCGCGATTCGCCGCCGGGGAGCGTCACATTCTCGCGCGTCACGGCGCCGACCACGCCGGGCAGCTGGCCGATGACCGGCTGCACGATCCCGGCCACGAAGTCGAGCGGCAGCGACAACGAGGGCTGGATCAGCACGTTGGCGTTGGGCGGGATGGCGCCTCCGGCGACCGCCGGATCATGGTCGACGCCGACCATGCTGACCCGCGCCCCCGACGTGCCGAGGTAGCTGCGCACGACGTTGGCGACCGCCGGCTGGTCCGACCCGAGCAGCGCCAGGAGCGGCGTCACGTCCGTCCCCTGAAGCGCAAGCGTGCCCCAGGGCCCGGGGAACGTCATCGTGTAGCCGTCGGGGCTGGTGAAGATGGTCGGGGTCGGGACCGGCGTCGGGCTGGGACTCGGGCTTGGGCTGGAGCTTGAGCTCGAAATGGGGCTCGGGCTCGGACTCGGGCTAGGACTGGGGCTCGGGCTCGGACTGGCGGTCGGGCTTGGCGAGGGCGAGGCGGTCGGGCTTGGCGAAGCTGACGGGGTCGATGTCGGCCCGCCGAGGCCACCCTGGGCGACGAAGACCGCTCCGCCCGCGACGAGCACGAGACCGAGGAGCAGGACGAGCGCGCGTACCACGACGTCAGGCGGGCAGGAGGTCGAGCATGGACCCGGAGCGGACGAGGTCGAGCGCCGCGGCGATGTCGCGGCCGGGGTCCCGATCGCTCGTCAGGTGGGCGACGCGTTCCCGCAGCCGGCGATGCGCCTCGGCCACACCGACGCCGGGGCGCTGGCCGTCGGCGGTCCGGAAGTCGAGGCTCTGGCCGGCGCAGAGCAACTCGAGCGCGACCACGGTCTCCACGTTCCGCAGTACGTCCCGCGCGTGACGAGCGGCGATCGAGCCCATCGAGACGTGATCCTCCTGGTTCGCGCTGGTGGGGATCGAATCGGCGGAGGCCGGGTGGACCAGCACCTTGTTCTCCGAGACGAGCGCGGCGGCGGTGTACTGGAGGAGCATGAAGCCGCTGTGGAGGCCGGCCTCGGCAGTCAGGAATGACGGCAGCCCCGACAGGCGATGGTCGAGCAGCAACGCGGTCCGCCGCTCCGAGATGGAGCCCAGCTCGGCGATGGCGAGCTTCGCGAAGTCCATCGCCAGCGCCACCGGTTGGCCATGGAAATTGCCGCCGGAGATGACCGTGCCGCCAGCGGTCGCCAGTGCAGTGGGATCCGCGTCCGAGCCATCCGGGAAGACGAGCGGGTTGTCCGTCGCGCTGTTCAGCTCGATCTGGAGGACGCCGCGGGTGTACGCCAGAGCGTCGCGGCTGGCGCCGTGGACCTGCGGCACGCAGCGCACCGAATAGGGATCCTGTACGCGGTGCGCCGAACCATGATGCCCCGCCTGGAGCTGCGAATCGCGCAGAAGGTAGCGCAACTCGGCGGCGGTCCGGCGCTGGCCGGGGTGCGGCCGCGCGGCCTGATACATCGCCGCGAACGCCACGTCCGTGCCGAGCAGCGCTTCGGTGCTCATCGCCGCCACGACGCTGGCGGTCCCCGCCAGGCGCTCGGCATCGATCAGGGCGAGCGTCCCGACGGCGGTCATCTGTTGCGTGCCGTTGAGGAGCGCCAGCCCCTCCTTCGCTTCCAGGACGAGTGGCGCGAGCCCGACGCGCTCGAGCGCCGCGGCACCGGTCAGTTCCTCCCCGCCGACCTCGGCGCGGCCGCGGCCGATGAGTGGCAGCGCCAGGTGGGCGAGCGGCGCCAGATCGCCCGAGGCACCAACGGAGCCTTTCTCGGGCACGACCGGATGGACGCCGAGGCGGAGGAAGTCCAGCAGACGGTCGACGAGTTCCGGCCGGCAGCCGCTCTGGCCACGGGCGAGCGTGTTGGCACGCAGCAGGAGCATCGCTCGGACCGTTTCGCGGTCGTGCGCGGCGCCGACCCCGACCGCATGGCTGATGACCAGGTTCTCCTGGAGGCGTCGCACATCGGCCGGAGCGATGCGCACGTTGGCCAGATCACCGAAGCCGGTGGTGACGCCGTAGACCGGCTCATCGGCAGCGGCGAGCCGCTCGATGGTCGCACGGCTGACCGCCATGCGCGTCCGAGCCGCCGGGTCGAGGTCAGCCGCCGCGCCATGTCTCGCCACCGCTTCCACGTCCTCGGGCGTCAGATCGTGGCCGGTCAGGTGCAGCACCGCCGGAGCATAGCCCGCGCGTTCAGCGGTGGCTCGGTCTCGGCGAATGCGATGCGCTTGGTCGGGCCGAGGGACCTGGGCTTGCCGACGATCGCGGGCCTACCGAATCGCTCGGGCTCGGCGACCCACCTGGGCTTGCGGACGGCTCCGGACTTGCCGATGGCTCCGGCGCGTCGATGGGTGGCGGGAAGCTCGGTCGCTCAGCCGGGTGCAGGTCGTCCGGCGTGCTGAAGCACGAGACGGGGATCGTCTCGGTCCCGACCTCGGACTCGGCTGCCTCGGCGAAGGCCATCGTCCGGTCCACGTAGGACGTGGCGAACGCCGACCAGGTGCTGCGGTCAGGATCCTCCCCGCCGGTCAGCCACCAGTAGGCAACCCGCGCGAAGTCACCGTCGAGCGAGCGGCGCAGCTCATTGAAACGCTTCGTCGCCACCTGCTCCTGGTTGGCCGGCGTCTGTGCCGCGTTAGGGTCATCGAGGATCCGACCGGCCCAGGCACTCCAGTTGCCCGGCAGGATCTGGTACTTGCCGGAGGCGCTGGTGCCGGCATTGAATGCCTCGTAGTCGCCCTTCGACTCGACGCAGCCGATGCCGATCTTGAACTCGTCCATGGACATGTCCGAGCCCAGCCCCGCGCGGTCCGGCAACGGCGCCGGCTGCGGACGCAGCAGCAACCAGAGGCCGAGCACCACGGCCAGGGCAAGGACGATGAGGACGAGCAGCCCGCCGACGCGGGCGGCCCCGCGGGTCAGTCCCAGGTCGACCCTCGGATGCCGTTGACGTGCGCCAGGTCATTGCCGAGGAGCAGCATCGGCCCGTCGCCTGGCGGTCCGTAGCGCAGGACGGTGAGATTGACCCAGTCCTGCCGGAAGCGGCGGCGGAAGTCGCGCAGCGGCACCTCCAGCGCCACCGCGAGCAGCACCCGGTTGAGCGTCGAGTGCCCGACGACGAGGAGGCGATGGTCGTCGTTCGGGTTCGCCCGCCCCGACTCCCACGCCGTGAGCTCGTCGAGGAATGACCGAACTCGGCGCGCCACATCGTCGCCGCTCTCACCGCCGGGCATCCTGGTGGCCGCCGGATCCGCTTCCCAGATGGCGCGCTCCTTCGGCCAACGCTCCTCGACCTCGGTGATGGTGCAGCCCTCCCAATCACCGTAGGCGGCTTCCTTCAGTCGGTCGTCCGTCTCGATGTGGGCGGCAGGCTCGACCAGTCGGGCCGTTTCGACCGCCCGCTCCAATGGGCTCGAGACGACCCGGTCGAACGAGACGCCGGCCAGGCGTTCACCCAGCGCCATGGCTCCGGCGCGTCCGGCCTCGGTCAGGTGCGCCTCGATGTTCTGGCCGGTGTACTGGTCCGGATCGGAGTGGTCGGTGTGGCCATGGCGTGTCAGGACGATGGTGAGCATGGCGCTATGATGCAGGCACATCACACATACGCCTCTGTTTCGGGGTTGGGTGCAAGTCCCGACCGGTGGTCGGCGAGCAGGACGCCAGTCCTGTCCCGCCAGCCCACGACCCGGCGTTCGAGCGGCGAAAGTCGAGCGGATGACGGTGGATCCCCTCGCAGGGAGCCGACGGTCACAGTCCGGATGGGAGAAACGAGGCGCGTACGCAGTCGGCGTGCGTCCGTCCGTTCGGCCTCGGCCGTCCCGTCGGCAGCACCGTCGTCGCCGTCCTCGCCAGCCGCCTCCCTGCCTCCGAACTCGGGCGAGTAGGGAAGGATCGGACGAACCTGGACGCCATCGAGATCGACGGCATCTCGCGGAGCTTCATCATCGCCGGGGAGCGGGTCACCGCTCTGGAGGGCGTGAGCCTCCGCGTGCCGGCGCGGTCGATCGTCGCCATCGTCGGCCCGAACGGGTCCGGCAAGAGCACGCTGCTGCGGCTGATCGGCGGGCTGCTCACGCCGGACGCGGGTGAGATCCGCATCGATGGACGCCCGGTGGAGGGTGCGGACGCTCGGATCGGGTTCTGTTTCCAGGAGCCACGTCTGCTGCCATGGCGCGATGTGCTCGACAACGTGGCGTTCCCGCTCGAGCTGGCGGGCGTGCCGCGGCCCGAGCGCGTGGCGCGTGCCCGGGAATCGATCGCGCTGGTCGGCCTGGGTGGTTTCGAACGGGCCCGACCCCACCAGCTGTCCGGTGGGATGCGACAGCGAGCGGCGGTAGCGCGCGCCCTCGTGCGCGGCCCGTCGGTGCTGCTGCTCGATGAGCCGTTCAGCGCGCTCGATGCGCTGACCCGGGAGCGCCTCGATCTTGAGCTGCAGCGACTGTGGCAGGAGACCGGAACGACCATCGTGCTGGTGACCCACGACATCGCCGAGGCCACGTTCGTTGCCGACAAGGTCGTGGTGCTGTCACCGCGACCCGGCCATGTCGTGGCGGAGGTCCCGGTCGACGTCCCGCGCCCTCGCGACATCTCGATGTCGACTGCCGCCGCCTTCTCAGAGGTCGCGGAGGCGGTCCGCGCCCACCTCGCCGCAACCGACGACGCCGACGCGCCGCCGAGGGCGGTCGCATGAAGCGGTTGCAGGCGGTACTGCCTATCGCCGCTGCCGCCGTGCTCTTCGTCGTCGTCTGGAAGCTAATCGTTGTTGTGGGCAACTATCCAGTCTTCATCCTGCCGGCTCCGGAGGTGGTCGCGAGCCGATTCGTGCGGGCATGGGCGGACGGGATCATGACGCCGCATACCATCACAACGCTGAGCGAGGTGCTCATCGGTTTCGGGGTCGGGGCCGCGCTGGCGCTCGTCGTCGGGTATCTGCTGGCGCGCTCGCGACTGGCGGAGCGGCTCCTCTCGCCGTATCTCGTGGCGGCCCAGGCGACGCCGATCCTGGCGCTGGCGCCACTCATCGCGCTGTGGTTCGGGACGGGCCTCACCGGCAAGGTCCTCATCTGCGCGCTCATCGTCTTCTTCCCGGTCGCGGTCTCGACGATGGTCGGCATCCGATCGGTGGACCGCGGGCTGCTGGAGTTGGGCCGAAGCCTGCGGGCCACGCGCTGGCAGATCATGGCGAAGCTGGAGATCTCGGCGGCGCTGCCGCAGATCCTCGGCGGCATGCGCGTCGGCGTCACGCTCGCGGTCATCGGTGCCATCGTCGGCGAATGGGCCGGCGCCGACAGCGGGCTCGGCGTGCTCATCAACCTCGCCCGAGGCAGCCTCTTCGACATCCCGCTCATGTTCGCCACGCTGCTGACCATCGCGCTCATCGGCGTGTCGCTGTATCTCGTCGTCGTACTCATCGAACGCCGGCTGGTCGGCGCCCGGTGACGAATCATCACCGGGAGGTCTGAGTGCGTCGGTCGATCGATGTCGTTACGGGCATCCTCATCCTTTTGGTCGCATGCAGTTGCAACGGCACCGGGAACGCGCAACCCACGCCTCCAGCCACCCCGCTGAAGGTCGGCCTTGGCTACATCCCTAGCGTTCAGTTCGCGCCGTTCTACCTGGCCGATCAGATGGGCTACTACCGGAATGCCGGCCTCGACGTAACCTTTCAGAACGGCGACGACGCGCAGCTGGTGACGCTCATCGGCAGCGGTGCGCTCGACATCGGCCTGAGCGACGGCACGAGCGTCATCCCAGCCGTCAGCCAGGGCATCCCCATCGTCTATGCCGGTACGGTCTACGCCAAGTTCCCGAGCGTCGTCTTCGCCAAGACGTCGAGTGGCATCACGACTGCGGCCGGCTTGGCCGGCAAGACCCTGGGTATCCCGGCCAAGGAGGGCAGCAGCTGGATCATGCTCGAGGCGCTGCTGGCCTCGGCCGGCCTCACCACATCTGATCTATCGATCTCTACATACCCCGACTACGGCCAGCTCGTGGCCGTCGAGCAGGGCCAGGTCGACTCGGCCACCGGCTTCGCCAATAACGAGCCGGTGCAGATGCAACTGGCCGGTGATCCGGTGACCGTCCTGACCGTCGATTCCAGCACGCCGTTGCCCGGACCCGGCCTCGTGGTCGGGACAAGCACGCTGGCGGCGAAGAAAGACGCCCTCCGGGCTTTCGTGGCGGCGACGCTTCATGCCATGAAGGACATCATCACTGACCCGCAAGCGGGCCTTGACGCCGCGATCGCGGTCGTGCCCGAGCTCGCCCAGGACAAGACGACGCAGCTTGCCATCCTCAACGCCACCATCGCCCAGTGGACCAGCGCCTATACCGACGCGCACGGCCTCGGGGCGATCGACCCGACCGCGTGGCAGAAGTCGGTCGATTTCATGAGCGGTCTGCCCGATACTGTCGTCGCGAAGCCGGTGACGGTCGACCAACTGGTGACACAGGAGCTGCTCCCGTGACGGATGAAGAGATCCATGCGGCCGATGCCCATCACGTCGGCGGCGGCCACGACCACGACCACGACGCGGGCCACTCGGATGAGGCCGATCATCACGGCGATCAGGCCGTACCGCTCGGCCCCATCGATTGGCGTGCCTGGGGGATCAGCGCACTCGGCATCCTCGTCGGTGTCGCGATCGCGGTCGTCCTGGCGATCCCGACGCTCCGGGCATAGCGTCCGCGACTAGGGCGTCGGCAGATCTGCTACCCAGAGGACCTGCTGCGAGTGGTCGGCGTTCCGGTCGACCTCTCCCGAAAGAACGACGTGATGGCCCATGACGGCGATGTCCTGCACGTGCGTGGGGTACCGCTCGTGGATGATCTCGTGGCGCCAGGTCCGCCCATCGGCTGACCACGAGACGATGATCTGCTTCGTCTCGTCACCGGAGACGGCCACGATGATCCCGCCGGTCGCGATCCGGAACCCGGCCGCGTACCCGTAGCTCTGATCAGTCTCGGGAACGCCGGTCTCGATATCGCCCACCCGCGTCCAGTGCTTCAGGTCGGGCGACACCCATTGCTTGCTCTCCGCGCCGCGGTATTGCTGGACGGCGAAATAGCCGAGGCGCGTGGGGAAGATGGAGGCGTGCGGGATGCCGCGGAGCCGTGTCCACGCGATGCCGTCGGTCGAGGTGTACGTCTGGTCGTACGAGGCGCTGGCAAGGATCAGGCCTTGGTCGACCCAGGTCGGGTACAGCTCCGGAAGACCTTGGAGTCGTGCGGCCGGGACCCGATCCCACGTGGAGCCGGTGGGCGACGTCCAGATCGCCATCCGCTCGCCGGGTGGTCCGCAATAACAGTGCAACCTGCCCACGATCTCGAGGTGATCGGCGACCGCGAAGACCCTGGAGATCTGCAGTTCGGTATGCGGTGGCTCAGATGACCCACCGTCGGCATCGAAAACGAACGCGGGTTGGTCGCCGACCCACGTCCAGTCCGCGCCGTCGTCCGAGTACCAGACCTGAGCGCGGTCCTCGGCCTCGCTGACCGCCACGAAGTGACCCTGGAAACGGATGAACGACGTGAGGTAGTCCGCGCTCTGCTGGATGCGGCCCATGACGTGCCACCGAACGCCGTCCTCGGTCGAGAGGACGGTCATGATCGCGCCGCCGTCGTCGGACTCGCCCTCGACCGCCGTAGCGAACAGCGCGCCATCGGTCGGCCAGAGCTGGAAGAACCCACCGAAGCGATCGATGGCGTTGCCGCCGACCCGCGTCCACCGGCCCTCCTGGTGCGGCGGATCGGCCGGCGGGATGGTCGGGGATGGAGTCGGTGACCCTGTCGGGTTCGACGGATCTGCTGACCACACGATCCGGTCAAGGACGATCGCACTGTCGCACCGGGAAGCGATGGATGCCGGGCACGTCGCAGCGGACGCATCGTGGGTGTGGACACTGACGATCATCGCCACACCGAGCGGCCACGAACCCGCCTCCGGCGCAAGGATCGCGACCGGGATGCCGGAGTCGTCCCCGGGCGCATCCGCGAGCGTCCAGCCGTCATCGCAGGCCTGCACGAGGTGCGTCGCCGGGAACGGGGTCGGGCTGATCACGCAGTCGCGGGTCAGGTAGCGGAGGTAACCGCCGGCGAACCCGGCGGTGTCGTCGGTCATCGCGGCCATCGAGTCCCGCAACGCCGGGCCGCGAAGGACCGCAGTGCCGAGCCAGGTAGCTGGGATGCCGTCGGCCGGCTCGGTCGAAGGACTCGGCTGCGGACTGCCGATCGGCGGCGCTGACGATGGCGATGGCAGAGCCGAATCGATCGGCAGCGACGCGGTCGTCGGGCTCGGACTGGCCGATGACCCGGTGGTCGGTGATGGTCCGACCGCGGTCGATGGACCTGGCGTGAGCGGGTGCAGGGAGCCGCCCAGACTCAGCACGACGAGGACAACAAGCCCGACGGCGACGCCGGCGACGAGGACAAGCAGCCAGCGACCGTTCCGAACGCGCCGCGCTTGGCTGCGATCAACCTCGTCGATCACCGCTCGCCCCGTTTCTCACCTTGCAACGCGCCGTACCAGTCATGAGACGTACGCGACGCTCGATTCGGTGCGGTAGTAGCCCCCAGCCTAGAACAGTCCGACGATCTCTCCGTTCGGCCCGATGTCGACATCCTCACCGGCCGGGTGTGACGGCAGGCCGGGCATGACCTGCATGTTGCCGCAGTAGGCGGTCACGAAGCCGGCTCCGGCAAAGAGGCGAACCTCGCGGATCGGCACGCGGAAGCCCGTTGGTCGGCCTTTGAGCGCCGGGTCGTGGCTGAGCGACAGCTGGGTCTTGGCCATGCAGATGGGCAGCGATCCGAAACCCAGACGCTGGAAGTCGGCCAGCGAGGCCACCGCCTCCGCTGAAAGGTCGACCCCGTCAGCGCCGTAGACGCGCGTGGCGATCGCCTCGATGCGCTCGGCCAACGTCTCGGTCGAGTCGGTCAGGAAGTGGAAGTCCGGAGCACGGGCGGACGCTGCGGCCCAGACGGCCGTCGCAAGGTCGCGCGCACCGTCGCCGCCGTCGGTGAAGTGGCGCGACACGACGGCGTCCATAGCGCCAGCCGCGATCGCCGCCTCGCGGATGACGGCCACCTCTGACGCGTGGTCACTCGGGAATGCATTGATGGCGACGACCGCCGGGAGCCCATAGCCGCGAGCGATGGCGATGTGCTGGGCGAGGTTCTCGCAGCCCCGTCGAACGCCGTCCGGATCCTCCACCAGCAACGCGGGGTCGAGCGGCTTGCCGGCCACGACGCGAGCCACGCCGCCGTGCATCTTGAGGGCACGGACGGTGGCCACGATGACCGCCGCACTCGGCCGAAGGCCGGACAGGCGGCATTTGATATCAACGAACTTCTGGAAGCCCATGTCCGAGCCGAAGCCGGCCTCGGTCACGACCGCGTCGACGAGCTTCAGTGCGACGCGGTCCGCGATGACCGACGAATTGCCGTGGGCGATGTTGGCGAAGGGGCCTGCATGGACGAACGCCGGGCCGCCCTCGAGGGTCTGGACCAGGTTCGGCTTGATGGCGTCGCGCATCAGGACGGTCATCGCCCCGGCGACACGCAGGTCGTCGAGGGTGACGGGCAGGCCATCAGCCGTCTCGCCGACGATGATCCGACCCATCCTCGCCCGCAGGTCGTGCAAGTCCGTCGCCAGCGCCAGCACGGCCATCACCTCGGATGCGGCTGTGATCTGGAACTCCGAGTCGCGTTGGCCGTTGGCTTCGCCAAGCCCGAGGGTCACGCGTCGCAACGCTCGATCGTTGACGTCGAGGACGCGCGGCCATTGGATGGTGGCCGGATCGATGCCAAGCGCATTCCCGTGGAAGAGATGGTTGTCGAGGAAGGCAGCGCCGAGGTCGTGGGCCGCGGTGACCGCGTGGAGGTCGCCCGTGAAGTGGAGGTTAACGTCCTCCATCGGCAGGACCTGGCTGAGACCGCCGCCTGCGCCGCCGCCCTTGATGCCGAAGACCGGCCCGAGCGACGGCTGTCGGATGGCCGCTGCGGTACGAACGCCGATCTTGTTGAGGCCCTGAGCGAGCCCGATGGTGGTGGTCGTCTTGCCCTCGCCGAGCGGCGTCGGCGTGATGGCGGTGACGACGATCTCGCGCCCATCGGGGCGGTCGGCGAGGCGGTCCAGGACGGAGAGGCGGATCTTCGCCTTGTACGGACCGAAGGCCTCGATCTCGTCGGGGAGGAGCCCGAGCTCCGCCGCGATGTCAGCGATGGGCCGCATTGGGGCGGACTGCGCGATCTCGAGGCTGCTCTTCATCCTCAGCCGGCATTCTCGAGCGGCACGAGACGGGGAGACGGGTGCGCGGCGGCGCGGCGCGCCCTGTGGCCGATGGGCGGAGCAAGGCGAGTGAAACGGTCGGTGGCGTTCCCGTCGCGAGCCTGTCGGTACGCCGCCCGGACCAGATGCTCCATCAGGATGGCGTTGGTGAGCGGCCCGACTCCGCCCGGGACGGGGGTAAGAGCCGCCGCCACGCGCGATGCCGATGCGAAGTCCACATCACCGACGATGCCGCCCGGCACCACATTGATGCCCACGTCGACGACGAGCGCGCCCGGCTTGAGCATGTCGCCCGTAACGAGCCCGGCCGACCCGGCACCGACCACGACGACATCGCTCTCCCGCAGGACCGCGCCCAGGTCGCGCGTGTGCGTGTGGCAGACCGTGACCGTGCAGTTCTCTCGGACAAGTAGGATCTGCACGGGCTTGCCAACCACGTTGCTGCGCCCGACGACGGCCGCGCGAAGCCCATCAAGGACGTAGCCGGATCGCTTGAGGATGGCGACGGCCGCCTCTCCGCAGGCGGGCAGGAAGCCTTCGAAGCCCATCGTCATGAGACCCATGTTGAGCGGGTGGACGCCATCGATGTCCTTGACCGGCCGCAACGTATCGATGACCGTGCGCAGCGGGATCCGCTTGGGGAGTGGCATCTGCACGATCACGCCGGCGACCAGCGGATCGGCATCGAGCGAGGCCAGTTCGCGCGCGAGATCGGTCGCGGTTGCGCGAGCCGGTAGATCGACCATGCGGCCCGGGATGCCGACCGTCGACGCCGTGCGGAGGATCTGGTTCAGGTAGAGCCGCGCACCCGGATCGCGCCCGACGATGACCACCGCCAGCGCCGGCAGATAGCCGTGGCGCCGACGGAACGCGACCACGTCGGCTGCAACGTCGCGGCGCAACTCGGCGGCGAGTGGCGCGCCGCGGAGGAGCCGCGCGCCGCCGGGCGTGGTACTCGACTCGACGTCACCGCCGCTCATCGACCGGATCCCGGCTGGGTCATTCAGGCGCCCGTAGGCTGCCGGACAGGACCTGTTGGTTGACCCGTGCCGCCACGACCTCGATCTCGTGGAGGTGGCCGCCAAGTTCGGCCGTCGCAGAGCCGGCGAACCGTTCGTCACCGACGGCCGGCAGGTTGATCTGCACGTTCGCGCCCGCGCCACGCGCCGCTGCCTGGGCCAGGAGCGCCGCCACGCCGAGGTCACTCGCCGCGTTCAGATTGCTACGACCTGCGAGCGTTTCGATCTCGCGCACCAGCCGGTGGCACTCCCGGACGACGAGCATCGGCACCTCGCTCGCAAGACGTGCCGCGGCACGAAGCTGCGTGGCGCGATGTTCCTGCTCCTCGGGAGTCTCGCGTGGGAGACGACTTGCGGCGGCATAGGCGCCATATGCCGCCGCGTCCTCATCAGCGAGTTCCAGGAACCGGACCCTCGAGGCCTCAGCGACGAGTAGGGCACGCTCGTGGGTCGCCGCATACGCGGCGTACTTCGGGCGGTCGCTCGAGAGCCGGCAGACCATCACGACCAGGCTCGCCGCGAGGCTCGCCGCGATGGCGGCCGCGCTGCCACCGCCGGGGACCGGATCGGAGGAAGCGAGCCGCTCGGAGAACTCGCCGAGCGTCAGCCCGGCGAAGGGCTCGTGCGGGAGGGACATCGATGCCGATTGTCGCACGTCCGCCTGCCGCGCCGACGGCGCGGAGCCGTTCCTACGCAGCGGCGGGCAGCGCATCCTCCAGGTCATCGATGCCTTCCACCAGCCATCGCCGGCTGCGGTGCTGGAATGCGAGGCGCAACCTCGACGCCGGCGTCCGAACGTCGAATACGGTGCGCGGGCCGACGGCGATCGGGTACGCCGCGGACTCGTCGCGGACTCGCTCGATGCGCAGCACCGGTTGGACATCGGCTCCCATCCGGACGTTGCGTGGCCGACCCGTGAAGGGATCGCAACCGACCGCGATCTCGGTCGGTGTGATGTTGACCATTGCCATCTGTGGCTCCTTTTGCCCCGGCGACGAGAGAACATCTGTTCTGATTACCGGCCAACCGTAGTCGAACGGATGTTCGATGTCAAGGCTTGCCGACCGTCGATGGCAGGAGTCTCAGCGCGCCCGGTGACAGCTCACGTGTCACGGCCTCGGTCGGGTCGGGCATCACCGTCAAGCCTCCGTTGTCCGATCCGGCGCGCCTCCGGCGAGTGAAGGGGATCCCGCTCGAACGGCTGGGCGATGCCGCTTCGCAGCAGACGCGCCCGTGTGATGGCCCGGGCACCGAAGCGCTCCCGGATGGCGTCGGCAGCCTCGACCGCCTTGCGCTGGCGCCCGCCCTCCTCGCCGAAGAGCGACATCTGCTCTCGATCGGTCAGGTGCGTCGCAGCAACGCCGAGGAGGCGCACCGTCATCCCGCGGACCTCCGGCCGTGCCAGTGCCACCGCCGTCCGCCAGATCGGCTCGGTCAAGTCGGTCGGCGCAGGCAGCGTGCGCTGCCGCGTGACGGTCACGAACTCGGTATCCCTGATCTTGACCGCGACCGTGCCGGCCTTGACGCCGCCCGCTCGAAGGCGACCGGCGACCCCCTCGGAAAGCGCCAGGAGGGTCCGTTCGAGGACGTCCCATTCGGCCGTATCGACATCGAACGTGTGCTCATGGCTGACCGACTTGGCGACCTCACCGTCTCCCACCGGCGACGGATCGCGGCCAAGGGCCCGCTCGGCGAGCACCGCACCCTGGCTTCCGAAGCGCCGGCTCAGCACATCGGTCGGCAGCGCGGCCAGGTCACCGATGGTGGTGACGCCGTAATCCGCCAGGACCCGTCGCGACGCAGCCCCGACGCCCCACAGCCGTTCGATGGCCAGTGGCGCGAGGAAGGCCGCCTCGGTCCCAGGTTCGACCACCACCAGCCCATCGGGCTTGCGCAGGTCGGAGGCAACCTTGGCCACCAACTTGGTCGTGGCGACCCCGACCGAGATGGTCAGCCCGACCTCGGTGTGGACGGCCGACTTGATGGCTCGGGCGACCGATTCCGACGGCCCCCACAGGGCCTCGGTGCCAGCCACGTCCAGGAACGCCTCGTCGATCGACACCGGCTCGACCTTCGGGGTGAAGCGCCGCAGGATGGCCATCACCTGGACGCTCACGCGACCGTACTTCGCACCGTCCACGGGCACGAAGATGCCCGTCGGGCAGAGCCGCCCCGCCGTCCGCAGCGGCATCGCGGAGCGCACGCCGAACCGCCGCGCCTCATAGGAAGCGGCGCTGACGACGCCGCGATCGTTGGGTCCGCCGCCACCGACGATGACGGGCTTGCCGCGCAACTCCGGGCGGTCACGCTGCTCGACCGCGGCGAAGAACGCGTCGAGGTCGACGTGCAGGATGGTCGGGCTGGTTCGAGCCGCCGGCTTCATGCACAGGATGATGCGCTCGGTCGGGCGTGTACGATCGGTGCATGTCGGACTGGCTCGAGGTCGGTGACCGCGTCTTCGTCCGCCGCTATGCGTTCTACGACCAGAACATCGGCGTCGTGCTGGGCGAAGAGGGCGTGCTTCTGGTCGATACCAGGACGACCCACCGCCACGCACGCGAAGTGCGCGATGACCTGCGAGCACTGACGTCACGGCCGGTGAGCGTGGTCATCGACACGCACGGCCATTCCGACCATGCCTTTGGCAACCACGTCTTCCGCCCGGCGCCCATCTGGGGCCACGTGCGGTGCGTCACGATGCTGCGCGAGACGGGCGAGCGTCAGCGGGCGCGCCTCATCGAGCACATGCCCGACATGGCCGACGACCTGCGCGAGATCGAGATCGATCCTCCCGATCACACCTTCACCGACCGCGCCACGGTGGAGATCGACCAGGGCGGTCGGGCGGTGGAGCTTCGATACCTCGGCCGAGGCCACACCGACAACGACATCTGCGTCGTGGTGGCCGACGCGCATGTCGTCTTCGCGGGCGACTTGCTCGAGAACGGCGCCACGCCCTACTTCGGCGACGGCTTCCCGCTCGACTGGCCGCGCACGGTCGAGCGCCTCACCGGCATCATCGACGGCCCGGTCGTGCCCGGCCACGGCGACGTTGCCGATCGCGCCTTCGCCGAGCGTCAACACGCTGAGTTCGTGACGCTCGTCGCTCTTGCCCGCCAGGTCCACGGCGGAGAGGCCGCGCTCGAGGACGCCGTTCGCCGCGCGCCCTATCCCGTCTCGACGGCACGAGAACCGCTCGAGAGAGCCCTCGCCCAGCTGCGCGGCGAGCTGAGCGGCTTCGCCCCGCCCGACCCGGCCTGACTACCCCTTGGGCTCGACGACGACCGTGACCTCGGGGGTCATGCCGGCGAAGACGCGAACCGCGACCTTGTACGTGCCCAGCATCTTGAGTGGCTCGTCCAGATCGACCTTGTGGCGGTCGATCTCGATGCCGCGGCGACCGAGCGCCTCGGCGATGTCCTTGGCACCGATCGAGCCGTAGAGTTTGCCGCCCTCGCCGACCTTGACGCCCATCGTCAGTGTCGTCGAACTGATGCGCTGGGCAGCGATCTCGGCGGTGGCACGTTCCTTGCGGCGCTTCTCCTCGCGGCTGGCGACGTCATGCTGCCACGCGCGATAGGCCCCGCCGGCGGCGGGAACCGCCAGCTTGTTCGGGATGAGGTAGTTGCGAGCGTAGCCGTCGGTGACGTCCTTGAGCTCGCCACTCTTGCCGAGCGGCGCGACGTCGTTGATCAGGATGACCTTCACGCGGGGGCTTCCTCCAGTGGGGCGGGACCGACCGGGCCCGGGGCCATCATGCCCCGCACGGTCGTGGCGGCTTTGTCGATCAGGTCGGGCAGGCGCATGGCGAGCGCGCGAACTGGCCGAGGCACGAAACGGCGCACACGGGCCAGGTCGCGTTCCAGTTGTCGCCCGTCGATATCGAGCGCCACCAGCTTCTCATAGAGCAGCTCCTGGGGGACGCTCTCCAGGAATAGGTCGAGCGCGAGGATGAGGATGGCGGCATCATCGATCCGACCGATGATCGGGATGAAGTCAGGCACGATGTCGATGGGCGAGATGAGGTAGCCGGCTGCGACACCGAGGATGGCCTTCTTGGCCAACGGGATGCGCCGATCGGCCAGCAGTTCGAGCATCAACCGCCCATACATCGGGGCGCGTGCGGCCAGAGGCGTCAACGCCATCCAGTTGAGCGTGCTGAAGACTCGTCGCAACATCGGACCGCAGAGTATATCGGGGGCGCCGTTGGGCGACCGCGGCTAGGGAGCCCAAGCGCCCGCGCGCATCCGGCGCGGTTAGCCGGTGAGCGCAACAACCCCGCCGTTGGGCGACCGCGGCTAGGGAGCCCAAGCGCCCGCGCGCATCCGGCGCGGTCAGCCGGTGAGCGCAACCAACCCGCCGTTGGGCGAGCGCACCGAAGACGCCGGATGCCACATGACCTATTGACACTCGAGCGAAAGCCATCGATACTCGATAGATGCACACGCTCGCCATACGGCTTCTCCGCGTAGCTCTCGTCATCCTCCTGCTCGGAACCGTGCTCGCACAGGTACTCCTGCCCGTGTTCGCGTCCGAGGAAGGGACGATCTTCCCCGAAGTCGCGTACCTCGTCGTTCCGTACTCGGTGGCCGGCATCCTCTTCATCGCATGCGTCCAGGTGGCGCTGCTCGTCGTCTGGCGGCTGCTGTCCCTCGTCGACGACGGGGTCATCTTCACCCGCCGCGCCCTGCGCTGGGTCGACGTCATCACGGCCTGCGCGGCGGTCGCCACGGTTCTGAGCGCAGGCGTCTTGATCCACCTGCTCTTCTTCGTCGGCATCGGCGGACCAAGCGTCGTCCTCGGGCTGCCCGCCTCCCTCGCCGGCGGGCTGGCGTTCGTGCTCCTCATGGTCGTCATGCGAGGCCTGCTCGAGTCGGCGATCGCCGACCGCACCGAACTCGACGAGGTGATCTGATGGCCGTGATCGTCGAGCTCGACGTCATGCTCGCCCGACGCAAGATGTCCGTGGGCGACTTCGCCAACGCCGTCGGCATCACCCCGGCGAACGTCGCCGTGTTGAAGAACGGGCGCGCCCGAGCCATCCGGTTCACCACCCTGGACTCGATCTGCCGAGTGCTCGACTGCCAGCCGGGTGACATCCTCCGGTGGACCGCCGATCCACCCGCCTAACGGGAAGCGTTCGACGCTGGCAATCCTCACCATCTCTGCGTCTGCATCGGCGTAGTGCTCGGGCCGCGCGCGCCCAACGGGGGCGTGGGGCGCTCACCGCTAGCCGCGCGGATGAGCGCGGGGCGCTTGGGCTCCCTAGCCGCGGTCACCCAACGGCGCCTCGGCTTGACAGTCGAACAGACGTTCGGTATCGTGTGGCGCGGAAGGAGGCGCCGCGTGACCAAGCACGACGCCGCTCGGAAACAAAAGATCATCGATTTCATCGGCGCCACGTTGCGCGCGCGCGGATACCCGCCCTCCGTGCGGGAGATCGCGGCCGCTGTCGGCCTCGCCTCCACGTCGGCGGTTCACCATCACCTGTCGAGCCTTGAGGCCGGGGGCTATCTGGAGCGACGTGCCACGCGCTCGCGCGCACTTCGCCTCACCCCGACGGCCGCCCTTCACGGAGGTCTCTCCTCGGAGCTCGTGCCCGGTGCGGCGACCCTTGACGACCACGTCCTGGCGATCATCGGCGAGATCGCGGCGGGCGGGCCGATCGAGGCGTATCGGGATGCCAGCGAGACGATGCACGTGCCGGAGTTCCTGGCTCCCAGCGGCGACGCCTATGTGCTCAGGGTCCGCGGCGACTCCATGGTCGATGCTCACATCACCGATGGCGACTTCGTGGTCATCCGTCCCCAGGAGACGGCGCGTAACGGCGACATCGTCGTGGCCCAGGTCGAAGAGAACGCCGTCACGCTCAAGCGGTTCTTCAAGGAGAAGGGCCGCGTCCGGCTCCAGCCCGCCAACGAGTCCTATCCGCCCCAGTTCTATGACGACGTCCGCATCCAGGGCAAGCTGATCGGGGTCATCCGCCGCGTCGACTGACGCCATGTCGAGCCGCGTTCTCCACAGTCGCTGCACGAGCGGAGCGGGGAATGTGGAACGAAGTTGGGGATGAGCCGCTAGCGCCGAGCCCGCGTGGCAGGGCAGCATTGCCCTTCCCGAACGTGGCTCGGCATCCGCCCGTCGAGTCGCCAGGTCCCGCAGAGGTCCGCCATGTCCATCGACCGCCTCCCGCCACAGTCCATCGAGGCCGAGCAGTCGGTCCTCGGGGCGCTGCTCATCGACCGCGATGCCGTCGTCGAAGTGGCCGAGTTCCTTCACCCCGCCGACTTCTACCGAAACCATCACGGCACGATCTTCGGCGCCATCCTCGAGCTCTTCGAGCGGCGTGAACCGGTCGACATCGTCACCGTCGCCGAAGCGCTGGAGCGTGCCGACCAACTCGAACAGATCGGCGGCTCGGCCTACCTGACGAGCCTCATCAACATGACCCCGACGGCGGTCAACGCGACCCACTACGCGCGAATCGTCGAGCGCAAGGCGGTGCTGCGCAACCTCATCGCCGCGGCGGGCAAGATCGCCGGCATCGGCTACGAGGAGAGCGCCGACGTCGACGAGTCGATCGACCGTGCGGAACAGGAACTCTTCTCGGTCAGCCAGAAGCGCGTCTCGTCCGGCTTCTCGCCGCTCCGTGCCCTGCTCCACGCCGCCTACGACCGGCTCGACTTCCTGCATGAGCACAAGGGCGAGATCAGCGGCATCCGGACGGGCTTCGCCGACATCGACGCTATGACCACCGGGCTCCAGAAGTCGGACCTCATCCTCGTCGCCGCCCGGCCAAGCATCGGCAAAACGAGCCTGGCGCTCAACTTCGCGGAGCACGCCGCGGTCCGCGAGGGCAAGACGGTCGGCATCTTCAGCCTGGAGATGAGCAAAGAGCAACTCGTGCTCCGCCTGCTGAGTTCCGTCGCCAACATCGATTCGCAGCGGCTGCGGACCGGCTTCCTGGAGGAGATGGACTTCACGCGCCTCGCGCCGGCCATGAACGCGCTGTCGGAGGCACCCGTCTACATCGATGACACGCCCAACATCAGCACCATGGAGTTGCGCACCAAGGCGCGCCGCCTGCAGGCCGAATCGGGGCTGGACCTGCTCATCGTCGACTATCTCCAGCTGATGCAGTCGTCGGTCGTCTCGCGCGACGCCAACCGCGTGCAGGAGGTCAGCGAGATCAGCCGTGGGCTGAAATCGCTCGCCCGCGAGCTCGAGGTCCCAGTCGTCGCCCTTTCCCAGCTCTCCCGTCAAACGGAGATGCGCGAGTCCAAGGAACCGCGGCTCTCCGACCTGCGTGAGTCCGGCACGCTGGAGCAGGACAGCGACCTGGTGATGATGTTGTGGCGCGAGAAGGAGCGCGGCGCCGACGACCGCGACACCGATGGCGAGGTCATCAACCTGCGGCTGGCCAAACATCGCAACGGTCCGACCGGCGAGACCAAGCTGTGGTTCAAGAAGGCTCAGACTCGGTTCGTCTCCTATGCCGAGGAGGGACGCTACGCATCCGGCGCCTATGCGTAGACCCGTTCGCGGGCGACGCGCCTCCCGACCGATGAACACCAGGCGACGATTGACCTCTCGGTGGGCAAACCGGCGTATTGACCCGCCATCCCGAAATTGCGCTGATACGCCGGCACCATGGGCGACCCTCATCCGCTGACCGCACGCGAGACCGAGATCCTTCACGCCCTCTGCTCGGGGCTGACGGCCCAGGAGGTCGGCGAACGACTCGGTCTATCGATGCGCGGCGTGAGCAGCCGGCGGTCGCGGATCTATCAGAAGCTTGGTGCCCAGGGACTCGCCGAAGCGTGCTTCCGAGCCGGGGTCAACGGCGAGCACTCCTCCAGATCCACGCGGCCGCCAGTGCCACCGCGCATCGTCCCCCACCCGGCTGCGGGCGGTCGGCGTCGCGTTCGCACCTTCCCGATCCAGGACCATGAGTTCCGGGCCTTCGTCCGGACCGCGTCGCACGAGGCCGACCCCGACATCAGCGGAACACAGTTGCAGGATCGTCTGCGCGAGGTGTACCCGTCCGCCACGGTCCGCCGGCGGCAACGAGGTGGCGCATCACACGAGGAGTACTGGGTGTTTCGGGGCGCGCAGCTGGCCGAGCAGAAAGGTGGGTCCTGGTGGATCACCGAGGGTGGCGCTTGGTTCACCATCGATGATGCCGGCATCTTCGTCGACGTCAGCCCCGACGCCCAGGAGCTGTTCCACGTGGCTTCGGAAGAGAAGATCGGCCGCTCGCTGTTCGAACCCGCCGTGCCTCGGTCGCGCGAAGCCCAGGAAGACATTCGCCGGTTCTGGGACGCGCTGCGCGCGCAGGGCAGCGTGCGCTCCTCGATGCGCGTCCCGCGGATGGATGGCATCCAGTTCGACATGGAGTTCTACGCCGAAGCGAACCGCGATGGCGTCGGGCGGCACCGCGTCATCGTTCGGCCGGTGCGAACGGTAGGCGAGTCCGACCGGGGAGTCCGTCAGTCGGTCGGCACCGGGACGATGGGTTGCTCGTCAGGCAGGAGCGGCCGGAGGGAGAGGGCGTAGACCGTCCGATCCGGGGCACGTATCAAGAGATCATCGATTCCGCCGCTTGGCACGACGGCCACCAGCGACACCTGCTCAGGCGTCAGATGGGCGACCCGCGCGGCCCCGTCCGCCGGCGCCGTGAAGTCGGACACGGCGACATCCGTCCACGGCCAGTCGATGGCCTGGCCGGTCTGACCGCTGGCGTCGGTGAGGAAGGTTCGATACCAGGTCGGTTGATACGGCCCGGCGGCTTCGGCATCACCGGCGTTGACCTGTTGGTCGAAGCTGTCGAGCTGATCACCCAAGGCCGAGAACTTCGAGCGGTCGGCAGCGTCGGGGCCGGTCGCCTGGAACCCGAGGGCGACGACGAAGACCTGCTTGTCGACGCCGCCCGCGTCGATCGTGAAGGTGGTGTTCATCGCGTCGGCCACGGGGATGTCCGTGTAGCTCTCCCGTGCATCTCGCAGCCCGCCTTGGTCAAGCGCGAACCCGAGCAGCGTGTCGACCTGGTCCGGAGTCAACGTGGCTCGTTGGAAGGCCGCGAGCCCGAAGCCGGCATCGGTCAGGAATGACGCACCCTGACTCGGGCGATAGACAACCGAATCGTCGCCGTACAGCGTGAACACCGAGGCCGCGGTCAACTGGAACGCGGGAGCCGTGAAGCCTCCATTCACGAGCATGCGCAAAACGACATCGGTGGGCTCGGTCGGGTGGTCGATCTGGCCAAGTCGACCGGTCACGGTGGGCGACGACGAGGGTTCAAGCGTGGCGGTCGAGGTGGGCGCGACCGGTTCCGTGACACCTGGTGACGGCGAGAGTCCAGCGGTGGCCGATGGGACAGGTCCGTTGGAGCCCTCGGCAGTCGGGCTCGCGGGCGGGCTACCAGCCGGAAGCGCGCCGTGGCAGGCGGCAAGCGAGAGCAGAGCCGCCAGCGCCAGAGGGGCACCGCGGCGGAAGCGCGAACCGAGCGTGCTATCGATCATGGCGCGCAGGACGTCCGACCCGCGACGCCAGTTCCTCGTTGTGCCGTCGGCGTTGCCGACCAGAGCGATTCGCCTCGTACACTCATTCGGCCAGTCTAGGCGCCGAGCCAGGCGCCGAGCCGGACGAGTCACCCGAGGAGTGAACCGATGGGCGTCTTCATCATCCGCGAGATGGTCGGCACGAGTCCTCGTTCGTGGAGCGATGCCGCGCGCCAAGCCGTTGCCACTGCCTCGCGGACCGTGCGCAATATCCGCGAGATCGAGGTCGTCAAGTCGAGCGCAACGGTCGTCGACGGGCAGATCTCAGAGTATCGTGTCGAACTGAAGATCCATTTCGAGTACGAGGGAAACAGCACGAGCTAGCACGAGACCGTTCGGTCGGCGTGAGTCGGGAGGTCCGCCGGTCGTCCGGTTATCCACATCTCCAGATAAGCCGGCGTGGAGCCGAGGACCCGAAGATGCTGACATGCCCAATCCAGCGTCTGCGCCTGCCATCGATTCACCGACGCGCGAAAGCGACTCGATGTCGAGGCTGAGCCGGGCCGCCTCGTCGGCGCGCCGACCGGCCACGTCGACCGCACCTTTGGCCAAGGGCGAAGCTCCGATGCATGAGCTGCCGCACGACAACCTCATGGCTTCGATCGTGCGGAGCAAGGTCCAGCCGCCCCCAGTGAGGGTCCAGACCTTGACGCGCGGGCGGCTTCTCGACTGGATGAGCCGGCACCGCGGCGATCGTCTCAAGCTCGTCATGGCCGAGGCAGGCTATGGCAAGACCACCCTGTTGGCCGACTTCTCGCGGCGCGCCATCGTGCGGTGTCTCTGGTTCAAGCTCGATCCAAGCGACGGGGACTGGGTGACTTTCATCAACTATCTGATCGCCGCGGTGCGCGAGGTAGAGCCCAGGTTCGCGCCCGCCACGGCGAACCTGCTGCGTCAGCTGGCGGCCATCGACCCGACCCGCGAGATCGTGATGGGGTCGTTGATGGCTGAACTGAGCGCGCTCACCGACGAGCCGACGCTGCTCATCCTCGACGACTTCCACCTGGTCGACGAGAGCGATGACGCGCGGGCAATCGTGGAACAGCTCATCGAGCGTGCCCCGGAGGGCTTCACGATCCTCATCGCGAGTCGTCGCCGACCTACGTTTCGCCTCGGCCGGTCCGCGGCGCAGGGCCAGGTCGCCGAACTGAGCACGGATGACCTGCGCTTCTCGGCCGAAGAGACGGAGGAACTATTCCGCTCGACGTATGGACAACCGCTTGACCCGGATCTGCTCGCCGAGGTCGACGCTCGGACGGAGGGATGGGGCGCCAGCCTTCAGCTCCTCCACTCGTCGATCCGAGAACGCCGCCCGAGCGAGGCGCGGGCATTCATTCGGGAGATGTCGGGGGCGCAAGGGTCGCTCTACGACTTTCTGGCCGAGGAGGTCCTCGGGCATCTGAGGCCGGCATTGCAACGGTTCGTGACCGACATCGCGCTGCTCCGGCGCATCGTGCCGATCCATGCGGCCGCGCTGTTCGCGAACGATGCCGAGCCGTCGACCTTGAGCGACGTCCTGTCACTGCTCGACGAGGCCGAGGGCCTCGGTCTCCTCGGCCGAAGCTCGACGACGAGCGTGAGCCGTCGATTCCACCCGCTCCTCCACGAGTTCCTGGTGCGGCGCCTCTCGGATCGCACGACGCCCGACCAACGCCGCGCGATGCACCGCCTCGTCGCCACCGCAGCCGAACCAGCCGATTGGCTGACCGCCTGCCACCACTACATCGAAGCCGACGAACCCGGCAGTGCCATGCGCGTCCTCAGCGAATCCGCTGCGGACGCCCTCGGCACAGGTTCGTGGGGCCCGGCCTCCGCGATGCTGCCGCGCATCAAAGGCATCGCCACCCCGCCCGCCGTCCGCGTCCTCCAAGCCCGCGACCTGATCGAACACGGCAGACCCTTGGAGGCATTGGGGCTGCTAGACGCGATCGACACGGCCGGCACAGCCATCAGAGTACGTGCGCTCGTGAAACAAGTGCGGCTGACGGCACTGTGGCGTGCCGGTGACGGCAAGGGTCTGCGCGTGATGCTAGATCAGATAATGAATGACAAGTCGGCGCCGAGCGCGACCACGTCAATCGCGCACGGGTACGCCGTGCTGATTGCCGCAGTGGACGGAGGACGACTCGACAACGCATCTGCGCTTCTGCAGCATCTGGCTTCGGATCAACTTGAAGCAGAGCAGCCCTACTTTGCTGCAGTGAGTCTCTACAACGCCATGCTGTGCGAACTAGCACGTGGTGCATATCAGCCGGCAATCGTCCTCGGCGAGGCAGCTCTAAAGAATCTCGGCTCAAGTCACGCATCGTATGCTGTTTCTAGCTCAATCCACGCGACCCTGGCAACATGCTTGTGGGAGCGCGGTCTCGACGTTGAGGCAGCTGACCGTGAGAGAATGGCGCGAACCAGTCCCATGGCTGATGCGGATGCATTCGCGGACGGTGCATTAGTTGCCGTGTATCAGGGACGACTGGCCGAGGCAACGGAACTCGTCGCCGAATCGGCCTCTCGCCTAGCGGCTGGCCACGGCGACACAGGTGCATCAGACACCCATGTCGTCGCGACCGCGGCTTTGCTGGCCGCTAAAGGCGATCTTCTCCAGGGTCGAGATCTACTCGAGAGAAGGCGCGGAGATTGGCACGACCTCACGGTGCCGACCGTTGCAGCAATCCTGATTGGGAGCGCTAATCTCGACGGTGACCCCGAGAGAGGCCTCGGGCATGTTGACGCAGCCCTCTCGTCGGCACGGTCACAGGGATCTTGGCGTCACGAGGTCCGGCTCGAAGTGGTACGTAGTGCACTTCTCGAGGATGAGGAGAAGCTTCGGGCGGCCATCGCGAGAACGGCAACTTCAGGCAGCCTCGGACTGTTGCAGGTTGCCGACGTGATTTGTCGTAGCCTTCATCTACTCAATCCCATTCCTGAGGTGGTTCGAGCTTCCATTTCCCGGTACCCAGCTAGATGGTTGCCGCTGATTCGGGCGCAGCTCTCATCCGCAAACAAGGCCCGCAGTGTGGCCGCCTACAGAAACCTCGCAGAAGGAGGCACGCGTTTCGACGTGCCAATGGTGAGGGCATTTGAGAAGACCTATTTCAAGGGCAAGTCGCAGTCATTGGGGCGAGCCATGGCAAAGAGAACCGGCCCTACGCTCGTGGTGCGAGACCTTGGTCCCGTCGAACTCGCTGTCGACAGACGTGTAATTGCGTTGAGTGACATGCGACGCAAAGCGGCTGCCCTGCTTGTATTCTTGATCACCAGAGCTAGAGGCGCAGCTGCTAAGGAGCAGGTGCTCGACGCGATGTGGCCTGACCTAGGACCGGCGGCAGCAGCAAATAGTCTGAACCAAACACTCTATTTCGTGCGGCGCGATATCGACCCGTTCTTCGTCGATGGCGAGTCACCTGAGTACGTCGTGTTCGAGAACGAACTCGTGTGGCTCGACGTGGAGTTGGTTCATTCGGCGAGTTGGCTTTTCCATGGTGCAGCGGCATCGTGTCTTGCCGGAGGTTCACTCCTCGACCTTGGTCCCGCAACACTGCAGACGTATCGAGGGAGGTTTGCGCCCGAGTTCGAGTACGAGGACTGGTCAACGGCTTGGCGTGATGGGTTGCACGCGCAGTACTTGAGCCTGGCTTCGATTACGGCCAAGAGTCTGTTGGGCGACGGTCGGTCGATAGAAGCAATTCCAATCCTCCAAGGAGCGCTCACGATCGATCCGGTCGCCCTTGATCTTGAGGCCGACCTCGTCAGAGCATACGGACTCTCCGGTGCTGACACCGCCGCGATGCGGCAATACCGGCACTACGCCGAGTCGTACGCGACCGAGTTCGGTGAAGACGCGCCGTCCTTGGAGAGGCTACTGGGCGGATAGCTATCATGGCTTTGGGACCCTCCGGGACAATGCGCGGGGCCGCACTCCGGCCAGACTTGGAACCCGCTGAGGTCATCGAGTCTGGCCGGTCACCCTCGGGGCGGCGGGTGGGAGTACGCCGTTCGACCTATATGGTCGAGGCTAGGCCGACCCTACAGTCCTCACATCCGCTGGTACCAACGTACTGGTAGGGCATGTGAAGAGTTCGGGTCGCGGCGACGTTCTACCTGAAATGGGCACTTAGGGTAGAGCAGAGTGGCTAGTGCAACCGACCGACGAGTCAGATCGTAGGCCAACCGCCGCTAAGAAGCAGCGGTCGGCACGGGAGGTTGGCATGGAGCCAAACATGAGCCAGAAGCCCTGGTAAGCATGATGAGGGCACACCTTCGGAGCTTTCTCTTGCTGACGGCCTCCTTGGCCGCCATCATCTTTGGTGGAGCAGCAGCGATCCGGCCGTTGTAGGCCCTAAGGTAGTACCAAGGTTCCGGTATGGAGGCGCTAACCGCGCCTCCATACTTTGCGTTCGGAGCCGGAACTAGGGAGCCTGCGGTCGTGGTGTCAACTCTTCTGAAAGCGCTGCTCGCCGTCGTCATTGGGCTAGGCGCACTCTTACTGGCGACATCGGCGGCGCTCTGGCCCGCAACTAGTCGCGACGCCGCTGGACTCGATCCGGCCGGGCTGGCGTTTTGGACAGCGCTCTGTCTCGTGGCCGCAGGCTTTCCCGTTCACACACCACGCGGCAGCATGGTCAACGTCTCCTTCGCGCCAATCATCGCCGTCGCTGCACTGGGCGGGCCGACGGCCGCGGGCATCGTTGCGCTGATCGGTACCATCGAGCTGCGCGAGTTGAGGTTCGAGGTCCCGTGGTACGGGTCGCTTTACAACCACGCTGCGACCGTTATTCCTGCCGTAGCCGCCGGAATCACATTTCAGCTCTTGGCACCCGGATCGTTTCAAACGGGATCGCTGATGAGCCTAGTCGCGGTCTCTGCGTCCGGGTGCGTGTACTTCGCCGCCAACGAGGTTCTCACGGCCATCGCGATAGCCTTGCGCGACGCCAAGCTCTTCCGTGTCCTTCTCGTCGGGAGCATCAAGGCGTTCGGTGTGTCGCTTCTGGGGCTGGCTCCCGTCGCATGGCTCATGGCGGAGGCATACCGAAGTATCGGACCGCTCAGTGTGCTCGTGTTCGCGCTGCCGCTGTACACGACGCGGACGGCGTACGCGAGCGTGGTCGAGATCCGGGACATGTTCACGCAGACGGTTACGGCGCTGGCTTCGGCGATCGACGCGCGGGATCCGTCGACGAAGCGGCACAGCGAGTGGGTCAGCCGGATCGCCGAGGACATCGGGCGGGTGCTTGGGCTCGGCGAAGGGCAGCTTGAGGAGCTCAAATGGGGCGGCCTGCTGCACGATGTGGGCAAGATCGGCATCCCTGATGCGGTCCTCCTGAAGGCCGGGAGCCTGGACAAGGAGGAGAGGGAGCGGATGAACGAACATCCGCGCAAGGGCCACGACATCCTGAAGGGCGTCAAGAAGCTGGCGCCGGAGTTGCCGATCATCCTCCACCACCACGAGTGGTTCAACGGGTCGGGCTATCCGGACCGCCTCGTCGGCGAGGAGATCCCCTTCCTGGCGCGCATCCTGCACCTGGCTGACGCCTTCGAGGCCATGACGCGACCACGGCCGTACCGGCTCATCCCCCTCACGACAGCCCAGGCCCTGGCCGAGCTCCATGCGTTCACCGGCATCCAATTCGACCCCCGAGTGGTGGCTGCCTTCGAGAAGACCGAGTGGGCGAAGGGCGCGGTGCGCATCGACCGTGACGAAGACCCGGCTGACGAGGTTTCGATCCCGATGCTCGGCCAAGTGGCAGCGCTGCGCGCCAAGGGCGTCACCGCGAACTCGAGCCCGGCCGAGGCGCACTGACCCAAGGCGGCTCGGGCCATCTGCGTGCCCGAAACCCCGACTGCCCGAATGCCTCGGCCACGGACCGTAGCGCCCGCGGTCCGTGACACCAGTCGGGCGCGTCCATCGGCGAACGGCGTGCACGGGCCCGGCATCCGGCCATCGCGGACGCTAACGTTTCCGCCATGAGCTGCGAAGTCGGTCCGAGCTCGCATTCGTGATCATCATCGGCTCGCTGGCAGGCCTCATCCTCGGCCTCGCGCTCGGCGGGCACCTGGACAGTCTCATCAACGTCCGCCTTCGCTTCGCGGCCCTCATGTTCGTCGCCGTTGGGCTGCGTTACGGGACGCAGTTCGCGATCGCGAGCGGAATCGGTCTCGCCGACACACTCCGGCTGCCGCTCCTGGCCGGTGCCTTCCTGATCCTTGGTACCGGCCTGTGGCTGAATCGTCGTCACCCAGGCCTCTCTCTCGTGGCGGCCGGAGTCGCCGCGAACGGCATCGCGATCATCGCCAACGGCGGTTGGATGCCCGTCTCGCTCCCTGCGCTGGCGGCGGCCGGCTTCTCTCCGGCCGATCTCTCACCGACGTTCAACGTCGCCCTTCCGAATGACCTGAGCCTCGACTTCTTGCTGCGGGCGGGACCGCTTGGTGACATCGTCCCGATCCCCCTGCCGGTCTTGGGCAACCTCGTCAGCCTGGGGGATCTGTTCATCGCCATCGGGCTTGGCTGGTTCATCTTCAGTACGCTCCTGCACGGTGATCCATCGCCCGACGCGTCAGGGGTCGCGCTGTGGCGCGGAACGAGCAGCACCTCAGCCGCGATCGATCGGCCGATGGTCCTCGGCGGTGGGATGGGCCCCGGTCTGCCGATGACGGCCGGGCCGGGCAGTCTGGGCAGCCCAGCCACAGCGGTCAGCCGGATCGGCGTCGCGGTCACCGTCCCGCGGCCGGTCTTGCGGACGCGGATCCGCGCCCACCCGTATGTCCGCCTGGCGCTCGATGCTCGGTTCAGTGCGTTCTGGCTCGGCCAGACCATCAGCCTTTTCGGGGACCGGCTGAACCAGGTCGCCCTCGGCGTCATGGTCCTCGCAACGACCAAGTCGGCGCTCGCGACCGGCCTCGTCTTCCTGGCCGCCACGCTGCCCAATCTGCTCCTCGGCCCGATCGCCGGCACCTTCGTCGATCGCTGGAACCACAAGCGGGTGATGATCGTGTCCGACCTGTTGCGCGCCGGCATGGTCCTTCTCATCCCGGCCGCCGCTTCCACGGACATCGTGCTCGTCTATCCGCTCGTCTTCGCCATCACCTCGGTCAGTCTCTTCTTTCGGCCGGCCAAAGCCGTTGTCGTGCCCCGCCTTGTCCATCCGGACGACCTGATGGCGGCCAACAGCGCGACGTGGACCGGCGAGACGATGGCCGACATCCTCGGCTATCCGTTGGCCGGCCTGTTCGTGGCGTTCCTCGGCGATCGACTTGCGCTTGCGTTCTTTGCCGACTCGGCCAGCTACCTCGTGAGTGCCACCCTCGTCGCCAGCATCACCATACCGGCCCTTGCGCGCGCGACCGTGCCCCGCGTCGTCGGAGCGTTGCAGGCGTTCACCGCCGAGCTGCGGGACGGCTGGGCCGTGCTGCGCCGTCAACCGGTGCTCTTCCAGAACACGCTCGTCAGCACGTTCGCGCAGTTGTCGATCGGATCCACCCTCGCGCTGATGGTCGTGTATGCACAGCAGGCGCTCGACGGACGCCTCATCGGCTACCCGGCGAATTACGCGGCCATCGAGACGGCCATCGGCATCGGCAACCTGGCTGGCGGCGTGGCGGTCGGACTGATCGGCGCCAAGCTGGGTAAGGGCCGCATGGTCGTGGCCGGGTTCCTCGTCATGGGGCTCTCGACGACCGTGCTTGGCCTGACCGGGAACGTGGTCGTGGCACTCATCGCGGCGGCGATCTCGGGCGTCGCCAATCTCGTCTACGTCATCCCATCGCAGACACTCTTCGCGCAACTCACGCCGGAGGGCTACCTCGGCCGTGTCGTGGCGTTTCGGTCGACGCTCGTGTTCGGTGCGATGACCGGGGCGATGGCGGTTTCCGGCGTCCTGGCCGAGATCATGCCGGTCGGGCTGGTCATCGCCCTTTCCGGCGTCGTCACCGTCGCCGCCGCGGTCGCCGGCTGGATGCTGCCGGCCGTGCGGGATGCGTGACGTAGCGTGGCGGGGGATGCCCCGCGCGATCAGCGTGGCGCTATGCGATGATCGCCCTCGCGAGAGCATGACCGCGGCCGTGCGCCGACGCTTCGCGACCTTCAGACGGCCACCGATGAGGAGTCAACACGCATGACGGGACCCACGGGTGCGGACGAGGAGCCCCAGCCGCCGCTGTCCGACGACACTCCCGAGGGATCGGAGCCGACCACGTGGCAACCATCGGACGCCGGGATCGACCACGACGCGCCGGCCGATGCGGACGCGGCCGGCGTCAACGACGAAGCCGGTGAGCCAGACGAAGAGGTAAACGAGGGCGCTGCGACCGAGCCCATTCCGGGCGCTGTCGTGGTCGCGTCGAGTCGTCGCGGCGCCGCCAAGGCCGAGCCGACCGCCCCGCGAACGCCACAGGACGAGCTGGCGTACATCGATGACCGGACCTCCAAGTTTTATGTCGCGGCCATCGCCGTGGCCTTCATCGGCATCTTCGTCATCGTGCTGCTGTTCGGGAAGGGCAGCCCGACGTTCCCCGCCAAGTCCTTCGAACCGACAGAACCTCCGGTCCCGTCGGCATCGGTCGAGCCCAGCCCGAGCGAGTCACCGGTGGTCAGCCCGAGTCCGTCCGTGAGCCCGAGCGCGAGCGCGAGCCAGAGCCCTTCGGCTTCACCGAGCCCGAGTGCCTCGGCCAGCCCGACCTCGAGCGCGAGCAGTCCGAGTCCCAGCCCGTCGCCTTCGCCGAGCGCCTCCAGCGCGCCGACGTCGACCCTCACACCTTCGCCGCCGCCGTCGCCGTCTCCGTCACCGAGTTGAGTTGAGCGACTGACATGCGCCGCCCGGCCATCCGACTCGAGGACGAGCGGCGCTGGGGTGATCTCCGGGCCGAGATGGTCGAGCGGCAGCTGCGCGGCCGCGGCATCCGAGCGCCGGAGGTCCTGGCAGCGATGGGCCGCGTGCCCCGCGAGCGGTTCGTGGATCCGGGCATGCTCAGCCTTGCCTATGACGATCGGGCGCTCGGCATCGGGGGTGGGCAGACGATCTCCCAGCCGTACATCGTGGCCCGCATGACCGAGGCCCTCGAGCTGCCGCGCTGGCGAGTGGACCACGGCGACGAGACGCCGAAGGTGCTCGATGTCGGGACCGGATCCGGCTACCAGGCGGCGATCCTCGAGGCGATGGGCGCCGAGGTCACCTCGATGGAGAGAGATGCCGACCTCGCCGAAGAGGCCAGGCAGCGTTTCGCAAACCTGGGTCTGCGCATCGTGGTGATCGTCGGCGACGGGTCGGCCGGGTACCCTGACGCAGCTCCCTACGCCGCGATCGTGGTCGGCGCTGCGGCACCGGCCATCCCCGATCCGCTGCCCGACCAGCTCGCCCTCGGTGGCCGACTTGTGGCGCCGGTGGGGCGCCGCGAGCACCAGTGGTTGACCCTCGTCGAGCGGACCGTGGAGGGTTTTCGGCGCGAGGAATTGGAGCCGTGCGTGTTCGTGCCGTTGATCGGTCGTTTCGGTTTCGCGGAGGCGTGAGCCAGACGGTATCCTCGGCGCCGTGACCCACGTCTTCATCGCTCCCCACCCTGACGACGCGGCCCTGTCCTGCGGCGGGCTCATCGCGAGCCTGCGAGAACTCGGCCAGAACGTGACCATCATCTCGGTCTTCTCTGGCGGTCCGAGCGACGGTGGCGACCTGACCGAGTATCAGCGCGAAGCGCTGGGGTTCGGCAGCAAGGTCATGTGGCCCGACTACGAGTCGTTCCGGCGGACCAACATCCTGCCCGACTACGAGATCACCCCCGATCGACGCGGCCTGCCTCCGTGGATGGCCGACGCCGACCGCCTCACGCTGACCCAGGAGCGTGCCAACACCCAGGCGCGCCAGTTCTGGCAGCGCTCGTCATGGAGCCGCAGCGCCAACGTCACCAACGCTGAGAGCGCCGCGCGGCCACTCTCCGACGGCGTGCCCTCCCAGGGCACGCTCACGCCGATCGACTTCGCGACGGCCGACGCGACGGCCATCCGAAGGGCCGAGGACGAGCGCTACGCGTGGTTCGAGGTCGCGTCGGTGGTGCTCCTCGATCTGCCCGACGCGGTCTATCGCGGCTACGAAGGCGACGAGCAACTCCTCGGGGCGCCGCGTGATGACGATCCGCCGCCATACGAGATCCTGCGCCAGGAGATCCTTCGCCTCGAGCCGCAGATGGTCTATTTCCCGCTGGCGGTCGGGAACCACGTGGACCATCAGCTCTGCCGCGAGGTCGGCCTGACGATGCTCGCCGAGGAGCGACGGTGGGTGATGCCCGGCCCCGAGATGGCCGGGCGGCTGACCTTCTACGAGGACTTCCCGTACGCGTGGTGGCACGACTTCAGTGGGCTTGGCCAGCTCGGCGACGCGGTCCAGCTGCCCGTCGGCGTCGGGCTCGAGGCACGCTACAGCGACATCACCGAGGAGATGGAACGGAAGGCTGCCGGACTCCGCCTGTACGCCAGCCAGGTGCAGCGACTGTTCTCAAGCGACCAGGGCATGCTCGACGACCTATACGGTTACCACGCGCGGGTAGCGCAGGCAGGTGGCGTCGATGGCTACGCGGAGCGCTACTGGAGCGCCGTGAAGCCCTAAGCCGCGGAGCGCGAACCGCCGGCTCGGGTTGCGCGCGTCGCCGCACCCTCGTCGTAGAGGTTCTGGATCTCGGTCACCATTCGCTCGATGCAGAAGCGGTCGTGCGCGCGGTCGTGGCCGGCACGGGCGAGCGTGTCCGCCAACGGGTGGTCGGTCAAGAGCCGACTGATCGCCGCCGCCAGCGCCACCGGGTCAGCCGGCGGTACGAGAAGGCCGGTCACGCCGTCCTCGATCATCTCCGGGATGCCGCCGACGTTGGTCGCCACGACCGGCCGCGAGAGTGCCATCGCCTCGAGGATGACGATGCCCTGCGCCTCGCGATACGATGGCAGCACGGCGACATCGAGCGCGGCGGTGACGGCCGGCACGTCGTCGCGACGACCGGTGAAGACGACCCGCGCTCCTGGTCGCGCCTCGCGCGTGCCGACGCAACGGTCGCCGGAGCAGGCCTCTCCGAGGATCCCGAGCCCGTCGGCCTGCTCTTCCAGTGCCTCGCGCTGGGACCCTTCGCCGACGATGAGCAGTCGCGCCGATGGCACGCGATCAAGCACCAGCGGCCACGCGTCGAGCAGGGTGCGATGGCCCTTCTCGGGTTCGAGCCGAGCCACGACGCCGACCAGCGGCGTGCCGACCGGGAAGCCGTATTCCTCGGGCAACGTGCAACACGCTTCCTGGTGGTCGTAGCGCGACAGGTCCACGCCGTTGTAGATGAGCTCCACGGGGATGATGTCGCGGCCCTCGGCGTGGATCTTGGCGACGATGGACTCGCTCACCGCCACGAGGCGGTCCATCGATGCCGTGAGCGCCAGTAGGACTGCCCGATCCTCGAAACTGCGGACGCGGCTGGAGTGGACCGTTCCGATGACATACGGCCGATCGAACCCTCGCTCACCCAAGGCGAGCGCGGCGCGCGTGCCGATCACCTCGGCCCGGTACATGTGGTCGTGGATGATGTCCGGCGGCCGCTGCGCCAGGATGTCGACCACGGCGTCCAGCGCGGCCTTGTCGTCAGTTTCCGCGACCACGGCCACCGGGTACCCGAGGCTGCGCAGCCGGCGGACCGTATTGCCGTCGCTCAGGCTGATGACGAGGACGTCGTAGCGCGTCCGGTCGAGTCGACTGAGGAGCGACCAGACGTGTTCCTGCGCGCCGCCATTGGAGCCCGTCGCCAACACCTCGACGACGCGGATGCGGCCGCCACCGGGAAGTGGCGAACGCACCGGGTGATCGAAACAGGGGTCGGTCAGGACGGGCGCGGTCATCTCATCAGCGCCTCGTCACCAGCAACCGGTGGATCGGCTCGTCGACCGCGCCCCACTCGTACTTGTAGCCCTCGTTGCCGCGCAGGAAGTCGAAGCGTCGCACCCCCGCGGCGATGCGGTCGCGCAGGTAGGCCGCGGTACCGGTGACACCGGGCGAGAGATCGCGCGCGTCGGGATCCATGCCGGCGTTGTAGAAGTAGCACGTGGCGCCACTGGCGAAGCCGACCGTGGCGAAGATGATGCGCTCGCCGACCCGCACCTGACCGAGCTCCAGGCTGCGGCCGGATCCTTCCGCCGCTTCCAGCTCAGCCAGGCGATGGATGAATCGCCGGCTCAGCGCACCGCCCGGCGTGTCGGGGAAGAGCCCCTCGGCGCCCCAGCGCGCCTGGTGGAGGGCGATGAACGCGTCGACGGCCGCGGCATCGGGCTCGAGCATCTCGAAACGGATCTCACCGACGTCCTCGGCGCGGCGGATCTTGCGCCGGATCTCGTGGCGGGCCTTCTTGTCGAGTGATGAGAGGTACGCCTCCCAGTCGCCGTCGGCCAGCGTCACGACCGGGCAGACGTCCTCGACCTCGACCGTGACGTCCCAACCGTGGTCGGCGGCGAGTCGCTGAAATGCCGCCTCGAGCGCAGGTAGCGCCGGGTCAGAACCCCGCAGGCGCCGCAGGTCGATGACGTCCCAGTCGCGATCGCCGTGATCGGCATCGGGCGGACCGGCCAGATAGGTCACCACGGCATCGGCGACGGCCGGCAGGTCGGTCGGGTCGCACAGCAGCGTGGCGTAGTCCGTGTGATAGCTGGCGGCCATGAAGATGGCCTTGGCATCGTCGGGGACGGCGGCCCCGCCCGGGCTCGAGCGGACGTCCGAATGACGGAAGGTGGTCGCGGTCTGCGCGTCCTCCGCCTCGACCTCATGACGGTGCATCAACGGCACGATGGCGCGGATCGCGACGGCATCGTGCCGTCCGGCGTCACCCGGCTCGAAGCAACACAGGTACTGCGGATGCGCCGTGGCGCTGTACGCGTCCCACCAGGCGCGGTGGTAGGTCCACCGGCTGAACGGCGTGGCGGCCGGCGTTGCCGCCAGCGATCGGTCCCAGGCCGCTCGCGGAATCGCGTCGAAGGCGAAGGGGACGGCGACGAGCGGACTGGCGGCCAAGGTCCGGATGGGGGTCTGCGATGCGGTCAGGCGGGTGGTCATCCTGTTGTCTGACAGTGGTAGGGCGGGCGAGCCGTGTTCGTCATCCGGCGAACGGTCGTTATAGCGACTTCGTCCACGGGCGAGGATACCATCGGGCGCGGCCAGACCAGCGTGCGTGGCGGTGACGCGTCGAAGGTCCGGTCAGCCGGTCACGCGTCGACCGCCGCGACGGCTTCCTCTCGGGCGGGCCGCACGCCGCGATGGATGATCGGGATGGTCACGAGATCGAACGCGACGCGCATCGCCAGCCGTGCGCTGACGTGCATCCGCGATCCGCGCTTGTCCGACCACTGGACGGGCACGATGGCGCTGCGATAACCGCGGCGGCGAGCCAGGTGGATGATCTCGGCGTCGAAGGCGATGCTCTCGATGTGTTGCCGCGCGAAGAGGTCGGCCGCCACTTCCCGATGGAAGCCCTTGAAGCCGCACTGCGTGTCAGGGACGGCGCCGGTCGCCCAAGCACCGGCAAGGGCTCGAAAGAACCGACCGAGCAGGCGGCGGAACGCGGGCTGGCTGGCGCGCCGGTCGCTGCCATCGGGCTGGACGCGGCTGCCCAGCGCGACATCGTGATCCATCAGCGCATCAGTCAGCAGCGGCAGCTGGTCGGGCGGGGTCGCGAGGTCGGCATCGGTGAAGACGACGAGATCGCCGGTCGCGGCGAGCATCCCGGCACGGACCGCGGCGCCCTTGCCATGATGCGGGCGACGCAGCACCCTCAGGCGCGGCTCGTGGCCCTGGGCCTCCGGACGTGCCTCGACCAGCTCGGCCGTGCCGTCGGAGCTGCCGTCGTCGACGACGAGCACGTCCCAGCGGCCGAGTTCCTCGGCGGTGCGGCCCCCCTCGCGCGGCGGTCCCTTGCGGCGGAGATAGCCGAACAACTCGTCGAGAGCCGGCCCGATCCGTGCCGCCTCGTCGTAGGCCGGCACGACGATCGTCAGGCTAGGCGACTGGCCGGGGGGCATCGGCGGCAGGATAGCGAGACGTCAGCAGCGACGACCAGGTCGCGAAACGATGGGACCGGCCGGCCCGGGAACGCAGCTCCGGCACGGCGCCCAACAGCACCGACAGGCCGGCGAACCAGAGGACGGGGAGGGCGATGGTGGCGGCGACGGGCACCGTCCAACGTCGGTCGGTTCGCGCGCCCCAGATGACGACCACCGCTGCCACGGCGACACGGACAACCAATGGCACCGGTACCGACGGTCCGCCCGGCGTCCCGCTCGGATCGGCCGCAAGGTACGTGAACCACTCGCCCCACAGTGCCGGCGCGATCGCCAGCGAAGCCGCGACGGCGACAGCGGTCACGGCCAGCGCGATCCCCAGCGACCGCCACTCGCGGCGCACGGCGAACCACAGGAGCCCGACCCCACAGGTCGGCTTGGTCAGCAGGACGAACGACCAGCTCGCCGGATAGCGGAACCCGAGCGCGATGGCGGCTGCCAGCAGAAGGTGGATGTTCCCGTGGTACAGCTCGAGCGCCACCGGCGGGAAGGCGAACAGCAGCAGGCTCCAGCGACCACCGAGCCAGATAACGGTGCCAACGCCGAGACAGAACCAGCCGAACACGAAGACCCACCAGTCGACCGCCCCGAAGAGATGGAAGACGAGCGCGATCGGCGGGGAATACGGGAAGCTCCCGAGCCCGCCGAGCGGCACGGTGTACGGGTGGGGCAGTGACGTCGACCAATACGCCCACGTGTCATAGCCGAACGTGCCGACGCGTGGCGCCTCGATCGCGAAGAGGTAGACAGCAAAGAGCAGCCCGGCGAGCGTCAGGCCGTGGAGCAGGGCACGGCGGCGTGCTGCGGTCATGCCTCGATCGCCCGCGCCACGGTCCGTGCCGCTGCCAGTGTTGCCACGGGCGAGCGTCCGCCGGCACGCGGCCAGACGGCCAACAGGGTCCCGCCGACCATCAGGGTCGCGCCTGCCAGCGCAAGGGGCAGCCACGCGAGCGCCGCGCTGACGAGCGCACCGCCGCTCAGGAGCAGCACGCGCGCGCGTGGGCTCGCGGCCCGCCACGCGAGAGCGGCCAGCGGCAGCAGCACGGCCAGGTAGTGGTACCAGACGGCGTCCGGCAGCAGCAACATCGCGACCGTCCCGAGGACGACCGCCGCGGGGATGCCGCCGGGTCGCCGCGCCAGGACAGCCGATAGCACCAGCGCGGCCCCGGCACCGACCAGGCTGCCGATACGGACCACTCCGGCCAGGCCATCCGCCAGACCCAGATGCGAGGCAACAGAATCCGGCGCGAGGTTCGTGGCGTAGTCGGCCGAGCCGGCCAGCAGGTTGGGCAATACCACCGCGTAGTCCTGCCACGCTCGTGGCGAGATGGCGACCGAGACCGCGACCAGCGCGACGGCGCCGAGTGCGCCGATGATCCAAGACCGGCGTGTCGCAGGCAGGAACGCGGCTGGTAGGAGCGTGACCGGCACCAGCTTGAGCGCGACGCCGGCGACGCTTCCCACTGTGGCCGCCGCGCCCCCGAGGACGACCAGAACCACGCCGAGGGCCACGAATCCGGACACGTTGCCCTTCCAGAGCGTGTCGAAGACGGGCAGGAACCAGATCCCGGCCACGGCGCTCCACAGCAGCCGTTCCGCGGAGCGCGCAGCTCCGCCGACCGTGCCGGCGATCCAGACCGCGGCGAGGACCGCCAGAGCTTGCAACGCCATCCAGATCCAGGCCGCGGTCGCGAGCGGCAGCCCGGCGAGTGGCACGAGCAGCTGGGCGAGTGGAGGTGGGTATCGATACCGGTCCACGCCCTGTGCCGGCACCGGGCCGAGCAGCATCTCCGGCGCGTACGGCGATCCGCCGGCCGAGATGCGCGCAGCGGCCTGGTGGTAGTCGGCGAAGTCGATGGCGAATTGGCCGGTCGGGTCGGACGCCTGGCGGAGCATCGTCGAGCCGAGGACCAGCCCGCCAACGATGAGCAGCAACGCGGCCACGACGACGCGGAAGCGCGCGGAGGAGAAGGTGCGGAGGCCGGGCCGCTCAGCGCGGCCCTGGCGCGCCACACCGGCGGAGGTCGCGGTCACGGGGCCGAGGATAGGCCGCGTCGAGGCGCGCTCCGATAGCCCGTTGGTCCCACCCGAACCGCACCACACATCACCGGTCGGGACATCAGCATTGCGTCGGGATAGGCCTTTGGTACCAGTCAGGAGGACGGGTTGGCGTTGCTAGACTGCACCGCCAATGGCGTACCCGCTGGTCCTCTTCCTGGTCGCGCTCGGAGCACGGATCGTGACGGGAGCCGCGTTCATCGATCCCGCCTACCCGGACTCCTTCTACTACGTCAACGTCGCTCACCAGCTGGCCGCCGGCTACGGCTTCTCGGTCGACTACATCTGGAACTTCGTCGACGTCGGCGGCCGCCTGCCCGACCTGGCCGTCCTGCCCATCGCCTCGAACGCCCACTGGATGCCGCTGGCATCACTGGTGCAGGTTCCGTTCATCTGGCTGCTCGGCCCGACCGCGCTCGCGTCGGCGCTGCCGTTCTGGATCATCGGCGCACTGGCCGCTCCACTGACATTCGCCATCGCGCGCGATGCCGGGTTGTCACGATTCCAGGCGGTGGCCGGCGGGCTGCTCGCGGCGATCCCGGGTGCCGTTTCGCCGTATCTGTCACAGCCCGACAACTTCGGGCTGTTCATGACGCTCGCGGCGCTTTCGCTGTGGGCCTGTTCGCGCGGCCTCAAGGGCGATCGGCGCGCATTCGCGTTGGGAGGCCTGTTCGTCGGGCTGGCGACGCTGTCGCGGAATGACGGGGTCCTGCTCGGCGTCCCATTCGCGTTGGCGTTCCTGCTCGATCTGCAGCGGAGAGGGATCCGACGACCGAGCATCGGATGGCGGACGGCGCTGCTGTGTGCCGGCGGTTTCCTGCTCGTCACGGCGGCGTGGTGGATCCGCCAACTCGACGTCTTCGGCTCGCTCCTGCCCTCGGGCTCGAGCGGCCGGATCCTGTGGATCACCGACTATCGCCAGCTGTACAGCATCTCGGGGCCGTCTCCATCCCTGTCGAGTTTCCTCGCCCAGGGCGCCGGTCCGATCCTTGCCAGCCGGCTCGGTGGCCTGATCTCGGCGGTGGTCATCTTCGCCGGCATGCCGCTGCTGCTGTTCATGGCGCCGCTGACGGTCATCGGGGCGTGGCTTCGCCGCCGCGACCCGAACTTCGCTCCGTGGCTCGTCTATGCGGTGACGCTGTTCGCCTTCAGCGCGCTGCTCTTCGCCGTCCACGTGCCCTACGGCACGTTCATCCACTCGGCGGTGGGGTTGCTGCCGCATGCGTACCTCGCGGCCATCCTCGGCATCGGCGCCGCGGTCCGATGGGTCGCCACGCGCCGCACGAGGTGGGATGTCCAGCGGGCGACGCGCGTCTTCACCGTGGCGGCCGTGGCCGGCGTGATGCTCGGAGCGGTGGGCGGGTCCGTCATCGTCATCGGCAGCTGGCAGTCGGAGCACGACCTGCGCGAACAGGTCATGGCCGCGCTGTCCGGCGTGCCGTCCGATGATCGGCTGATGAGCGCCGACGCTGGCGCCTATGAGTACCTCGGCGACCGACCTGGCATCGTCACCCCCGACGATCCGCTGGACGTGGTGGAATCGGCGATGAAGGCCTACGACATCCGCTGGCTGGTGCTCGAGCGCGACCACATCGTGGCGTCGCTCGTGCCCATCCTCTCGGGCGCCGAGCGTCCGGCTTGGCTGTCGGCGCCGAAGCTGGTGGTCAACGACGACACGCCAACAGGTGCCGGGGCATCAGTGCCCACGTTGCCGCGTGCGGCGCTGTACGCCGTCTGCTTCGACCCGACTGACACGCGTTGCGCACCATGAGCAGCACACCATGAACAGCACCCTATGAACAGCGCCCGCATCCGGCCGTGGCTCGCGCCCGTCCTCCTCTTCGGCCTTGCCGTCGTCGTCCGCCTGTGGGCGGCCGGCCAGATCGGCTTCCCGGTCAACGAGGGCAGCGCCTCCTATGTCGGGGTCGCGCGCAACCTGGTCGAGGGCCGCGGCCTCGTGAGCGACGCTATCTGGAGCTACGCGACGCCGCCGCTGGTCCTCCCCAAGCCAGCCTTCGAGTTGTGGATGCCGATGGCCAGCTTCCTGGCCGCGATCCCCATGACGCTCCTCGGCACGACCTTCAGTGCCGCGCAGTTGAGCAGCGTCCTCTTCGGCGCCGCGGTCGCGCCGCTGACCTGGTGGGTGGCGCGCGAGGCTGCTCGCCATCAGGGCCTCGAAACCCATCGCGCGGCGATGGTCGCGCTGGGAAGCGGCCTGGCAGCGGCATTCCTCGGTCCCTTCCTCGTTGCCGCGGCGATGCCCGATTCGACGACGCCGTTCCTGGTCTTCGGCGTGGCCGCCGCCATCGCCATGGCGTCGATGCTTCGACGACCGACCATCCGAGCCGGCCTGCTCCTCGGCGTCCTGCTCGGCCTCGCGTACCTGTCGCGGCAGGAGGCTCTCGAGTTCGGGGCCGCCTACGCCCTGCTGGTGGTGGTCGCCGTCCGGGGTCAGCCAGGTCGACGACTGGCCGGGGCCGCGAGGTTGCTGCTCAGCCCGCTGGCCGGCGGCTTGATCATCGTCGTGCCGTGGTTCCTGCGCGACCTGTCGGTGTTCGGGACGCTCTTCCCCGGCCAGACGCTCGAGAACGCCTATCTCAGCACCAACGAGCAGATCTTCGCCTACGCGGAGCGCCCGACCGCCGCCACGTTCCTGGCCCAGGGTCCGTCGACCATCGTCGGGCACATGGTCGGCGGGCTCGCCCACGACCTCGTCAACGTCATCGTCCTGCCGGGCCTGCCGGTGGGCATCATCGGCATCCTTGCTGTGGTCGCCATGCGGCGCGCCCCAGCCTTCCGGCAGCCGACCGCGCTGCAGGCGCTTCTGGTCAGCGGCCTGCTCATCTACCTGGTCTCCAGCCTCGTCGTCCCCGTGGCCACGCTGTGGGGCACCTTCCTCCACGCGTCCGGGCCGCTCCTCGTCGGTCTGACCGTGGCGGCGATGCTCGGCCTCGACGCGGCGGTGGCTCGACTTGGACGGCTTCGAGGCTGGAGCCGCCCGAACGCCTGGCTCGGCCCGCTGCTGGCGCTGGCGCTGGCCATCCCGTTCGCGGTGCTTCAGGTGAGCGTGCTCGGGCAACAGGCGTCCGACACGAAGACGCGCCTCGATGCGATCGTGGCGCAGCTGGCAGCCCTGCCGGAGATCCAGGCGACGGCACCGGCAGGCAGCGTCTCCGGCAACGTCCCGCAGCAGCATGCCGTCCTGATCAGCGACCATCCGATCTGGCTCGCCGAGGCGCTTCGGCGACCGGTCATCGCGCTGCCCGACGAGCCGCCTGGCGAGGTCGCCGCGTTGGGCCGGGACTTCGGCACGGTCATCGTCGTGGAGTTCGACCAGCGCGGCCGCTACCCAGCCGAGTGGCTCGCGTCAGACGCCGCGCCATGCCTCGCGGCGGCACCCCAAACGCTGCCCGCACCGGGCGGTTCAGCGCTTCTCGTTCGTCTCGCCGCCTCGTGCACCACGCCATGAGCGGCGGGACCGGCCGGAGCACCGCCTATACTCCCTCAGGAATGGAGACGGGAGCGCTCGGGGAGTCACGCGAGATCCTGCTTGACGCCCTCTACGCCGAGGCGAAGCAGGTGCTCGGTCAGAGCACGAACCAGCTTCGCTCGATCCAGGAGCGCCTGCGTGAAGCCCACGGCAGCGACCTCCAGGTCTGGCAGCACCTCAACTCCAACGGCCCCGAAGCGTCCAGCACCAGCGCCAGCCTGGCGCGCGGCGGCCAGTTGCTGACCCGGCTGGAGCTGGCGGTGCGCGACCTCGAGCAGGTGTGGCTCTTCATGGAGCGCGGCGGCACGGTGGAACGCGAGACGCACGGCCGCCCCGAAGTCGATGGTGCGCCGCTCGACGGGAGCATCCTCCAACTCGTCGCTCGGAACGTCCTCGAAGCGCAGGAGGCAGAGCGGACGCGCATCGCCGAAGAACTCCACGATGGCCCGGCACAAGCGCTGGCGAACGCCTCGTTCCAGGTCGAAGTCATCGAGAACAGCCTGCGCCGCGACCCGGTCGGCGCAACCGCCGAGCTCCAGTCCCTGCGGTTGCTGCTCGATCGCGAGATGGAGCGGCTGCGGGGCTTCATCCACCAGCTGCGTCCGGTGATGCTCGAGGACGCCGACCTGGAGATGGCGCTGCGCGAGGTCGCCGAGCGGCTCACGGCCGAGACCGGCACGGAGGTCGAGGCCGACTTCGGAGCACCACAGAGCATGCTCGGCGGCGCCCAGCGGTCGGTCGCGCTGCGCATCGCCCAGGAAGCGTTGCGCAACGTCGAGAAGCACGCGGGGGCCACCCACGTCTGGTTGGTCACCAGGCTCTCGACGGCCGAGGGATCGCGGCAGCCGAACGGCTGGATCCTCGAGGTGCGCGACGACGGCCGGGGCTTCGTCGTGGACGAGGCTCTCTCGGCCACCGGCCGCCGGCACTTCGGCCTCCGGTTCATGCGGGAGCGGGCACGGCTCGCCGGCGCCACCCTGGAGATCGAGTCGGTGCCGACCGTCGGTACGACCATCCGAGTCACGCTCGACACGGGAGAGGAGATGCAGTTATGACGATGAACTTTCCAGGCCCGGATCGCCGGCGCGGCGGCCCCGATCGACGAAGCACCGACTCGCGGGTCAAGATCATCCTGGTCGATGACCATGCCCTCTTCCGGATGGGCATGCGCCAGATCCTCGAGCGGGAACCCGACTTCGACATCGTGGCTGAGGCCGAGGATTCGCGCGGCGCGTTCGATGCGGCACAGCAGTGGACGCCCGATGTCGTGCTGCTCGATCTCTCCATCCCGGCTCCCGGCGGCATCGAGACGACGCAGCGCATCAAGCGCGAGGTCCCCAGCGCGGCCATCATCGCCCTGGCCATGAGCGAGGACGAGGATCAGCTCTTCGACGCCATCAAGGCCGGCGCTGCCGCGTTCATCCTGAAGGACATCAACCCGGACGATCTTGTGACCATCATCCGCCGCGTGACCGCGGGCGAGTACCTCATCAACGACAAGGTCTTCGCCCGGCCGTCGGTCGCCAGCCGCGTGCTCAAGGAGTTCCGCGAGCTGGCCGTCTATGGCCAGGAGGCCGCGCCCATCTTCGCGCCACTCTCGCCGCGCGAGGTGGAGATCCTCGACAACATCGCCAAGGGCATGACCAACAAGCAGGTCGCGTACGCGTTGTCGATCAGCGAGCAGACGGTCAAGAACCACATGAGCTCCATCCTTCGCAAGCTCTCGGTGAACGATCGCACGCAGGCCGTCGTCTACGCCATGAAGCAGGGCTGGATCCGGATCCCGGAGGACTAGTCGCCCGTGGCACGAGTACCTGGTCCCTCGGACGTCACGGACGCCGGCGTACCGTCCGACGCCGGCGCCATGCGGGCGCTCGGAGAGATCCAATCGTGGCTCGTCGCCGAGATCGACCGCCTCGACCGGGAGGCCGCCGAGATCGAACTCCTCGAGCAGCAGACGCGGGTCGAGGCGGAGCGCCACCGCGCGCGTCGCACCCAGTGCGAGGACCGAGTGACCACCCTCGAGGCTGACCCTGCCTCCGACAAGGTGGAGGTCGTCGACGCGCGCAAGCAGCTCCTCGAAGTGACCCGACGCGCCACGCTGATGGAGGCGCAGAGCCAGGTCCTGGAAGGCAAGCAGAAGACGCTCCAGCGCTATCGAACGCGGATGGACGCGCTCGGCCGCGATGTGCAAGCTGCCGTTACCGGACGGGGATCCGCACCGTCGTCCGTGGTCCACCGATCGGACGGGGATGGGGCCGAAAGCGCTCTCGCCGCCGATACGCCGCGGGCCGTTCTCCACGCCCAGGAGGACCTGCGCCGTGATATCGCGCGCCAGATGCACGACGGCCCGGCGCAGAGCCTCGCCAACATCGCGCTCCAGGCAGAGATCGTCCAGCGCCTGATGAGTCGCGACCCCGCTCGCGCGGCCGTCGAGGTCGAGCAACTGCGCACCACGGTGCAGCACGCGCTCGAGGCCACCAAGACGTTCATCTTCGACGTCCGGCCGATGGTCCTTGACGACCTCGGCCTCGTACCGACGCTGCGACGGGCGGCCGCTGACCGAGGCCAACGCGCCGGCGTCCAGGTCGAGTTCGACTCTGTCGGTGCCGACCAGCGACTCTCGCCCGACCTTGAAACGAGCTTCTTCCGTATCGTCGATGACGCTCTGGCCGGGTATCTGAGCCTGCGACCGTCGGCCATCAGTGTCCGCCTCGAGTGGTCGGACACCGAGCTCCACGCCACGGTTCGCAGCGGCCGACCCGATGAACGGGCAGCGGCCGGCCGGAGCGGGGCCGATGTTCGTAAGACGGATGCGTCGGACATGCCGCCGGCGCTCGCGGCGATGATCGCAAAGCAACGCGCAGATGAGCGCGAGGTCTGGGCGAGCGCGAGGACGCTGCCCGCCGATCGCTGGCGGGACATCCAATCGCGCGCTGAGGCGGTCGGCGTTACCGTCACGCTCCTGGATGACGGTCAGACGCTGGAGGCGATGGCGAAGCGGTCCGGTTGAGTCGTCATCGGTGCAGCGCCCCGATGACCGCGGCGCGCGCGTCGAGAACCGAGGTCCTATTCCCTGCCGATCAGTGAGTGCCTAGCGTGACCGGTCATCCATCCGTCATTTCGACGGCTGATTCCTGGAGGTCACGATGTTCAGTTACCTCGGCGCGCGGGTGCGCCAGGAGATGGGTCAGGGCCTGGCCGAATATGCCCTCATCCTCGCCCTTATCGCGGTCGTCTCCATCCTGGCCCTGATCTTCCTCGGCACGAAGGTCAGCGGGATCCTGTCCACCATCGGCGGAACCATGTGATCTCGCCCCTCGATGCCGACCCACCCATGACCGTCGGGGCGGGCCGGCAGTACCCGAGTCCCATTGCGGACCCCGATGCGGGATGCCACGGTGCACTCGACACGTCACCCGACGAATCAGACCCTTCAGGGAAGGAGGTACGAACCCAGATGATGCAGCTCATGAACTGGATGTCCAGCTTCTCGCTCCGCAAGGAGGAGGGCCAGGGACTGGCCGAATATGCACTCATCCTCGCCCTCATCGCCGTGGTCGCCATCTTGGCCCTGATCTTCCTCGGCACGCAGATCCGCACGATCCTCTCGACGATCGGCGCGGCCATCTAGTCCACCTTCACGTCACAGTCGAACGGCGCTGGTCAACCGACCAGCGCCGTTTTCTTTTGTCTACCGGCGGCCACCGAATCCGCCATGTCACTTCCGACCGGGACCGTCGCCACGTTGCGCCTAGTACCCCATTCCTATGGATGGCGGTCGACGGTGCCGACAGAGTTCGACTGCACGTCATCACCGACGAAACCTTTGAGGAAAGGAGGTAACACGCACATGGCGCTCATCACCACGTGGCTGTCCAGCTTCTCGCTCCGCAAGGAGGAGGGCCAGGGACTGGCCGAATATGCACTCATCCTCGCTCTCATCGCCGTGGTCGCCATCCTGGCCCTGATCTTCCTCGGCACCCAGATCCGCACGATCCTCTCGACGATCGGCGCGCAGATCTAGCTCAACCCGCACATCTCCCTCGCACCCCTGAGCGGTGCCGGTCCCGTCCTCCCGGGGCAGGCACCGCTCGGTCATTTCCGGGGGCCGGATGCCGCACGGACCGTTTGACCCGGACCTGCGGCTACCGCCCCGAACCGCACCGTCCTACCTCGTATAGCCCTTTCGTATGATCGCTCGCCACTCTCGCCATCCGTACAGTGACCTCGGCCTCACATCACATCGGGAGTTCCCACCTTGAAGCGCTCGAACCGCCTTATGCTCCTGCTCGGCGTCGTCCTTGCCATCGTGGCGTTCGGTGGTGTGCTGATGTTCGGCTCGGGGCCGAGCACGGCTCAGACACCGCCCGTCGAAACGGTCGCCGTCGTCACCGCCGCGACCGACATCCCGCTCGGTGGCCAGGTCACTTCCGACCAGGTCGCCTTGGTGCAGCTGCCGCTTGCCCAGGCGCTCGACACCTACCGCGACGCATCCGATGTGGTCGGCCGCGTGGCGCGGCAGCCCATCACCGCCGGCACCGCGTTCGCGTCGACGGACTTCGCGCCGACCGCCGCCGAAGCCGCGACCCAGGTCACGCAATCCCTGACGGCCGGCCACGTGGCCCTCGCCGTGGATGTCGATCCCCTCGCGATGGTCGGCGGCCTCGTCCAACCGGGCGACTACGTCGACGTCATCCTGTCGGTCGCCTCGGATGACAAGAAATTCCCGGTCACCGCGAACGTCCCGACCACGGGCGACAACGGGACCACGACGCAGACGACCACCGACGCCACGACCTTCGTCAATGACACCTCGATCAAGGTCCTCGTCCAGAACGTCCAGGTGCTGGCCATCCTCAGCGGTGACGCCACCGCAACCGGCACCGCCACCGACGCGAACACGGGCCAGACAACGACTCCGACTTCGATGGCGGTCCTGAGCCTGACACCGCAACAGGTCGAGATGGTCCGCTTCGCGCAGCTGGACGGCCACCTGACGCTCGTGCTTCGCTCGACCGCGGACAAGGACGCACCCGACGTCACGACCAGTGGCGTCACGCTTCGAGAGCTCGTCGACGACCACGGCGTGCTGCCGCCTCAGCCCGTCTTCATCACCGTTCCCTGATCGGATCGGCAGGGTGACGGCGATGGCGAGCTGGAGGCAAGGTTGAGCGACAAGACCCGGGTCATCATCGTCGATGACATCCCGGAGACGCGCGAACACCTGGCCAAGCTGCTGAGCTTCGAGTCAGACATCGAAGTGGTCGGCTCGGCCGCATCAGGCGCGGAAGCGCTGGTGATGACCGCTGAGCTGCTGCCCGACGTGGTCCTTCTCGACATCAACATGCCGGGCATGGACGGCATCGTCACCGCCGAGCGTCTATCGGCCGAGGTGCCCTCCGCCGCCATCGTGATGATGAGCGTCCAGGGTGAGGTCGACTACCTGCGACGCTCGATGCTGGCCGGCGCGCGCGAATTCCTGGTCAAGCCGTTCAGCTCGGATGAACTCTCCGGATCCATCCGCCAGGTCCACTCGCGTGAGCGCGAGAAGATGGGTCGCGCGGTCGCACCGCCGCGTGCCTCGACCAATGGCAAGGTCGCGCCCAACGTCGAGCACGAGCCGGGGCACGTCATCACGCTCTTCTCGCCCAAGGGCGGCGTCGGGCGGACCACGCTGGCCGTCAACCTGGCCGTCGCCGCCGCCGACCTCGGCAAGACCGTCGCCCTCGTCGATGCCAGCTTCCAGTTCGGCGATGTCGGGGTGCTGCTCAACCTCAATCCCAAGAATCCGTCCATCGGCGACGTCCTGTCGGATGTCGCCAACGGCGATCTTGAGGCGGTCGACTCGGCGCTCATCGTCCACAGCACGGGCGTCAAGGTCCTCCTCGCGCCACCGACACCCGAGGTGTCGGAGTTGATCACCCCTGACCACATCCGCAAGATCATCGGCCGGCTGCGCGACAAGCATGATGTCGTCATCGTCGACTCGTGGCCGCTCTTCCAGGACGCCACCCTGGCATTGCTGGACATGTCCGACCTCATCCTCGCGCTGCTGACGCTCGAGATCACCAACATCAAGAACATGCGGCTGTTCCTCGAGGTGGTCGGACAGCTCGGCTACCCCGAGTCCAAGGTCCGCCTGGTCCTCAATCGCGCCGACTCGGCCTACGGCATCCGGGTGGCAGACGTCGAGAACTCCATCGGTCGCAAGATCGACCACACCGTCGTGAGCGACGGCCGCACCGTCGTCTACGCCCTCAATCGCGGCGTGCCGTTCGTGGTGAGCAATCGCCAGGCACAGGTCAGTCAGGACATCCTCGCCCTCGCTCGGGCCGTCATCGGGGACGCCGTCGTGGCGCCCGTCCCGGATGCCAGCACCGCCCAGCGCAGGTCCCTCTTCGCAAGGCGATGACGATGACCACGGCATCGCGCCGGAACCCTATGGAGTCGAACCCATGTCGCTGCTGAGACGGATCGAAAGTGCCCGACCCGGCGCTGACGGCGCCCTCACGCCGCTCTCGCCGGCCCACGCCCCGACGTCGCCAGGTGCCCCGACCGGTGGCCACACGGCGGGTGGGACGGCGACGCCGTCGCGCATGATGTCGCAGGTCCCGGTCCGGGAATCGTTCCGCGACACCAAGTTCCGGATCCAGCAGAAGGTCATCTCCGACCTCGACCCGAAGCTCGACCTGACCAACCAGGTCGAGGTGCGCCGCCAGATCGAGGAGATCTTCAGCCGTGCCGTCGACGAGGAAGGCCTCGCCCTTACGCGCGCCGAGCGCGTGCGCATGCTGGAACAGATCACCGACGAGATCGTCGGCCTCGGCCCGCTCGAACCGCTGCTGCGCGACGAGAGCGTCACCGAAGTCATGGTCAACGGCCCGCGCCAGGTCTACATCGAGCGTGCCGGCAAGCTTGAGCTGACCAACGTCACCTTCCAGAACGATGACCACGTGATGCGCATCATCGACCGCATCATCTCGCCCATCGGCCGGCGCGTAGACGAATCCAGCCCGATGGTCGACGCCCGTCTCGTCGACGGTTCTCGCGTCAACGCCGTCATCCCGCCCATCAGCCTGGTCGGGCCGGTCATCACCATCCGGAAGTTCGCCGCCTCGCCGTTCACGGTCGATGACCTCATCCGCTTCGGCACGGCAACACCCGAGATGTTCGACTTCCTGAAGGCCTGCGTCGAGGCTCGCTTGAATATCTTCGTCTCCGGCGGCACCGGTTCGGGCAAGACGACCGAGCTCAATATCCTGAGTTCGTTCATCCCCAACGACGAACGCATCGTGACCATCGAGGACGCGGCCGAGCTCCAGCTGCGCCAGGAGCACGTGGTGACCCTCGAAGCGCGACCCGCGAATATCGAGGGCAAGGGTGCCATCCCCATCCGCGAACTCGTGCGCAACGCCCTGCGCATGCGGCCCGACCGCATCATCGTCGGCGAAGTCCGAGCCGGCGAGGCGCTGGACATGCTCCAGGCCATGAACACCGGCCACGACGGATCGATGTCGACCGGCCACGCCAATGCCCCGCGCGACATGCTCTCGCGCCTGGAGACGATGGTCCTGATGGGCGGTGTGGAACTGCCGCTGCGCGCCATCCGCGAGCAGATCGCCTCGGCAGTGGACCTGATCGTCCATCAGAGCCGGCTCAAGGACGGCACCCGCAAGATCACCAACATCACCGAGGTCCAGGGCATGGAAGGCGACGTCATCGTCATGCAGGACGTGTTCGTGTTCGAGCAGACGGGCATCGTCGAGGGCAAGATCCAGGGTCGCCTCAAGGCCACCGGCATCCGGCCCAAGTTCTCCGAGAAGTTCGAGGTGATGGGCATCCACCTGCCACCCGGCCTCTTCGGCACCACCTTCTAGGAGCGGCACGATGGTCACTCTCGCCCTGGCAATCCTCGCCGCGGTCTCCGTGCTGCTCATCTTCGTGGGCATCCTCAGCAGCCGCGGCGGCGACGTCAACGCGCGCCTCGAGCGCTACGCCTCTGGGCAGGCGGCCGAGACGGCCGCTCGGGCGCCCAAAGCGCCACGCCCCACCATCGGCTCGCTGCTCTCGAGTTCGGCCGCCGCCGTCAACATCAACCGCATCGTCGAGCGCGGCGACTTCGGCGCCAACCTTGCCCGCGAGCTGGCACGGGCCGACCTGGCCCTGAAACCGAGCGAGTTCCTGGCCATCCGCGTCGGGGCTCTCGTCGGCGTGCCGGCCCTCTTCGTCGTCCTCGGTGCGACGATGCTGCCGATGGTGGGCAACCCCATCGGATACCTGATCGCCCTGGTGCTCGGCTTCTGGCTGCCGCGCTTCTGGCTCAGCCGCCGCAAGAGCAAGCGCCTCAAGCAGTTCAACGCCGGCCTCGCCAACACCATCACCCTCATCGCCAACGCGTTGCGGTCGGGCTCATCGTTCCTGCAGGCCATCGAGATGGTCGTGCGCGAGACCCAGCCGCCCATCTCGACCGAGTTCGGCCGGGTCATCCGTGAAGTGAACCTCGGCCTTCCGTTCGAACAGGCCCTCGGCAACATGGTCCGCCGCGTCCGTTCCGACGACCTCGAGCTGATGGCCACGGCCATCCAGATCCAGCACCAGGTCGGTGGCAACCTCGCCGAGATCCTCGATTCCATCGGCTTCACGATCCGAGAGCGCGTTCGAATCAAGGGAGAGATCCGAACGCTGACTGCCCAGGCACGGATGTCGGGCTATGTCGTCGGCTTCCTGCCCATCGGTCTCGTCGGCATCCTGATGTTCATCGCACCGAAATTCATGGACCCGATGTTCATGAAGCCGCCCGAGGTCATGGGCCTACCAGCCGGGATGATCATCCTCGGCATCGGGGCATTCATGATGGTCATGGGCTTCCTCCTCATCCGTCGCATCGTTGACATCGAGGTCTAGGCCATGTCCCTGTCGTTGATCATGGCGGTCGTCGCGGCCGTCGGCGTCCTGCTCATCTTCTATTCGGTCGCCGGTGCTCGGCGCGGAGACCCCGTCCAGGCGCGCCTGACCCAACTCGGGTCCATGCAGGCCCGGAGCCTCGAGGAACTCGAACTTCAGCAGCCGTTCTTCGAGCGGACCATCCGCCCGTTGGCGGTGCGTCTCTCCGGCATCGGTCAGAAACTCACCGGCACCAAGCGCACGAGCCGAACCGAACGTCGCCTGGCGATGGCCGGCAACCCGGCCGACCTGCGCACGATGGATTTCCTCGGCCTCAAGGCCGTCGTGGCGCTCGGCTCAGCCGGCGTCAGCTTCCTGCTCCTCGGGCTTCTCGCCGGTGACCTGGCATTCGGGTTCCTTGCCTCCGTGGCGACCGGCGCGATCGGCTTCTTCGCGCCAGAGTTCTGGCTCGGCCGCCGCATCAAGAAACGCCGCAAGGCCATCCTGATGGCCGTGCCCGATACGCTCGACCTCCTCACCATCTCGGTCAAGGCCGGCCTCGGTTTCGATGCGGCTCTGGCCAAGTGTGTGGAGAAGAACAAGGGGCCGCTCGCCGACGAGTTCAACCGAGCCCTGAACGAGATCCGCGTCGGCAAGGCACGCCGCGACGCGCTGCGCGACATCGTCGCGCGAACCGACGTGCCGGCGCTCACCAACTTCATCGGCGCCATCATCCAGGCCGAGCAGTTGGGCGTCTCGATCAGCAAGGTCCTTCAGATCCAGTCGGAGCAGTTGCGCATCGAACGGCGCCAGCGCGCCGAGGAGATGGCCGCCAAGGCGCCCATCAAGATGCTCTTCCCGCTCGTCGGCTGCATCTTCCCGTCGATGTTCATCGTCATCCTCGGGCCGGCCATCATCCTCATCGCGGTCAACCTCGGCGGTCTGAACCACTGAGCCCGCCCATCGGGCCAGGCCCGGGTCCAGGTCCGTGGCGCCTGCGTGACCTGACGCGCGCCACAGTGGTGGCCAACCGGATCGCCGTGGCATCGACCTTCTGGGCACGCTTCCGCGGGCTGATGGGCCGCCGGGCGCTCGGGCCGGGCGAGGGCCTGTTCCTCGCCGACAACAGCATCCACATGTTCTTCATGCGCTTCGCCATCGATGCCGTCTTCGTTCAAGGCAACGATGCCGGAGATGGCTGGACGGTCGTCGGACTTCGAGCGGCTCTTCGCCCATGGCGCGGTCTGGTCATGCCGGTCCGTGGCGCCGCGGCGGTCTTCGAGCTCGAGGCCGGCACCATCGCGCGAACCGGCCTGGCCGTCGGCGACCGACTCGCTCTGGAGACCGCCGAGCCACGACCGGCCTGAATGCCGCCGATCAGGCGGGGTGGGCGGTGATCGGAGACAGCGGCCTGGGACGAGCGGCGAATGGCAGGAGCGTGCCCACGATCACCAGCAGTGGCACGAGCGGCGCGGGCAGCCAGCTGAGGAGTGGCAGGGCGATGGCCCACGGACGACCGCGTTGCGCAAGGAACGCCGCGGGGATGATCAGCCAGACGAGGTAGTGATCCCACAGCAGCGGCGCGGCCAGGAGGGTCGCGCCGAGCGTCACCACGTAGCCGGTCTCGCGATCGCGTCGCGTGCTTGCCACGATGGCCACGATGGCGATGGCGTATCCGCCGAACAGGGCGATGGTCGCGGCCGTCGCGCCGGCTCCCAGCCCGAGGACGGTCGATCCGAGATCGAGATCCTTGGCGACGCCCGTGACATCGCTCACGTTGGTGAGCACGCGAAGGTAGTCGAAGTAGCTCTGGACACCGACCAGCGGGAGGGTGGCGGCGACCACGATGAGGGCGATCAGCGCCGTCCACAGCACGGGCCGCCACTGTCGGCGAAGCAGCGACCAGATGAGGACGAGGCCCATCGTCGGGCGTACGAACAGAGCCATCGCCAGGCCGGCCGCGCCGAGCGGACGGTCGAGCCAGCGCCAGGTCACGACCGACAGGAACGCGACGAGGATGCTGACGTTCCCGAGGTGGAGGTCGTTGAGCACGGCGCTGCTGACCGCCGCCACGGCGAACGTGGCAAGACGAACGTGGCGCGAGACGGGCATCAACAGGCAGGTCACCGCGAGCAGCAGGACACGGAAGCCAGCCCACACCGCGGCCGCCGCCGGCAGCGAAAGCGCCGTCAGCGGGACGAGGGCGGCCGCCAGTGGCGGCGCGTAGAGGTAGAGCCCATATGGCCCCGGCCGGAACGGGCCTGACAGCGTCTGGGCGAGATAGATGGCATCGCCGCGGGCCAGCCGCATGGCCGCCAGGAAGTACGCCTCGAAGTCGAAACCCCAACCCGACGTTCCGCTCAGGGAGATCATCGCCACGACGAGGAAGATGCCAGCGAGGATCGCCAACCCTGGGATAGCCGCCAGGACCAGGCGTCGCCGGCGCTCGGCCATCGAATGCTCGCCCGATGCCCCGGGCGGCCCAGCGACGGGCGATCCGAGCGGGCCGCTCCTACCCATCGGCCCGATGATACGTCGCCGGGTGGCTACCAAGCGGCCGCCAAGTGGCCGCCAAGCGGCTGATAAGCACCGGATGATCGGCCGATAAGCGCCGCCGCGCATCATCGCCCGATGCGAACCGTGGTCGACCTGCTGTTGCCACCGGCCTGTCCGGGCTGCGGACGCGAAGGGTCCATCGTCTGTCCGCGCTGCCGCCGACCGCTGACGCGGCGGATGGATGAGCCACCGGGTGCTCCGATCGGGTTACCGGCTGCCATCCCAGATGGCCTCATCCAGCTCGAGTGGTGCGCTGCGTTCACCGGCCCGACCCGTGCGGCCATCCACGCCCTGAAGTACGGCGGCGAGCGACGCCTCGCGCGGCCGCTCGGCGATCTGCTGGCGGAGCGGTGGCGCCGCGCCGGGGTCGGCGGCGATGTGCTGGTACCGGTGCCGGTCCACCCGGAGCGGCGCCGGGAACGGGGCTTTGACCAGGCCGAGTTGCTGGCCGGTGCGGTCGGCGAAGCGCTGGGGATGCCGATGGTGACGGCACTCGAGCGACGCGAGGCGACCGAAGCCCAGCATCACCTCGGGCGCGACGAGCGAGCCCGCAACGTTGGTGGCGCGTTCGGCGTGCGAGCGAGCGAGGTCGGCCACATCCACGGGCGCTGGGTGGTACTCATCGATGACGTGACCACGACTGGAGCCACGCTCGCCGGCTGCGCCGCTGCCCTGACGGCTTCGGGCGCGCTCGCCGTCTCGGGCTTGACCGTGGCGCGAGAGCGCTGACCGGCGCGCTTCGGTGCGCCAAGACCCGGTCGAGCGAGTTTGGCGGGACTGCCTAGAATCGGAACAGGAGGCAGCGCATGCGAACGATCGTCAGAGGCAAGAACTTCGATGTTCCCGACGCGGACCGTGCCTATATCGAACGCAAGATGGGACGGCTCGGACGGATCCTCGATGACCGGAGCGACGCCATCATCGAGCTCTCGATCGAGCGACACCGGAGCGTCGCCGCAAGCCACATCGTCGAGGTCTCGCTGGTCGTCGATGGCCGGCCGATCCACGGCGCGGCACGAGCCGCCACGCATCGCGCCGCCATCGATGAGGTCATCGATAAGCTCGAGCGGCAGGCGGTCGATGAGCGCGAGCGTCCCCGACTCCACAGCCGACCCGACGAGGAGAAGGACCTCCTGCGGCGACTCGCCGACGGGACGGCGACGCCCAGCACGGCGACACCCGAGGGCGCGCACTCGCGCGTGGTCAAGGTCAAGCGGTTCGCCATCGAACCGATGTTCGAAGAGGACGCCGTGAGCCGGATGGAGGAGCTCGGCCACACCTTCTTCGTCTTCGTCAACGCGGAGACGGAGCAGCTCGCCGTCCTGTATCGGCGACGCGATGGCGACTACGGCCTGATCGAGCCGAGCCTGAGCGGTGGGTACACGCTCGTCGGCAATGGACGGACTCCGCACGTCCGACGGGCGGACGGTCAGCCGGCCACTCCGCCGCCGCCGGTCGCCTCGGCGGGACCGGGCCACTCCGACTCCGCCAAGAGCCGGTAGATGCCGCGGTCGCGGCGCATGAGCCGGTAGTCCACCAGGGAGCGCCGCAGTGACGCGACATCGGGGTGGCGCAGTGCCAGGATCTGGTTGACCTCCTTCTCCGGATAATCGCGGCCCTGGACGAAGTCCTGCTCGGCCAGGAAGCGCAGCACCACGAGCTCCTTCTTGTGGTGGGCCGGCAGCCGGGTCAGTCGCCCGTCCGGCTCGACGAAGGCGTGGAGTACCTTCGCCTCGTACGCCGGCCGTGGCCGACCATCCGGTCCAGGCAGGATGGCGCCATCGGGCTCCCCCTCGCGCCCGACCCGATCGAGCGCGGCGCCGATCTCCGCCAGACGCTCCCGTCGCAGGCCGTATTCGACGTACGGTGGGCGCGGGTACGCCGCCACGAGACCCGCATCCGACAATCGCTTCAGATGGTGGACGACGGTGGCGGCGGTCAGGTCGAGCGCCGCCGCGAGCTCTTCGACGGCGAGGCGCCGCCCGTCGGCAAGCAGCCCGATCACGCGCAGTCGCGACGCATCCGAGAGCGCCTTGAGGGCAGCGAGCAGGGCGCGGTCCACCGGGCGTACCATAGATATCGATTTGATGCCTGTCAAACCCGTCACCCCAGCCAAGCAACGCATGAACCCCGCTGAGCGCCGCCTTGCGGCTCTCGGCGGCCGGCGGATCGGTCCGCACCTGCCACTCGGACCCGGCCTCGCGCGGTCGGCAGAACGGGCGAAGGTCGTTGGCGCCACGGCCGTCCAGGTCTTCGCCGACAACCCCACCGCGTGGCGCCGGAAGCTGGACCCGCCACCGGGAATCGACGCCTTCCGTGCCCGGTTGGCCGCCCTTGACATCGGGCCGATGGCCATCCACGCGTCGTACCTGGTCAACCTCTGCGGTGCCGATGACGAGTTCTGGCTGCGCTCGATCGACACCATCGCTGCCGAACTGCGCATGGCCGAGCTGTACGGAGCGGAGCTGGTCAACGTCCATGTCGGGTCCCACCGGGGTCTCGGGCGGGCTCAGGGCATGGCAAGACTGGCGACGGGACTTCGCGAGGTCTTCGACCGCGTGCCGCTTTCACCGACGATGCCCAAGCTCGCCCTCGAGAACTCGGCTGGTGGCGGCGATGGCGTGGGCAGTCGGATGGAGGACCTCGCCGACATCCTCGAGGCCGCCGCGCGGGCCGACGTGGACGTTTCGCGGCTTGGCTTCTGCCTCGACACGGCCCACCTGTGGGGCGCCGGCTACGCAATCAACGATCCGGACGTGGTCGATGCACTCCTGACCGGCCTGGATCCTGCGCTCGGGCCAGGGCGACTGCTGATGCTCCACCTGAACGACTCGAAGGCTCCGCTCGGCTCGCTGCGCGACCGGCACGAACACATCGGGGCTGGCCAGATCGGCGTGGCCGGCATGCGAGCGCTGCTGACCCACCCGCGCCTGGCCGAGGTGCCGGCCTACCTCGAGACGCCGGGCATGGATATCGGCTACGACAAGCGCAACATGGACCGGGTCCGGAAGCTCATCGCAGGTCACGACCTGCCGCGACTTCCGGCGGCTGCCTTCGCGATCCGCAGCTCGCGGACCCGCTCGAAGCCGTCTCCGGAGGTCGACTCGGAGACACCCGAGTGACCGCCGGCGCCCCGGTGCGGACCGACACCGGATGGCCGCAGATCGGGTCGACGGCCGATCCGATATCGGGCACCCGGCCAGTACCAACGCCCGCCCCTGACCACTCAGGACCGCACATTTCCGCTGCACCGTTGGGCCGCGAAACACGTGGTACCAAGGGCCTATATCGACGCCTCTCCGCCCCATCGACTATGGGGACGGCACGAGCCCTGCGTGCGAGTCCTACCAACAAACCGGGAGTCCGATGAGCGTCCAGAACGGGCGAGCCTTCAATGACTGGCTGCGAGCGCAGCTGAAGGCCAAGAAGATGTCACAACGACAGCTGGCGCAGCAGTCGGGCGTCGATCACTCGACCATCTCGCGCCTCGTGCGTGGCGACCGGACCCCTTCGCTCGGCACTGCCACCAAGCTCGCCCGCGGCCTGCGCGAACTCCGCGACGAGGCTGATACGCCGCAGTACTTCGGCATGGTCGCGGCCGCCGCCAGCCACCCCACCGCGCGCGTCGAGTACGCCCTCCGTGCCGACGACATGCTCAACGAGCCCCAGGTCCGCCAGGTCATGGAGTACTACCTCGCGCTGCGGATGCGGCGCCTCTCCGTGCCGCAGACCGGTCCCGTCGTCCGCTCCGTCCAGCCGACGCTGCTCAAGCGCAACTAGGCGCCATTGGACGAGCGCGGCTAGCTCGTCCAAGCGCCCGCGCTCATCCGTCGCGGCTAGGCGGTGAGCGCAATAAGCGCCACCCGCCGCGGACCCGCCAGCGGCGAGTCCGTCAGGTCGACCGAGCCGGGCTTTCGATCACCTTCGCCGCGCCGCCGCGTCCGCGCGTCTTCGATGACAGGACATACGCGATGCTGCCGAACAGGATCACCGACAGCACGCTGATCGATCGGTCGACGACCGCGATGGCCAGCGCCTGGTCCTGGGTCGCTCCGTAGAGCGAGGTCAGGATGCCGACGATGGCGAACTCGACCGCACCCAGCCCAGCCGGGGTGAACGGGATGGCCGTCAGCAGCGAAGCGATGAGAGCGACGAAGAACGCGCCGCTGGCGCCGATGCTCAGACCGAAGCCGAGCGCCAGGATGACGAAGTAGAGCCGCATCGCCTCGGTCGCCCAGATGAGCGCGGTGACCAGCGCGAGCAACGGCACCTGGCGCGCCTCGATCGAGAACACGCCCTCTTCGAAGCGTTGATAGAACTCGACGATGCGAGCCGGCAGCGGCAGCCGATCGACGATGCGCTGCCCGAAGTTGCGAACGGTGTAGAGGCCGATGGCAAGCGCCGCCACGACCACCAGACCGACCGCGAAGAGGATCTGGACCTCGGGCGTCAGGCCGTTGTGGAAGCTCCAGAACCCTGCCGCGAGGCCAAGCAGGACGATGGCGAACAGGTCGAAGATGCGCTCGATGAAGACGGTCCCGAACGTGCGGCTGAGCGAGACCACGAAGTTCAGTCGCAGCAGATAGGCGCGGTAGACGTCGCCCAGCTTGGCCGGCACGAGGCAGTTGACCAGCCAGCTGATGAAGATGATCTCGGTCGAATCGCGCACGCCGATGGGCGTGCCCGCGCCACGCAGCAGCAGTGACCAGCGATAGCCACGCAACGGAAACCCGAGGTAGTACACCGCCAACGCGGCCAGCAGCCACCATGGGTTGGCGTGCTCGATGTTCCCGGGCAACTGATCGAGGTGGAAGCCCGGCAGCGCGATGACGAGGAGCACCAGGATGCCCAGTGGCACGATGATCGAGACGATCGTGCGCGGCGAGCGGAGGCGCTGCGCGAGGGGCGTCGGGGCCGCGGCGTCAGCCTCGTTGACGAGCGGGTAGTCGACGATCGGCTCGTCACGCGGCGGTGGCGTGGCGGTCATCGAGATGTCGGTCCGTGGGGCGCGGCCGCGGGCGCGAGCGGCAAGCGACGGCCGTTGCCGCGGGACCGCTGCACGAGCTTGGCGATGGGCGTCCAGGCACGAGCAAAGTAGCTGCCGCGGCCCATGATGAGATCGCCGTCGGGCAGGGACGCGAGCAGCGCGGCGGCCGTAGTCGGCGCAGACCCGAGGATCGTGTAGGCGACGCCGACCTCGAGGACGGTGTGGGCATCCGAGACGGCCACCCCCGGCAATCCGTGCTCGTGCGCGAAGTCGGCCGCGCGCCCGTTGGCGCCGCCCATCGCTCGTGCGTTGTAGACCTCGACGTAGTCGACGAGGCCGGCCAGCTCCTCGAGTGCGCCCTGCCGAGCCTTCGCTCGCGCGCCACCGGACGAACGGAATCGGTCGAAGGGGTGGGGCAGGCCGACCACGCCGCCCTGCTCGTGGATGGCCGCCGCCGCATCGGCCGGCGACAACCCTGCGGGTACCGGCCGTTCGAGATACAGGCCGATCAGGTCGCCCTCGTTGGTTCGGACCTCCTCACCGACGATGACCGTGAGCCCGGGCGGTGCCAGATCGCGCGCTCGCAGGGCCCCGTCCAGCTTCTCGTGATCGGTGATCGCCAGGTGCGTCAATCCCATGCGGCTTGCCGCCCGCACCAGGTCGGCCGGCCGGCTCAGCGAGTCGAACGAGCTGGAACTGTGACTGTGCAGATCGGCGAAGGTGCGTCCCTCGCCGGCGACCAGGGGGTTCAGATGCGCTGGACCAGCGACTTCTTGAAGAAGTCGAAGTGCTCGAGGGCGAGGCCGGTCCCGAGCGCCACGCAGTTGAGGGCGTTCTCCGCGACGTGGCAGGGCACGCCGGTGACCTGGGTCAGCAACTTGTCGATGTTGCGCAACAGGGCGCCGCCGCCGGACATGACCATGCCCTTGTCGATGATGTCGCTCGACAACTCGGGCGGCGTCTCTTCGAGCACGGCGCGGACGCTGGCGACGATCTGCTGGAGTGGCTGCTCGAGCGCCTCCATGACCTCCGAGCTGGTCAGCGGGATGGTCCGCGGCAGGCCGGCGATGAGGTCACGGCCGCGCACCTCCATGTGCAGCTCGCGATCGAGCGGCAGTGCGGTGCCGATCTCGATCTTGATCTCCTCGGCGGTCCGCTCACCGACCATCAGGTTGTACTTCTTGCGGATGTAACTGGCGATGGCCTCATCGAACCGGTTGCCACCGACCCGCAGCGAACGCGAGACGACGATGCTGCCAAGCGAGATGACGGCGATCTCGCTGGTGCCACCGCCGATGTCGATGATGAGGTTGCCCGATGGGCCGCTGATGGGCACGTTGGCGCCGATGGCGGCGGCCAGCGGCTCCTCGATGAGGTACGCCTCGCGGGCACCGGCCTTTAGTGCCGCGTCGCGCACGGCGCGCTTCTCCACGCTCGTGACACCCGACGGAACGCTGATCATCACGTCGGGCTTGGTGAAGGAGCGGCCGGCCTTCTTGATGAAGTAGCGCAACATCGCCTCGGTGATGACGTAGTCGGCGATGACGCCGTCCTTCATCGGCCGGATGGCCGAGATCTGGCCGGGCGTGCGGCCGATCATCTCGCGCGCCTCATCGCCGACGGCGACGATCTGGTTGTCGTCGCTGACCGCCACCACCGACGGTTCCTGGATGACGATGCCTTTGCCCTTGACGTAGACGAGGATGTTGGCCGTGCCGAGGTCGATGCCGATCTTCATGAGGGGTTGGTGTTCATCCTTCCGAGACGTGGGCGATCCGGGCGCCGAGATCGAGGAACTTGCGCTCGATGTTCTCATACCCCCGGCGGACCTGGTGCGCGCCGTGGATGAGGCTCTCCCCGTCGGCGGCCAGCGCGGCCAGGATCAGTGATGCTCCGGCGCGCAGGTCGCTCATCTCGAGTTCGCAGCCACGCAGCGTGGACGGACCGGTGACGGTCGCATGGTGGTCGTCGACGATGTCGACGTCGGCGCCCATGCGACCGAGTTCCGCAAGCCACTCCAGGCGGTCCTCGAAGATCGCCTCGTGGATCCGGCTCGTGCCGGAGGCGCGGGTCAGTAGCACCGCCGTGGGCGGCTGGAGGTCCGTGGCGAGGCCCGGATAGGGCGCCGTCTCGATGTCGGTCGCTTCGTACTCCGCGCCGGAGCGGCCCTGGACGCGGATCGACTCGCCGTCGGGCGTGACCGAGACGCCCACCCGATCGAGCACCTCCAGGAATGCACCGAGCTGGCTCGTCGGTGCGTGGCGGAGCATCACATCGCCGCCCGTCACCGCCGCGGCGATCATGAACGTGCCCGCCTCGATGCGATCGGGGGTCACGCGATGGTCCGCGCCGCGCAACCGCCGTCGACCCTCGACCTCGATGACGTCAGGCGCGCTGCGCGTGACGTCCGCGCCCATCTTGCGCAGGAAGTCGATGAGATCGTCGATCTCGGGCTCCTGGGCGGCCGGCCGGATGGACGTATGGCCGTCGGCCAGGACCGCCGCCAGGATGGCGTTCTCCGTGCCCATCACGGTCACCGAGGGGAACTGCACATCACCACCGCGGAGCCGGCCGGGCGAACGCGCGAAGTAGTAGCCGTTCTTGTACGAGATCTCGGCGCCGAGACGCTTCATCGCCTCGACGTGGAGGTTGACCGGCCGTCGTCCGATACGATCGCCGCCCGGGTTGCTGATGATGACGCGGCCGAATCGCGCCAGCAGCGGGCCGAGCAGGATGAAGCTGGCGCGCATCTTGGCGGCCGCCTCGAGCGGCACGAAGAGCCAATCCACGTCGCCGGCCGCGACCTCGTACGTGTTGGCCGCGGGGTGATCGACGACGACGCCGAGATCGCGCAGCGTCTCGACCATCACGCGCACATCGGCGATCTCGGGCACGTTGGTGAAGCGGCATCGCTCGCCGGTCAGGGTCGCCGCGGCGAGCAGCTTCAGCGCCGCGTTCTTGCTGCCGCTGACCGCCACCTCACCCTTGAGCGGGCGGCCACCCTCGACCCGGACCGCCTCGCGCTGGACGGGCGGCTCCTGATACTCCCAGTGGAACGGGCGAGCGTCGGCCATCGTCAGGCGCGCTGCCGCGGGCCTTCGCGGTGGCGCCGCTCGGCCACCCGGATGTGGAGGAGCGCGCGCTGGAGCGCGGCCCGCGCCCTGGCGAGGTCAGCCGGTTCCTCGAAACCTTCGGAGAGCGCTCGCTCGGCCTCGCGCCGCGCCGTATTGGCGGCTTCGAGATCGATCTCGGCGGCCATGTCGGCCGTTTCGGCCATCACCACGACCTTGTCGGGGCGGACCTGGAGGAAGCCGCCGGCAATGGCGAACGACTCCTCGTGGCCGCCTCGGCGGATGCGCAGCTCACCGAAACCGAGCGTGGAAAGCAACGGGGCGTGGTGGGGCAGTACGCCAAGTTCGCCCTCGATGCCGGGGCACTGGACTGAATCGACCTCCTCCGAGTACGCCAGCCGCTCCGGCGTGACGATCTCGAGCAGGATCGGCATCAGTTGGCGGCCAGTCGCGCCGCGTTCTCGCGGACGTCGTCCATGGTGCCAGCCAGGAAGAAGGCCTGCTCCGGCAGGTCGTCGCCCTTGCCGTCGAGGATCTCCTTGAAGGACGCGACAGTGTCCTTGATGGCCACGTATTTGCCCTCGCGGCCGGTGAAGACCGCCGCCACGAACATCGGCTGGCTCATGAAGCGCTGGAGGCGGCGAGCGCGCGCCACGGTGACCTTCTGCTCCTCGGAGAGTTCGTCGATGCCGAGGATGGCGATGATGTCCTGGAGGTCGCGGTAGCTCTGGAGGACGCGCTGCGTCTCGCGGGCCACGTCGTAGTGCTCCTGCCCGACGATGTTCGGGTCGAGCACGCGCGACGTGGAGGTGAGCGGGTCGACCGACGGGTAGATGCCCAGCTCTGTCAGGTAGCGCTCCAGGCGGATGGACGAGTCGAGGTGGCCGAAGGTGGTCGCCGGCGCCGGATCGGTGTAGTCGTCGGCGGGCACGAAGATGGCCTGCAACGACGTGATCGAACCCTTCTTGGTCGATGTGATGCGCTCCTGCAGACCGGCCATCTCCGTCGCGAGGTTGGGCTGGTAACCGACCGCCGACGGCATCCGACCGAGGAGGGCGGAGACCTCCGAGCCGGCCTGGGTGAAGCNNCGGAAGATGTTGTCGATGAAGAGGAGGACGTCGCGGCCCTCGTCGCGGAAGTACTCGGCGAAGGTGAGGCCGGTGAGGCCGACGCGGAGTCGCGCGCCGGGCGGCTCGTTCATCTGGCCGAAGGCCATGACGGTCTTCTCGATGACCTTCGACTCGGTCATCTCGTGGATGAGGTCGTTGCCCTCGCGCGACCGCTCACCGATGCCGGCGAAGACGGAGTAACCGCCGTGCTCCTCCGCCACGTTGCGGATGAGCTCCTGGATGATGACCGTCTTGCCGACGCCGGCNNACGCCGGCGCCGCCGAAGACGCCGACCTTGCCGCCCTTTGAAAACGGCGCGATGAGGTCGATGACCTTGAGGCCGGTCTCGAAGACTTCCGTAGCCGTGGTCTGGTCGTCGAAAGCCGGCGCGTCACGGTGGATCGGGTAGCGGACGTCGGTGACGACCGGTCCCTTGCCGTCGATGGGCTCGCCGAGTACGTTGAACACTCGCCCGAGCGTGGCCGGGCCGACGGGGACGCTGATCGGACCGCCGAGGTCGACCGCCTCGGTGTCGCGGGCGAGACCGTCGGTGGTGGTCATGGCCACGGCGCGGACCCAGTTGTTGCCGAGGTGCTGCTGGACCTCGCAGGTCAGTGAGCCGCTGGCGCGCTTGATCTCGACCGCGTTGTAGATGGCGGGCAGCTGGCCGGCAGGGAACTCGATATCCACCACCGGTCCGGTGATGGCGATCACCCGGCCCGTGGCGGGCTTGGCAATGGTGGGCGTGGGAGCGGCGACGGCCATGTGTTCAGGTCCTCCGTGGTCGACTACAGCGCGGCGTTGGCGCCGGTCGCGATCTCGATCATCTCGCGGGTGATGTTGGATTGGCGGACCTTGTTGTAGGTCAGCGTCAGGTCCTCGATGAGCTCCTGGGCGTTCTCGGTGGCGTTCTTCATCGCCACCATCTTGCTCGACTGCTCGCTGGCGGTCAGCTCCAGCACCGCCTGGAAGACGCGCGTCGCGACGTAGCGCGGCATCAGTTGCCGCAGCACGTCGTCGGCGTTCGGCTCGAAGATGAACTGGCGGCCGGGGATGACGTCCGTCTCCTCACCCGGCTCGATTGGCAGCAGCCGGTCGACGACCGGCCGCTGGACGAGCGTCGACACGAACGACGGATGGACGAGGTCGATGGTGGCGTAGGTGCCGGCCAGGTAGTCGTCGGTGATGAGTCGGGCGAGCGGCAGGACGGCCGCGAACGTCGGCTTGTCGCCGAAACCCTCGAAGGAAGCGGCGATCGGCACGTGGGCGCGGCGCATCGCGGCGTTGCCCTTGCGCCCGACGGTCACCACCCGGAGGTCGCCGGTGTGGCGGGTGATCTCGGCGGCGGCGAAACGGATGGTGTTCGTATTCAGCGACCCGGCCAGGCCGCGATCGGTCGTGAAGATGACCAGCAGCCGCGTGCCGCCCTCTCGTCGCGCGAGCAGCGGATGGTCCTCCCCGCCGAGCACCGACGCGACGTCGGCCAGGACCTCGTCGAGCTTGTCGCGGTACGGCCGCGCCTGGAGGGTCGCCTCCTGGACGCGCTTCAGCTTCGACGCGGCCACGAACTGCATCGCCCGCGT